>CAZRUV010000132.1:0-8233 GCA_964603315.1 uncultured Rhodobacterales bacterium
CGTTCCCATCCTGACACAGCACAGACGGACTGGATATTTCGAGCAAGAGGAAAGAGGTCAGTCGGTGCCAAAGACACGGGCAAAGATCGTGTCGACATGTTTGGTGTGATAGCCCATGTCGAATTTTTCCTCGATCGTCTCGGTGCCGAGAGCGGCGACGACGTCCGCATCTGCCAGCAGTTCCGCCTTGAAGTCGGTGCGCTCTTCCCAGACCTTGAGCGCATTGCGCTGCACCATCGCATAGGCATCCTCGCGGCTGACGCCCGCCTGGGTCAGCGCCAGCAGCACCCGCTGGGACATGACGAGGCCGGGGAACTTGTTCATGTTGTCGAGCATGTTCTGCGGAAAGATCAGCATCTTGTCGATCACACCCGTCAGACGCGCCAGCGCAAAGTCGAGCGTGATCGTGGCGTCCGGGCCGATCATCCGCTCCACGCTGGAATGGCTGATGTCGCGCTCGTGCCAGAGGGCCACGTTTTCCATCGCCGGGATCACGGCAGCGCGCACCATGCGCGCGAGCCCGGTCAGGTTTTCCGTCAGCACCGGGTTTTTCTTGTGCGGCATGGCCGACGAGCCCTTTTGACCCATGGAAAAGAACTCTGCCCCTTCGAGCACTTCGGTGCGCTGCATATGGCGAATTTCAACGGCGATGTTCTCGATGCTCGATGCGATGACGCCCAGCGTTGCAAAGAACGCCGCGTGCCGGTCACGCGGGATCACCTGAGTGCTGATGGGTTCGGGCACGAGGCCAAGCCTGTCGCAGACATGTTCCTCGACCGCAGGGTCGATATTGGCAAAGGTGCCGACGGCGCCCGAAATCGCACCGGTGGCAATTTCGGCCCGGGCATCGCGCATACGGCTGAGGTTGCGGTCCATCTCGGCGTAGAAGCGCGCGAACGTCAGGCCCATGGTGGTGGGTTCGGCGTGAATGCCGTGGCTGCGACCGACGCGCAGCGTGTCCTTGTGCTCGATTGCGCGTTTCCTGAGCGCGGCAAGCAGCGCTTCGAGGTCGGCAATCAGGATGTCGGCGGCGCGGGTAAGTTGCACGTTGAAACATGTGTCGAGCACATCCGAACTGGTCATGCCCTGATGGACAAAGCGGGCCTCCTCGCTGCCGACATGTTCTGCCAGATGCGTGAGAAAGGCGATCACGTCATGTTTGGTTACCGCCTCGATCTCGTCGATCCGGGCCACGTCAAACTCCACGTCTCTGGCTTTCCAGACGGCGTCCGCATTCTCGCGCGGGATCACGCCCAGGTCGGCCATGGCGTCGCAGGCATGAGCCTCGATCTCGAACCAGATGCGGAATTTGGTGGCAGGTTCCCAGATGGCGACCATGTCGGGGCGGGAGTAGCGGGGGATCATCGGGCACCTTTTTGTGACTGTCGGAAATGTCGCCGCAGCCTTAGACTGCGCGTTCAGGAACAACAAGATGAAGGCCCGCGCATGAGACGCTTTGCCCTCCTGATCGCGATCGCGGCCGGCCCGGTTGCGGCAGAGCCGTGGACCGTGCTGGATGGCGCGGGTGTTGAGGCCGCCCTGAAGGGGCGCGTCATCGTCTACGAAAACGCGACACAGGACTTCCGGGCGTCTGGCCGCACGCTATACGTCTTTGGCGGGCGTGACAGCTGGGGGTATTGGCGCGTGCAGGGCGACCAGTATTGCAGTCAATGGCCGCCGTCTGACCTTTGGGCCTGTTACGACGTGGCGGTCTCGGGCGACCGGGTGCGGTTTGCCGGAGACGGGGATGACGTGACGGACGGGACCTATGGGAACTGAGCGTGTGCTGGACGATTTTGCCGGGCGCTGGACCATTGTACGCGACATCACCCACGCGGACGGCACACGCGGGCGTTTTGACGGGGCGGCGCGGTTTGAGCCTCGGGGCGACGGGCTGGACTACATCGAGGAAGGCGTCCTGCGCATCGGGCAGGGCGCGCCGCTGAGCGCGGCGCAACGCTATCGGTGGGAGGCGGACCTGTCGGTGTATTTCGAGGATGGCCGGTTTTTTCACCACGTGCCGCCCGCAGGCGGTGATACGGCGCACTGGTGTGCGCCGGATCAGTATGACGGGTCTTACGATTTTGCCCACTGGCCCGCATTTGAGGTGATCTGGCGGGTCAGGGGGCCGCGCAAGGATTACCGGATGCGCAGCCGCTATGTCCGGTCCGCGAGCGCCTGAAGCGCTTCCTTGTTGGGACAGAAATCCGGCGCCTCCGCGAGGGTGAGCGTTGTGGATTGCAAAGCGATGCAACCGGGTTGATCCGGGCAAGCGGCGCAGCGCAGGACCATCTCGCGCAGTTTGCGCGCATGCGCCTCTGTTGCGACTGCGCGCGGGTCTACCGCCACTTTGTTCATGCGTGCCATCATGCCCGACATCACGTCCGCGCTTGTGGCGATCCTGGAAACGACGCCCATCTCAGTCTCCTTTGCGACTACGATCTCCTTTTGGCATGGGGCGCGCGCGGTTGTCCTTGATGTGCATCAAGCTTTTCGCGCTTGCAGAAAGACAGGGGGCTTGGCACAAGACGACACGCGAACAATCGACCGGTGAGGGACCGATATGGAAAACACGTGGAATAACAGAGTGCTGGGTGACGTTCTTGGCGCAGAAAGCGGCACGGCGCTGCGCATCAAGCAGGTTGCGCTGGTGGTGCTGGGCATCCTCGCACTGGCGATCGCTGCGAAAATCAAGGTTCCGATGTGGCCGGTGCCAATCACCATGGGCACCTTTGCCGTGCTGACCATTGGCGCGGCCTACGGCGCGCGTCTGGGGCTGGTGACAATCCTGGGCTACATGATTGTCGGGGCGCTCGGGTTTGACGTCTTTGCAGGCTCGTCGGCCGAGAAATTCGGGCTGACATACATGATGGGCGGCACCGGCGGCTACCTCGTTGGGTATGTCCTCGCGACTGTGGCACTGGGGGCGCTGGCGCGGCGCGGCTGGGACCGGTCGATGCTGTGGATGGCGCTTGCGATGCTGGTGGGCAATGTGCTGATCTACGTGCCCGGTCTTCTTTGGCTTGGCCAGCTTTACGGCTGGGACAAGCCCATTCTGGCATGGGGTCTGACGCCATTCCTTCTGGGAGATGCGATCAAGCTGGCGCTGGCCGCGGTGCTGCTGCCGGCCGTCTGGAAACTGGTCGGCGACGCGCGCCACTGATCCCGGACGTGACCCAAAGGAAAGGCACGGGTCCCTCGCGGGGCCCGTGCCTTGCTTCATTCCGGGAGGGGCGTTGACCTGAGCCCCTTTGCCTTTCAGGTGGTCTCGAGCGTTTTGGTCGCGGCCGGTGCAAGCTCGGTCACCACGGTCGATCCGCGCTCCAGCGTGCGGTGCACCGGGCATTTGTCCGCAATCTCCATCAGGCGGGCGCGTTGGGCATCGTCGAGGTCGCCGGTCAGGGTGATACGGCGCTTCCATTCGTCGATCTTGTCCCCTGCCGTCGTGCCTGCATCCTGGGCATGTACCTTGTTGTGGCTGACGTCGACCGACACATGATCGAGCGGCCAGTCCTTGCGGCGCGCATACATGCGGATGGTCATGGACGTACACGCAGCGAGCCCGGCACTGACAAGGCCGTAGGGTGACAGCCCCTTGTTCGTGCCGCCATAGGCACGCGGTTCATCGGCGAGGATATGGTGCCGGGTGCCGTGGGTGATGTCCTGCAGAAAGCCTTTCGGGTCCGCCTCGGCGCTGCGCACGATGCCTTCGGGGGCACCGATGGGCGGGGCGGGTGGTTTGAGTTCCAGGTACTTACGCGCCCATGTGGCGATGATGTCTGCGGCATATTCCGCGTGATCCGCCTTGGTCACCAGATGGTCCGCATCGTCGAGGGTCACGAAGCTCTTGGGGTGTTTGGCGGCAAGGAAGATCTGGCTGGCATTGTCGATGCTGACAATGCTGTCGCGGGGGGCGTGCAGGATGAGGAGTGCCGCGTTCAGCGCCCCGATGGATGGGGTCAGCGCGCCCTGGGCCACATCGTCGATGAACTGCTTTCCGATGCGGAACGGGCGCCCGCCCAGCGACACTTCGGCGACGCCCTTCGAGATGATCTCGGGCAGGGCATCGGCAAAATTGTGCGTGACATGTTCGGGATCAAAGGGCGCGCCGATCGTCGCGACAGCCTTGATCTGCGGCTGGTTGGCCGTGGCGCGGAGCACGGCCGCACCGCCAAGCGAATGGCCGATGAGCAGGGCCGGGGCCATGTCGCGACCGTTGAGATATTCCACCGCTTTTTCAAGATCTTCGACGTTGGACGTAAAACTGGTATTTGCAAATTCGCCTTCCGAATGCCCCAGCCCGGTAAAGTCGAACCGCAAAACGGCGATCCCCATCGTCGTCAACCGGGCGGCGATGCGGCGGGCGGCCGGAATATCCTTGCCGCAGGTAAAACAGTGCGCGAACACGGCTGTGGCAAGATGCGGCCCTTCGGGCAGATCAAGCCGGGCGTCAAGCGGACCGGCATGGCCGGAAAAGGTGATGCGTTCTGTGGGCATGGGCAATCTCCTGTTGCTTACAGGATGGGGGTTTGGGTGCCATGTTGGAAGGGGCTGAAATATGCTTTCACGCGGAGGTGTTCTTTCCATCGGCGAATTGGCCGGTCTTTGCTTCGGCGATTTGCCCGTCCGACTGCATCGGAGACCACGCGGCCCAGTCCTGCTGGACCCAGTCAATCGCCGCTTCGAGCGGCATGGGGCGGGCAATGCCGTAGCCCTGAAAATACCGCCCGCCTTCGGCCATGATTGTCGTGATCTGCTGTGATGTCTCCGCCCCTTCGGCGATCACGTCGACGCCGAGCTTGCCGGCAAGGTCGAGTGTTGCCGTGACCACGTGATGGGCCTTTTCGTCCCGGTCCACCGCCGATGTCAGTTGCCGGTCGATCTTGATCCCGTGCACGGCCAAGGATGCAAGATGCGCCAGACCGGCGTGACCGATGCCGAAATCGTCCAGCACCAGAACAAAGCCCGCGTCGCGCAACCGGTCCATCTGTCGTGCGACCGCGTCGTTGGAAGCCAGGGTGACCACCGTCGTCTCCAGCACCTCGATCGACAGACGGGACGGCGTGAAACTGGCCTGCGCGGTGCGCGCAATCAACTCGTCCGGGATGGTGCTGTTGCGCATCGCGGCGGTGGAGAGGTTGATTGACACGCCCACATCCTCAAGGCCAGCCGCATCCAGAACGCGCAGGCATTCGGTGGCACGCTCGATCACCATGAAATCCAGCTCGGAAATCAGGCCGAGCTGCTCCACATGGGGCAGAAAATCGGACGGCGGAACGGAGCCGCGCGCGGGATGTTCCCACCGCGCCAGCATTTCAAAGCGGATCACCGCATGGGCATAGGTGTCGACAATGGGTTGAAACTGAAAGGTAAACGCGTTTTCGGCCACGGCGCGCGACACGTCGCGCCGCATTTGCTGCTGCTCGACAAAGCTGCGGTGCAGGGCAAGGTCGTAGCCTGCCACGCAATGCGGTTTCTTCTGCTTGGCGGAATAGAGCGCCACATCGCCCCGGTTCAGGATCTCGTCGGCATCGGTGACATCGCCCGTCGCCAGCACGGCCCCGACCGAGATGCAGGCGCGTATCTCGCCGGATTTCCAGCGCAAGGGCTCACTGGCCTGCTCTCGCAGACGTCGGCCCAGATCAAGGGCCACGTTCAGATCCGAAATGCCGGGGATCAGCAGGGTAAATTCATCGCCCCCCACGCGCGCGACAGTCCAGTCTTCCTCGGCCACATCCCGCAGGATGTCGGCAAAATGGATCAGGATGTGGTCACCCGCAATATGGCCATAGGTGTCGTTGATCACCTTGAAGTCGTTCATGTCGATCTGCAGCACGGCAAAGGGATCACCCTGATCGATCAGGCTTTCCAGCACGGCCCACAGGCGCGCGCGGTTTTCCAACCCGGTGAGTGTGTCTTCATTGGCCAGTTTCTGCAGGTTTTCCTGCGCCGCGATCAGGGCGGTTTCCCGTTCGAGCCGCTCGGTGATATCGCGCCCGGCCAGCAGAAACCGCGTCTGGGCACCGTCGCGCACCACCGCGTGGCTGAATTCGTGAATGAAACGCGTGCCGTCACCGCGAATGTTCGAGCGTTGCGTCAGTTTGCTGAACCGCTCGTCGGATTCGTCGAACCGAAACTCCGCGATTGCCCGCGCGCTCATCTTTTCTTCGGGCGGTAGCGCGAATTCGAGCGCCGACCGGCCGATCATCGTGTCCGGATCGCGCCCCATCACCTCGCAATAGGCGTCGTTGACCCACACAACCGTGCCGTCGCGTTCCATCAGCACCATGCCGTCACCAGTGCTTTCGGCGATGGCGCGGAAGGTGCGTGCCACACGCTCATGGTTGCGGATGCGGCGAAACGCATAGATGGCCAGGCCGGACAATAGCACAACCAGCGCAAGGTATACGATGAACCTGGTTTCCAAAGCCACCTCCAGCACAGGTGGGCCGACCGTATGCGCGCATGGGAAACGAAGGGTTGAGAAACAGGGTTTTAGGAAAATGCCGCGCATTTTTCGCACGGGGCCGAACAGGCGATGCAAATGCCTGCCTTTCAGGCACAACCGGCATGATTTCGCGCAAAACGACCGGGAAACAGTGTGTTTCCACTTCGTGATGCGCAAGCTTATGCAACTTAAATTAGAGACGTAAGGGCGAACTGGACGAGGGAAATCAAAATGCCGAACGGCGGTTCCATCACCGGGTATCTCTTTGCCGATTTCACCTTCGTGAATGAGAACGGCCAGCTGAACCCCTCTCAGAACGGACCCTTTACGTTGCCCAGTGATGCGCAGGGTACGCTCGCGAACGGCGCGTTGCCCATCGATATCAACGTCGATGATGACGACATGGAGTTTGACGACGGGTTTCAGGACGATCCGGGCGGCACGCCGCCAAACCAGATCCTGCGTGACGACATCAATGCGGTGGATGCCGATGGCGATCCGGTCTTTGTGGCGGCGGGCGCCGTGCTCGAGGTCGAATTTACCCTCACGGCCGTGCCAGTGGGTGGCGGTCCTGCGATTGACCTGCTGTTTGTGGCGGCCGGACCGGGCGAAAACCAGGGCGATCTGACATTGGTCGTGTCCACGGCGCCGCTGGATCCCGGCACGACATACGACATCTCGTTCAAGAATGACGGGGGCGGGACCCCTTATGGCGAGCTTGTCTGCTTTGCGCGCGGTACGCTGATCCGGACGCCCGGCGGCGAAGTGCCGGTGGAGACGCTGCGCCCCGGCGATATGGTGGTGACGCGGGACAATGGCGCACAACCGATCATGTGGGTCGCCAGCCGCATGGTGCTGTTTCCGCAGGCAGAGGATCAGCCTGTCGTGGTCGAACCCGACGCATTCGGACCGGGGCTACCCCATGCGCGCACGTATGTATCGCCGCGCCACTGTCTGCTGCGGCAGGACGCGCGCCTGCGCCTCTTGTTTGACGACAGCGAGGTGCTGATGGCGGCGGCGGATTGCACCGACATGCCGGGCGTGGCGCGACACAGGCATTCGGGCGCGGTGGAGTACCATCATTTCATGTGCCCCGGGCACGAGGTCGTCTATGCCAACGGCCTGATGGCGGAAAGCTTCTTTCCCGGGCCTGTCGCACGCCGCAGCCTCGACCCGGTGGCGCGTGGTCGCCTGTTGGCCTTGCATCCCGAACTGATCGCGGACGATGCGCCAGCCCCGTTTCGCCCCGCACGGCGGCGGGTGCGGGGGCACGAAGGGTATGTGACACAGCGACTGGAAGACGTGGCCGCCGGGATGCAACCCTGACGTCAGGTTTCGCCGCCATCATCGGCGCCATATTTGACGGTACGGCGCTGATCCGACATCGGAACGATGTAAAGCTCGTGCAAGACGCGCTCCACAAAACTGGTGTTGAACATCGGTCGCAAGGCCTGATTCATCTCGATCTGTTGCTTTTGTTCCAGCCCCGCGAGGTAACTGCGGAATGCCTGCCGGAACTGCAACTTTGTCATCGGCAGACCGGTTGCGGCTTTCCGCGCGACCTCGGCTTCGAGCTCCTGCATCGCCTGCCAGACAGCGGGGCTGACATTGAGACGTTTGGCCGACGTCATGATTTCCGCATATTGCTCTTTGACAGATTGCTCGGAGCCCTGGCCCTGGGTGCTCATCTGGCGTGCGGCTTGCGCGGCCCGTTGGGCGGCGGCCGAAGCCGGTGCCGCGGCAGAGGCGGGAACGGCCGCGGCGGCTGCAGCAGCGGCGCTGGCG
>CAZRUV010000133.1:0-7448 GCA_964603315.1 uncultured Rhodobacterales bacterium
CGCCAGGCCGACCGCGTGGTGCCACCGTCCGGGTTCACCGCGCAACTGACCCTGTTTGCCGCAGGCGCCATGGCGTTCCTTGCCGTCTTTGCGCTCGCCCTGTCTCTGGCGGCGGGACGGTTGGCGGATCGTTGGGGGGCGGAACTGGCCCAGACCGCGACCTTGCGGATTGTTGCCCCGGCAGATCAACGCGCCGAACAGACCGAGGCTGCTCTGGCCGTGCTGGCCACGACACCCGGTGTCGCGTCGGCCCGCGCGCTCAGCGATGCCGAGCAAGCGGCGCTGCTGGCCCCTTGGTTCGGTGCGGACTTGCCGCTCGACACGCTGCCGGTGCCCCGCCTGATCGAAATGACGACGGATGCAGGCTTTGACCCGACGGGGCTGAGCCTCCGGCTGGCGGCGGAGGTACCGGGCGCGGTGCTGGACGACCACGGTCGTTGGCGCGCGCCACTTGTCTCGGCGGCGAGCCGGTTGCGGGTGCTGGGCTGGGTTGTGGCCGGGCTGATTGTTGCGGCCGTTGCGGCCATGGTGACCCTCGCCGCCAACGCGGCACTGGCGGCCAACGCGCAGGTGATCGCCGTCCTGCGCCTTGTGGGGGCGACGGACAGCTACATCGCCAACGCCTTTGTGCGGCGGTTCACGTTGCGCGCCCTGTCGGGCGCTGTCGTGGGCGTGGTCGCAGGGCTGATGGCCGTCTGGTTGATGCCGACGGGCAGCGCCGAAGCGCCCGGGCTGTTGACAGGCATCGGATTTCAGGGGGCCGGCTGGCTTGTGCCGTTCCTCATTCCGCCGGTCGCCGCTGTTGTCGCCCTCGTTGCCACCAATACAGCCGCGCGCCGCGCGCTCGGAGGGTTGACCTGATGCTGCAATATGTCCGTTCGCTGGTCTTCATCGTGCAGATGTACGTGATGATGTTGATCATGGGGCTTGTCTTTGCGCCCTGGGCGATCGTGAGCCCGCGCGGCGCCACATTTGCCTGCAAGACCTATTGCGTCTGGGTCAAATGGACGATGCGCTGGATGGTGGGCATTCGCTACGAGGTGCGGGGCACCGTGCCGACGGACGAAGTTGTCATTGGTGCGAAACACCAGTCGTTCCTCGACATCATGCTGATCTTTCACGCGGTACCGGCCCCGAAATTCATCATGAAACGCGAATTGCTCTGGGCCCCGATCATCGGTGTCTACGCGAAACGGCTGGGGTGCGTGCCTGTCTCGCGTGGCAAGCGCGGGGCCGCCATTCAGAAGATGGTGGCGGACGTGCAAGCGGGGCGCGCGCGCCCCGGGCAATTGGTCATCTATCCGCAGGGCACCCGCATCGCGCCGGGCGTCAAGGCGCCCTACAAGGTGGGAACGGCCGTGCTTTATGAACAATTGGGACAGCCTTGCGTGCCTGTGGCCACAAATGTGGGCCTCTTTTGGCCCAAGCGCGGCATCAGGCGCACGCCGGGCACAGCGGTCGTCGAATTTCTCGATCCGATTGCGCCGGGCATGGCGCGCGAGACATTCATCGCACAGCTCGAAGACATGGTGGAAACACGGTCAGATGCATTGATGAAGGAAGCGGGGTTTGATCCGGATGGACTTCATTGACGACATCGCCACGCTGGAGACGCTCTATGGCACGCCGGGCCAGCCGTCCTTGCGGAAGGTGGCCGACCGGCTGACGCCCCTTTATCGCAAGTGGATCATGGCCGCGCGCTTTGCCGTGCTCACAACGGTGGGCGAAGACGGAACCGATGGGAGCCCGCGGGGTGACGACGGGCCAGTGGTCACGGAACTCGACCCGCAGACGTTGGCCATGCCCGACTGGCGCGGCAACAACCGGCTGGATTTACTGCACAATATCGTCAGCGATGGGCGCGTGTCGCTGATGTTCATGGTGCCGGGGTCCAACACTGTGGTGCGGGTCAATGGACAGGCGCGCCTGACCGATGATGCAGAATTGCGCGCGCGGTTCGAGCGTAAAGGTCGTCAGCCTGCAACGGTGATCATCATCTGGATTGCGGAAGTCTACACGCAATGCGCCCGGGCCGTGATGCGGGCCGATTTGTGGTCACGCGACGATGCGACGGGTTTGCCGACACCCGGCGAGATTTTGGCAGAAGTGTCACGCGGTGAAGAAGGCGGCGCCGACTATGACGCCGCCTGGCCAGAACGCGCTGCACGAACCATGTGGTGAGGCGTTTTCCGATACGGAAAACGGGCCGGAAAACGCGTCGTTTTCCGCCACCGCGTGTGATCAGGTGTTACGGCAGCAATACGGCGTCGATGGCGTGGATCACGCCGTTCGATGCAAAGATATCCGGCTGGATGACATTTGCATTGTTGACCTTCACGCCGGTGCCGAGTTTCCCGACCTGACCGTTCACGTCGAGTGTCCCGCCTTGGACGGTCGTCACCTGTTGGCGCGTGCCCAGCACATCTCCGGCGGTGATCTGTCCCGGTACGACATGATAGGTGAGAATGCTGACGAGTTGGTCCTTGTTCTCCGGCAGCAGCAGGCTGTCGACCGTGCCTGCGGGCAGTGCTGCAAATGCGTCATTGGTCGGCGCGAACACGGTAAACGGGCCGGGCCCCTTAAGTGTGTCAACCAGTCCCGCGGCCTGCACGGCAGCGACCAGGGTCGAAAAGTTCGGGTTGCCGGCTGCAATATCCACGATGTCATCGCCTGCGGGCTGAGCGCAGGCGGCCAGGGTGAACAGGGCGGCTCCGCCCCCAATGAGTTTCAGCGAGCTGCGACGGTCCATGATGTGTTCCTTTGAAATGCGTTCAATGACGGGTTCAGCAAAACCGCATGCGCGGGACTTTGAAAGGCCCTGCACGCGGGTCCGTAGGGAAGAAACTAGCTGTGGGCAGGAAAGTTCCAGACCGGGTGCAGCCAACGGGCGGTTTCCCGCCCGGTGGCCGTACCAAATGACCTCGCGGGACGCGCGATCACACCGTTTGCATGAGATTGCGACCGAAACAGTGCCGCTACATGTGGATTGCACCCAGTCCGCATGCAAGTGCTGCTTCACGCACGGCTTCGGAATAGGTCGGGTGCGCGTGGCAGGTCATTGCGAGGTCTTCGGCGGCCGCCCCGAATTCCATCGCGACGCACACCTCGTGGATCAGATCTCCGGCGCCGGGGCCGATGATATGCGCGCCCAGAATGCGATCGGTTTCCGCGTCGGCGAGGATCTTCACGAACCCGTCGGCGGCAAAGTTCGCCTTGGCGCGACCGTTGCCCATGAAGCTGAACTTGCCGACCTTGTAGGCCCGGCCCGCATCCTTGAGGCCCTGTTCCGTTTCACCAACATTCGCCACCTCGGGATGCGTGTAGATCACGCCCGGAATCACGCCGTAATTCACATGCCCATGCTTTCCTGCGACAACATCTGCGGCAGCCACGCCCTCATCTTCGGCCTTGTGCGCCAGCATCGGTCCGTCGATGACGTCGCCAATGGCATAGATACCTTTGACGCTGGTTTGCCAGTGCGCGTCGACCTTGATCTGGCCGCGCTCTGACATGTCGACGCCAAGGTCGGCGAGGCCAAGCCCATCCGTGTAGGGTTTGCGCCCTGTTGCCACCAGCACCACGTCTGCATCCGCCACATGTTCGCTGTCATCCTTGCGCAGCTTGTAGTGCACCTTGGCCTTTGTCTTGGTGGCTTCAACCTTTTGCACAGCTGCGCCCATGGTGAACGTCAGCCCCTGTTTCGTCAGGATCTTCTTGAACTGCTTTTGCACCTCCGCGTCCATGCCGGGGGTGATCGCGTCGAGGAATTCGATCACCTCGACCTCGGCGCCCAATCTGGCATAGACCGATCCCAATTCCAGCCCGATCACGCCGGCACCAATCACCACCAGACGTCGCGGCACCTTGCCAAGTTCCAGCGCGCCTGTGGACGTGACGACGACCTTTTCGTCGACTTCGACGCCGGGCAGGGACGAGGGTTCGGACCCCGACGCGATGATGATGTTCTTGGCCTCGTGCACGTCATCGCCCACCTTGACCTGGCCTGCGGCGGGGATCGACCCCCAGCCCTTCAACCAGTCGATCTTGTTCTTCTTGAACAGAAACTCGATGCCCGAGGTGTTCTGCCCGATCGTATCGGTCTTGTAGGTCTGCATCTGCTTCCAGTCGACCGAAGGTGCCTTGCCCTTGAGGCCCATGGTCGCAAAATTATGCTCGGCTTCGTGCAGCATGTGGCTGGCGTGCAGGAGCGCCTTGGACGGGATGCAGCCGATATTGAGGCAGGTGCCGCCCAGGGTTTCGCGCCCTTCGACGACGGCCACCTTGAGGCCGTTCTGTGCAGCACGGATGGCGCAGACATAGCCGCCCGGGCCGGAGCCGATCACGATAAGGTCGTAAGATGCCATGGGTCAGGTCCTTGTGTTGAGCGTGAAACCGGGGCGCCGCCCCGGACCCAAGCGTATTTTGCAAGAGTAGAAGGTCATATCAATGCCGAAACCAGCATGGCGGTTGTGGCGGCAAAGCCAACCATCCAGATGTAGCTGCGCCAGGGCACCCAGCCGAACGCATATGCGGGCACGTAGAAAACGCGCGCAACGAGATAGGCAAAGGCGCAGGCGGCGGTGAATTTTGAAGACTGGCCCGAGAGCGTGATCACAAGACAGGCGATGGTAAACAGGATCAGTCCCTCAAAGTGGTTTCCCATCGCGCGGTACAGTCGTGCGGTTTGCGGGCTGAGCTGCGCCTCCAGCCCGCCCTTGTCACGGGTGCCAAGGGTGCGGCCCTGGCCCAGTTCGAGGTTTGCGGGCACGGCCATCAGCACAAGTTGCACAACCTGCAGGAGGGCGGCGAGGGTGAGCGCGGTTAATTCAGGTGTCATGTGCGCCCCAACTCTCGCGTCCGGACAAGGTAGGTGAGGATCGCCACCGCTGCCGTCACGGTCACGGGATGCCGCAGGACGCCCGCCACGGTCAGCCCTTGCCCTTCGAACGGGTCTGCCCCGAGAAAGTAGTGCAGCCGGTAGGCCAACACATAGACAACAAAGAGCCACAGCGCAGCCGTGGCGCGCAGCCACAAGGCCAGTGCGATGGCGACCGGCAGGGCGAGGGCCGGGCTGATGCGGAACAGCCCCGGCAGCCCGTCGGCCAGTTCTTCGACCATGCGCGGCAGGTTGAACTGGACGAAATCAAAGATCGCATAGGCCGCCGCCACAGAGGCCATGGCGGTCGTGGTCCAATAAAGGGTGCGCGCCGCCGTCATGTGCCGAGCAACGGAATGATCATCAGGGTCAGGCCGACCAGCGACGTGAACCACGCAATGGACCGGATCATCTGGATGCCGGAGGCATAGGCGGGGATGTAGGCAACCCTTGCCCAAAACCACACTGCCGCGCCCGTTGCTGTGGTTGTGGTCCCGAGGTCAGTGACCTTGAGCATCAGCGCCAGAGCGATGAAGGCGGGCAGGTTGTAGACATAGTTGGTGAGCGCGCGTTGGACGCGGCCCGCGATGGCGTTCTGGTCACGGGGCTCGTCCTGGCTGCCAAGCGCCCAGTCAAGACCCTTGGACAGGTTTGACAACGTTGCCTGAACGAACATGTGGACGATCAAAAGAAGGACGGCATAGGTGAGGTAGGTGAGTTCCGGTGTCACGTCATTCCTTCCTTGCTTCAGACATCGTTTCAACCAGGCACGGTATGCCGCAGTGCCAATGGGCGTCGGACCGCGCGGCGTGGGCTACAATCACAAGGTAGTGGTCTTGCGCCACGTCCCCGCAATGATCAGACGCCGTGCGGACCCGCATGGCTTACAGATCCATCAGCAGCCGCCGCGGATCTTCCAGCGCCTCTTTGACCCGGACGAGGAACGTGACCGCGCCTTTGCCGTCCACGATCCGGTGATCGTAGGACAGGGCCAGATACATCATCGGGCGCACCACGATCTCGCCGTTCACGACCATCGCGCGGTCCTGGATCTTGTGCATGCCAAGAATGCCCGATTGGGGCGGGTTGAGGATGGGTGAAGACATCAGCGAGCCATAGACGCCGCCGTTCGAGATGGTGAACGTGCCGCCCTGCATCTCAGCCATGGACAATTTGCCATCACGGGCGCGCGCGCCTTTCTCGGCGATCGCAGCCTCGATGGCGGCAAAGCTCATCGCGTCCGCATCACGGATAACCGGGACCACGAGACCTGTGGGTGTTCCGGCGGCAATGCCCATGTGGACAAAGTTCTTGTAGACGATGTCCGTCCCGTCAATTTCGGCGTTGACCTCGGGCACTTCCTTCAGGGCATGGCAACACGCCTTGGTGAAGAACGACATGAACCCCAGTTTGATCCCGTGCTTTTTCAGGAACAGGTCCTTGTATTCATTGCGCAATGCCATCACGGCGCTCATGTCGACCTCGTTATATGTGGTCAGCATGGCGGCGGTGTTCTGACTGTCCTTGAGGCGCTTGGCGATGGTCTGACGCAGGCGCGTCATTTTCACCCGCTCCTCGCGCGCGGCATCATCCGCCGGGACGGGGGCACGCGGGGTGGGCGCGCTCGCCGCAGGCGGCGGGGCCACTGCCGCGGCAGACGCGACGGCGCGCGCCACGTCCTCTTTCATCACCCGGCCATCGCGGCCCGTTCCGGTGACCTGATCGGCCTGCAGACCGGCTTCCGCCATGGCCTTCTCGGCGGATGGGGCGTTGGCGACATCCTTCTTGCCCGTCGGAGCCGACGCTGCTGCCGCTGCCGGTTCTGCGGGTTTTGCCGCAGGAGCGGCGCCGGATGCGGAAATAACCGCCAGCTTGGCAGACGCATCGACGGTTGTGCCTTCTGGCGCCGTGATCTCGGCCAGCACACCCGCCGCCGGGGCAGGGACTTCGACGCTGACCTTGTCCGTCTCCAACTCGCACAGCATTTCGTCCTGCGCGACACTGTCGCCCACGGCCTTGAACCATGTGCTGACTGTCGCCTCGGTCACGCTCTCGCCCAAGGTCGGGACCATCACGTCCACGCTGTCACCGCCGGTTTCGGCCGGGGTCGCGGCCTGGGCGGGTTCGGCCGGTTCTGCCGCCTTGGCCGGGCTTGCGGCGGCGGCACCGCCTTCCGCGATCGTGGCCAGCAGCGCATCAACGCCCACTGTCTCGCCTTCGGCGGCAACGATATCGCCCAATGTCCCGGCGACGGGCGAGGGCACCTCGACCGTCACCTTGTCGGTTTCCAGTTCACACAGCATCTCATCCACAGCGACGGCATCGCCCGGTTTTTTGAACCAGGTCGCAACGGTGGCTTCGGTGACGCTTTCGCCCAGGGTAGGCACGCGGACTTCGGTGGTCATGGTCTTATCCTTCGATGGTCAACGCGTCGTTCACGAGCGCGGCTTGTTGTGCTTTGTGTTGGCTGGCGAGCCCCGTCGCCGGCGAGGCAGAGGTGGCGCGGCCCACGTAGCGAGGGCGCGGAT
This sequence comes from uncultured Rhodobacterales bacterium, assembly GCA_964603315.1. Taxonomy (GTDB): domain Bacteria; phylum Pseudomonadota; class Alphaproteobacteria; order Rhodobacterales; family Rhodobacteraceae; genus Tateyamaria. Next base: position 7,405 of record CAZRUV010000133.1, read on the forward strand.
GCTTGGCTTTGATTCGGCTGAGAACCCATTCGATATTCGGTTCT
>CAZRUV010000133.1:7467-8053 GCA_964603315.1 uncultured Rhodobacterales bacterium
TCTTGGGCTCTTCCTGGCACCAGACCATTTCAGCCCCCTTGAACCGCTCCAGTTCCTTGACAAGCGATATGGCCGGGAACGGATAAAACTGTTCGATCCGCATGAGATAGATGTCGTCGATGCCACGCGCATCGCGCTCTTCGAGCAGGTCGTAGTAGACCTTGCCCGAGCACATCACGACCCGCTTGATCTTCTTGTCGGCGACCAGCTTGGTGTCGGAATTGCCCAGTTGCGCATCGTCCCACAGCACCCGGTGGAACGACGACCCATTGGTGAACTCCTCGGCCTTGGACACCGCGAGCTTGTGCCGCAAGAGCGACTTCGGTGTCATCAGGATCAGCGGTTTGCGGAAATCACGGTGGATCTGGCGGCGCAGGATGTGGAAGTAGTTCGCGGGGGTCGTGCAGTTCGCCACGATCCAGTTGTCCTGCCCGCACATCTGCAGGAACCGTTCCAACCGGGCCGACGAGTGTTCGGGGCCTTGCCCCTCGAACCCGTGCGGCAGCCGCACGACGAGGCCCGCCATGCGCAGCCCCTTGCTTTCGCCGGACGCGATGAACTGGTCAAACACGCTCTGCGCGCCGTT
>CAZRUV010000134.1:0-7943 GCA_964603315.1 uncultured Rhodobacterales bacterium
CTGCCGCTGATCTTTACCGGCCTGCGCCTGTCGCTTGGTGTGGGCTGGATGGTGCTGATCGCCGCCGAAATGCTGGCGCAGAACCCCGGTCTGGGCAAGTTCGTGTGGGACGAGTTCCAGAACGGCAGTTCCTCGTCGCTCGCCAAGATCATGGTGGCGGTGCTGACCATCGGCATCATCGGCTTCCTGCTCGACCGGGTGATGTACGCGCTGCAGTCGCTCTTTACCTTCACGAACAACCGGTGATCTCTCATGAGCATTCTCAAGTTCGATAACGTGAGCCAGAGCTTTGGGACAGGCACCGCCGCGACCCATGTGCTCAAGGACATCAACCTGGAAGTGGAGGAAGGCGAGTTTCTCGTCCTCCTCGGCTTCTCCGGCACGGGCAAGACGACGCTGATCAACCTGATGGCGGGTCTGGACACGCCGTCGAAAGGGTCGGTCACCTTCAAGGGTACGCCGATCACCGGGCCGGGGCCGGAGCGCGGCGTGATCTTTCAGAGCTATTCGCTGATGCCGTGGCTGACGGTCACGGGCAATGTGGCGCTGGCGGTGGATACGGTGTTTCCGGGCCTCAGCAAGGCGGAAAAGGCCGAGAAGGTTGCCCATTACGTCAAGATGGTGGGGCTGAGCCACGCGGCCAGCCGTCGCCCGGCGGAACTGTCAGGCGGGATGCGCCAGCGGGTGAACGTGGCGCGCGCGCTTGCGATGAGCCCCGAGATGCTGCTGCTCGATGAGCCTTTGAGTGCGCTCGACGCGCTGACCCGCGCGAACCTTGCCGATGAGATCGAGCATATCTGGGAGGCGGACAAGAAGACCTGTGTGCTGATCACCAATGACGTGGATGAGGCGATCATTCTGGCCGACCGCATCATCGCGCTGAACCCCGATGGGACACTGGGCGAGGAGTTCAGGGTCGACATCCCGCGTCCGCGCGAGCGGATGGCGATGAACACCAACGACACGTTCAAGCGGCTGCGCGCGGATGTGACGAAGTACCTGATGGATGTGGGCATCGAGGCGAAGGTCGAAGGCTCGCGCCTGTTGCCAGATGTAACGCCGATCCACGGTGTGCCGTCGGCAGTGGTCGAAGCGCAGAAGGGCATGATCGAGAACCGCTTCCTCGATTTCAGCCAGCTTCACAAGGTGTATCCGACGCCCAAGGGTCCACTCACGGTGGTCGAGGATTTCGATCTGAAGATCGACAAGGGCGAGTTCATCTCGCTGATCGGGCATTCGGGTTGTGGCAAGTCCACCGTGCTGACGATGGCGGCGGGGCTGAATGCGATTTCCAAAGGGGCGATCAAGCTGGATGGCCGGCACGTGGAGGGCGCGGACCCCGAGCGGGCGGTGGTCTTTCAGTCGCCGAACCTCTTCCCGTGGCTGAGCGCGCGTGAGAACTGCGCGATTGGCGTGGACAAGGTCTATCCCAAGGCGAGCCAGGCCGAGCGGCAGGACGTGGTGGAATACTACCTCGAACGGGTGGGTCTGGCCGACGCGATGGACAAGCCCGCGTCGGATATGTCGAACGGGATGCAGCAGCGGGTGGGCATTGCGCGCGCCTTTGCGCTGTCGCCGAAGCTGCTCTTGCTCGATGAGCCGTTCGGGATGCTTGACTCGCTGACCCGTTGGGAGCTGCAAGAGGTGCTGATGGAGGTCTGGTCGCGCACCAAGGTGACGGCGATCTGTGTGACCCATGACGTCGACGAGGCGATCCTGCTCGCCGATCGGGTGGTGATGATGACCAACGGGCCGCAGGCGACGATCGGCAAGATCGTTCCGGTGGACCTGCCGCGCCCCCGCACACGCAAGGCGCTGCTGGAGCATCCGGATTACTACACCTACCGGCAGGACGTGCTCGATTTCCTTGAAGAATACGAGCACGGCGCGAAGCCCAAGAAAGCGCCGGCCAAGGCGATTGCGGCGGAGTGATGGGCGTGGTCCAGTTTTACTACGCTCGTTTCGCGGGACCCTTTCGCGAAGGTTTTTTTACGGCCGCGCTACGTTGTGTGGAACCGGAAGAGAGCACTGTGCTCGCCTTTGCTGACCGGGAGGACTTGGAGACAAAGCCTTCCCCTCGACGGGCTTGTCGTGGTCTATCGTACAGCGCATACCACGCTTCGTCATCTGGGACGAAGGTGTCAGCGTCCGCTTCGATTCCGTTCTCTATGGCCTCGTTTTCGAGGAACGTATTCCTACGAACGGTTAAGTTCTTCGACATAGCGGTCAATCTCACGGTTGTTGGCGCGTCTCAGACTTATGATGCGCACGCCGGATTTGCGAATCGTAAACACCATAGCATGAAGCCGATCTTCGATCAGGAAGTAGGCGAGGATGCGTCCTTCTTGGTAGTTTCTACGCTGGTCAGGAAAATAACGCGCACTGTCCCAGTTTGCATTTTCGACTGTTTCAAACCTGACTTTGTGATGCGCGTAGTTGGCTTCGCGCTTCGCATCATCCCATTCAAAAACAAGCATCAAATCCATCCTTGGCCGGATCCCCGAAAGGAATACACATGACTGAAAAGCTTGTCATCATCGGCGCTGGTATGGCGTCGGGGCGGGTGATTGAGCATCTGGTAGAGGCGGCTCCGGGCGCTTTTGACATCACGCTGTTCAATGCCGAGCCGCGCGGGAACTACAACCGCATCATGCTGAGCCCCGTGCTTGCGGGCGACCAGACCTATGAAGACATCGTCACCCATGACGATGACTGGTACGCCCGGCACAACGTCACCTGCCGCTTTGGCGAAAAGGTGGTGAAGATCGACCGCGAGATGAAGGTCGTCGAGGGCGAGAACGGCCACGTCGCCTACGACAAGCTGATCTTTGGCACCGGGTCGAACCCGTTCATGATCCCGCTGCCCGGACATGATCTGGACGGCGTCATCGCCTATCGCGACCTCGAGGACACCCAGGCCATGATGGCGATGGGCGCAGACAACAAGGTGGTCGTGATCGGCGGCGGGCTGTTGGGTCTGGAAGCGGCGGCTGGCATGGCCGCGCGCGGCGCGGACGTCACCGTGGTGCACATCATGGGCCACCTGATGGAGCGGCAGCTGGATGAGGCGGCGGGTTATCTGCTGAAAAAGTCGCTCGAAGGCAAAGGCATCACCGTCAAGCTGCAGGCGAACTCCAAGGAGATCCTTGGGCAGGATGGCAAAGTCAGGGCGCTGCTGCTGGATGATGGGACCGAACTGCCCTGTGACCTTTTGGTCATGGCGGTCGGTATCCGGCCCAATGTGGCGCTGGCGCAGGACGCGGGCCTCGCGGTTGGGCGCGGCATCCACGTGGACGACCAGCTGTGTACCTCGGACGCAGATGTGTTTGCGGTGGGTGAGTGCGTCGAGCATGACGGCGCGCTCTTTGGCCTTGTTGCCCCGCTTTACGATCAGGCGAAAGTGCTGGCGCAGACGCTGCTGGGCGAGGACGCCGCGTTCCGGCAAAAGACCCTCTCGACCAAGCTCAAGGTCACGGGCTGTGACCTTTTCAGCGCGGGCGACTTTGCCGAAGGTGAGGGGCGCGAGGACATCGTGCTGCGCGATCCGGGCAAGGGTATCTACAAGCGTCTGGTGATCGAAGAGGACAAGTTGGTGGGTGCCGTGATGTATGGCGACACCGCCGACAGCAACTGGTTCTTCCAGCTGATCAAGGACGCGACCTCGATCGAGGACATGCGCGAGACGCTGATCTTTGGCCCGGCCTTTCAGGGGGGCGCCTCTGTGGACCCTCTCTCAGCCGTTGCAGCATTGCCGCTTGATGCGGAGATTTGCGGCTGCAACGGCATTTGCAAAGGCACCATCGTCGACGCCATCGCAGAGGGCGCAACCGATCTGGGCGCGGTGAAAGCCACCACCAAGGCGAGCGCGTCCTGTGGCACATGCACCGGGCTGGTGGAACAATTGTTGCAGGTCACGTTGGGCGATGATTTCCAGATGCCAACGGCGCAGCCCATCTGCGGCTGCTGTGATCTCAGCCACGAGGACGTGCGGCGTCTGATCAAGTCTCGGGAACTGAAAAGCCAGGCCGCGGTCTGGCAAGAGCTGGGGTGGACCACGCCCAATGGGTGCCATGTGTGCCGACCGGCGGTGAACTTCTACCTGCTGGCGGACTGGCCGCTGGAATATCAGGACGACCCGCAGAGCCGCTTTGTCAACGAGCGCAAGCACGCCAACATTCAGAAAGACGGCACGTTCTCGGTGGTGCCGCGCATGTGGGGCGGGATCACCAACCCGACCGAGTTGCGCGCGATTGCGGATGCGGCGGACAAGTACAACGTGCCGACGGTCAAGGTGACTGGCGGGCAGCGGATTGATCTGCTGGGCGTGAAGGGCGAGGATTTGCCCTTTATCTGGGCGGATCTGAACAAGGCGGGGCTGGTCTCGGGTCACGCCTATTCCAAGGGGCTGCGCACGGTAAAGACCTGCGTCGGCACGGATCACTGCCGCTTTGGCACGCAGGATTCGACCGGTCTGGGCATCAAGCTGGAACAGGCGCTGTGGGGGTCGTGGACGCCGCACAAGGTCAAGCTGGGGGTCTCGGGCTGTCCGCGCAACTGCGCCGAGGCGACCTGCAAGGATGTGGGCATCATCTGTGTCGACAGTGGCTATCAGGTCGGTGTGGCGGGTGCCGCTGGCATGGACGTGAAGGAAACCGAACGCCTGTGCGATGTCGCGACCGAAGCCGAGGCGATCGACGTCACGGTCGCCTTTGTTCAGCTTTACCGCGAGAACGCCAAATACCTCGACCGGCCTTACAAATGGGTGGCGAAGGTGGGGCTCGACTGGGTGCAGGAGCGTATCGCCGATCTGGATGAGCGCGTGCGGCTGATCGAGGCCTTTGAGTTGAGCCAATCCATCTACCGCAAGGACCCGTGGGCGGAACACGCCAAGGCGGCGGAGCCGTTCCAGCCGCTGGCCGATCTGACGCTGGAGGCGGCGGAGTGATGTGCCGGTTCATCAAGGAAAGGGCAGCGCCCGGCAGGCGGTGCCGCCGGGCTGAACATCAATTCAACGAGTGTTTCGGCAAAGAGCCGATGGAGATTGCAACATGACCTGGATCGACATTGGCCCCATCGACAACATCCCCTTGCGCGGGGCGCGCAAGGTCAAGACCGCGCTGGGCTGTGTTGCGGTGTTTCGCACCGGCACGGACGAGGTCTTTGCCGCGACGGATATGTGCCCGCACAAGGGCGGCCCGCTGTCGGAAGGGATCGTGCACGGTCAGTCCGTCACCTGCCCGCTGCACAACTGGGTCTTTGACCTCAACACCGGTCAGGCCAAGGGCGAAGAGGGTGCCATTTCCACCTTCCCCGTACGCATCGAGGGTGGCCACGTGCTGATTGACGGCACCAAGCTTGCTGGTCGGAGTGCCGCCTGATGGATGGGACCGGGCTTCCGGAAACGCGCTCCACCTGCGCCTATTGTGGCGTCGGATGCGGCGTGCTCCTGCGGCCGGACGGCCATGGCGGGCTTGACGTGCGGGGCGACCCGGATCACCCCGCGAACTTTGGCAAGCTGTGTTCAAAAGGTGCCGCGTTGGGTGAAACCGTCGGGTTGGAACAGCGCTTGCTCAGGCCGCGCGTGAAAGGCAAGGACACGACCTGGGATGCTGCGCTGCAACGGGTGGCCGACAGGTTCGCGCGGACGATTGCGGAACATGGCCCCGACAGCGCGGCCTTTTACGTGTCGGGCCAGTTGCTGACCGAAGATTATTATGTGGCCAACAAGCTGATGAAGGGGTTCATCGGGTCGGCCAATATCGACACCAACTCGCGGCTGTGCATGGCCTCGTCCGTTGCAGGGCACAAGCGTGCCTTTGGCAGCGACACGGTGCCGGGTGCTTATGAAGATCTGGACGAGGCTGATCTTGTCGTGCTTGTCGGGTCCAACCTCGCGTGGTGCCACCCGGTCCTGTACCAGCGACTGATGGCGGCGCGCGCCGCGCGGGGCACCAAGGTGGTTGTCATTGATCCGCGCCGGACGGCCAGCTGTGACGGGGCGGACATGCATCTGGCGCTGGAGCCGGGCAGCGATGTGGCGCTGTTCAACAAGTTGCTGGCGACGCTTTACGAAGGGGGCGCGCTGGACAAGGCGTTTATCGCACGGACCAACGGGTTTGATGCCGCATTGACGGCGGCGCAATCCGATAACGTCGCCGCGACGGGCCTGTCCACGGACGACATCGCGGCCTTCTGCAATTTGTGGATGCGCACGGAAAAGGTCGTCACGATCTATTCGCAGGGCGTGAACCAGTCGACCTCTGGCGCGGACAAGGTCAACGCCATTCTCAACTGCCATCTGGCCACGGGCCGCATCGGCAAACCGGGCTGCGGGCCGCTTTCCGTCACCGGGCAACCCAACGCCATGGGCGGGCGCGAGGTGGGCGGTCTTGCCAACATGCTGGCCTGCCATCTGGACCTCGAGAACGCCGACCATCGCGCGGCTATGCGCGATTTCTGGGACGCGCCTTCGGTGCCCGAGGCGCCGGGGCTCAAGGCGGTAGACATGTTCCGTGCGGTGGCGGATGGACGGATCAAGGCGCTGTGGATCATTCACACGAACCCGGCGGTGTCGATGCCCGAAGCGGACGCCGTGCGCGACGCCATCGCGGATTGTGACTTCACCGTCGTCAGCGACATCACCGACCGCACCGACACGGCGCGGCTGGCCGATGTGCTGCTGCCCGCAACCGCCTGGGCCGAGAAGGAAGGGACGGTCACCAACTCCGACCGTACCATCAGCCGTCAGCGCCGTGTCCTGAACGCGCCGGGAGAGGCGCGGCCCGACTGGGATATTCTGGCGGAGGTGGGCCGCCGAATGGGGTTCGCGCGGGCCTTCGACTATGCCAGCGCCGCAGAAATTTTCCGGGAATACGCCACGCTGTCCGGTGTCGCCGGGCAGTTTGGGCGCGACTTTGACATATCGGCCCTGTCGGACCTGTCCGACGGAGCCTATGCCGATCTGGCGCCGCAGCGCTGGCCGATCACGGCGAAGCGGCAGGGCGGACGGTTCTTTGCCGACGGGCAGTTCTTTCACGCAGACGGCAAGGCGCGGTTCCTGCCGGTGTCGTGGAAGCCGCCAGCGGCCAAGGCGTCGCCGCGCTATCCGTTTCGCCTCAACACGGGCCGCGTGCGCGACCAGTGGCACACGATGACACGCTCGGGCCTCAGCGCGCGCCTGTCTGCCCACCTTGCCGAACCGTTCCTGGAGATACATCCCGCTGATGCAGCGCGACTGGGCATTGAGGCGGCGGACCTCGCAGAGGTCAGCAGCCCGTCGGGTACATCGATCCTGCGGGCGCGGATCACGGACGCGGTGCAGCCGGGTCAGGTCTTTGCCCCGATGCACTGGACGGGCGAGACGGCGCCTGCCGCGCGGATCGATGCCCTGGTTGCGGCCGCCGTGGACCCTGTTTCCGGTCAACCCGAAAGCAAGGCCAGCGTCGTATCGGTGAAGAGATACGCCGCCGCATGGTACGGCTTTGCCGTGTCGCGCGCTGAAATGACACTCGACAGTGACTACTGGGCGCTGGCGCGCACCGCGCAAGGCTATCGGGCGGAAATGGCGGCGCACAAATCCCCGGCCGACTGGCAGGCAGAGGCGCGGCGGATGTTTGGCGCACCCGATGCCGATCTATCGTCGATCATGGATGAGCGGCGCGGCGTGGCCCGGATCGCACTGCACGAAAGCGGCGCGCTGGTCGGCGCCCTGTTTGTCTCGCCGCAACCGGTGGCGGTCATGCGCGACTATCTCGCGGAACTGCCCGGAACCGAGACGGCGGACGCCCTGCTGGGCCGTCCGGCCGCAGACGCGCCGAACCCCGGGCCGGTCCTGTGTTCTTGCTTCGGCGTTGGCGTCAACACCATCCTGAGCGCGATCGAAACGCAGGGCCTTATGTCGGTGGATGCGATCGGCGCGGCGTTGAGCGCTGGCACCAATTGCG
>CAZRUV010000135.1:0-7866 GCA_964603315.1 uncultured Rhodobacterales bacterium
GAGTACCGGCCTGTCACGCCGGGGGTCGCGGGTTCGAGCCCCGTCAACCGCGCCATTTTCCAGACCTCGTTTGATCCCGGGCGCAGGCGGAAAACGATACGTTTTCCGGCCCATTTTCCGTGTCGGAAAATGGCACTTCGGGGCCGGCAGATGTCCAGGTTTGTCAGTAGGTGTAGCCCAGCATGGCTTCCTGATCCGGATCCACAGATGACGCAAGAAAGGCCAGATCATCCGCGCTCCATGCGTCCGGCAGGGGTTGGCGTTCTGGTACAGCCGCTTTGAATTTGGACCCGAGCCGTTTCACCACGGGCCGATAGACGGGTGCCCGACTGGTGCCTAGCGCACCCGCCAGCTGCGCCAATGTATCTTCCGGGGCGGCCTGCGCATCTTCCATGCGTAACACGACGCAGGTGCACCCGCGCGCGGGCAGGGTCAAAAGGCTGGCCAGTTTTGCCCGGCGCAGGGCAAAGAGCGTCGCGAAGGGCAGGCCCGTTTGCGGGTGCCTGTCATGCTGGAGCGGTGCGCCCACGCTGCCATCGGGTACCAACCCTTCAAAGTAACGCGGACGGTCGATGATCGTATCCCACCGGGCGCGGATGAAGTCCGAAAACGACAGCGCCTGCATCTCGGGCGTCGTGTGCCACGGTTTGTCGAACATCGACCGCGCCCAGGCATCCGCACGGCGTACCACGCAGATCACGGCCATGTCGCGCGGCACCGCCATCATGTGCGGAAACCCGTGTTTCCATCCCAAGGCCTCAGTCGGTTTCAGCGGCGTATTGCGGCCCAGAAGCCGCTTCACGAAATTTGTCCCGGATGACCGTTCGCCCAGCACCTGATAGCGCGTGATCGACTGATCCCCGGCCCGGGTGGCGAAAAATCCGGTGTCGGCAAAGGCGGCGGGCAGGGTCATGCGGGCTCTTTTGTCATTCTCAGCGGGGGTGTCTTGGGCTAGGGTGTCGCAAAACGTTCCCGAGCAGGACCCTAACAGATGCAAATAGTGGCCGCCGTCACCATGGTGCGCGATGATGCGTTTTTCCTCAAAGCGTGGCTGCGCCACTACGGTGTGATGTTCGGGCGCGAAAACTGCTATGTGGTCAATCACGGGCGCGGGCAGGAGGTGGCGCGACTGGCGGATGGGTGCAACATCATCGGCATCCCCGGCGATCCGCACAAGAATTTCGACGTCAAGCGCTGGCAATTGCTGAACAATCTCGTGGAAGGCCTGCGCAAGTATTACAAACACATCATCGTCGGTGACGTGGACGAACTGGTCATATGGGACCCGGGTTTTGACGGCTCATTGCTCGACTTTCTGCGGCAGTCGCCCAAGGGCAAGGTGTTTACGCCCTTGGGGATGGAGGTCATTCACCGTGTCGACGTCGAGGACGCGGTGATCGAGGATCGCATCCTCGGGCCGCGTCGCCATGTGCGCCCCGCGCCGCACTACTCCAAGCCCTGCATCATCTCGGCACCGGTCAAGATCGCGCGCGGCGGACATTTTACCCAGTTCGACAAGCTGTTGACGCCCGAAGCCCTGTTCCTGTTTCACCTGAAATTTTGCGACTTTGGTGTCTACTCAGGCGTCATGGACCAGCGTAACGCCACCACCGCGTCGTTCAATGCCACCATTCGAGAGGCTGCTGTGGGACGGCACTGGTTCGCGGAGGCGCGGGGGGAAGATCGCGCCGTGTTCGACGCCTTCAAGACGTTGGACATGCAGGATGAATTCGACATGCGCCCACTGCGCCGCAAGATGCAGCGCACATTCAAGCCGCGTGGTGAAACGGGATTTTACCAGTTCGACCGGCCCGACTACGACACACAATACCTGCTGCCGGAGCGGTTTTACGGCGTCATCTGAACCTTCAGAAAACGGCGCACGGCCTCGGACGTCTCTGCCGGATGCGTGTCGGGAAAGAAGTGACCGCCGGGCACAGCCGCGCTGCGCATGTTGCGCAAACGCGCACCCCAGGTGGCGGGCACGTCGTAATACTGCGCCATGATGCCATCCGCGCCGAACAGAACCAGGGCAGGCACGTCCACCATCCGGCCCAGATCTGCCGTGTCGAGGGCCAGGTCCACATCAATGGCTGCGCGGTAGTCGTTGCACATGCAGCGCACGACCTCCGGGTCGCGCCACGCGGTTCTGTAGGCCTCCATCGCGGTCGGATCAAAACGGGCGCTGTCGCCTCCGATACCGGTGAGGATTGCTTCGAAATAGGCGACCGGATCGTGATTGATCAGCGTCTCGGGCACAGGCTCCGGCTGGGCAAGGAACAGCCAGTGATAATAGGCGCGCGCAATCTCATGTGTCATGCCGCCCAGCAGGTGTTGCGTCGGTACGATATCCATGACCGTGAGGGACAGGAGCGCCTCGGGGCTGTCCAGCGCCAGGCGGTGTGCGGTGCGCCCCCCGCGGTCATGGCCGACCACGTGGAAGCGGTCAAAGCCCAAGGCCCCCATCAGCGCCACCTGATCCGCCGCCATCGCGCGAAAGCTCATGTCGTGCATCGCAGCGGGCGTGTGACTGGCGCCGTATCCACGCAGATCAGCTGTGACAACGGTGAAGTCCTGCGCCAGCACCGGCGCAATGGCGTGCCACATGGCGCGCGTTTGCGGGAAGCCATGCAGCAGCAGGACCGGCGGGCCGGCGCCGGTGATGTCATATGCAATCTGTTGGTCGGAAAGGGGCATGGTCCGGTCGCGTGTCTGGGCGGGGACAGGGGGCCAGCCCCCTCGCGCTGACGCGCTCACCCCCGGAGTTTACTTGGCAAGATGAAGGGGATCATGTGAGCGCGGCGAGAATGCGCGCCCAGCTGCGGATGCCCTTGTGAAAGCTCTCCATGTCGTATTTTTCGTTGGGCGAATGCAACTGGTCGTCGTCCTTGCCGAAGCCGATGAGCATGGGCGTGGTGCCAAGGATGTCCTGAAAGTGGCCCGCAATCGGGATCGACCCGCCGCAGCCAACATAGGCCGCCGGGATGCCCCATTCGTCGCTCAGTGCCACGCGGGCCGCTTCGAATGCGGGGTCGGTGGTCTCGGTGATAGAGGCCTGGCTCGCGCCATGGTCTGAAAATTCGACGGTGCAATCGACCGGCAGCGCATCCCGCACCATCTGGCGAAAGCTTTCGCGGATCGCGAGCGGATCCTGGTCGCCGACCAGACGAAAGCTGATCTTTGCCGACGCCTGCGACGGCAGGACCGTCTTGAACCCGTCGCCGGTATAGCCGCCCCAGATGCCGTTTACCTCACACGTTGGGCGCGACCAGATCATCTCGATCGGGGTGCGGTCGGTTTCGCCCGCAGGTTCGGACAGGCCCACATCGCCCAGAAAGGCCTTGTGGTCAAAGGCGAGGCCCTGCCACTGGCTGCGGATCGCATCGGGCAATTCGGGCACACCGTCATAAAAGCCGGGGATCGTGACGCGGCCATTGTCATCATGCAGGGACGCGATCACACGGCTGAGCACGCGGATCGGGTTCATGGCCACGCCGCCATACATGCCGGAATGCAGATCCTTGTCGGGGGCGGTGATCGTGATCTCTTCGCCCAGCAGCCCGCGCAACATGGTCACGATGGCGGGCACACGGGATTCAAACAGGCCCGTGTCGCAGATCAGGGCAAGATCGGCGCGCAATTCGTCCGCGTTGTCCTGCATGAAGGGAACAAGGGACGGCGAGCCGGATTCCTCCTCGCCCTCAAAGAAAAAGGTCAACTTGCAGGGCAGGGTGCCATGCTCCGCCTTCCACGCGCGGCAGGCCTCGACAAAGGTCATCAACTGCCCCTTGTCGTCCGACGACCCGCGGGCCCTTATGACCCGGCCTTTGGGCGTGTCCTGCACTTCCGGGTCAAAGGGGTCGCGATCCCAAAGCTCAATCGGATCAACCGGTTGCACATCGTAGTGGCCATAGAACAACAGGTGCGGGCCATCCCCGTCCACATGCCCGACGACCATCGGGTGGCCCGGTGTCTCCCGCTTTTGCGCGGTGATCCCGATGCTGGCGAGGTCCGACACCAGCCAGTCCGCCGCCATCTGGCAATGATCCGCATAAGCCGGGTCCGTCGAAATCGACGGGATGCGCAAGAGGTCCATCAACCGTTCGGTGGCCTCTGGCAGGGTGGCATCAATGCGGGAAAGGACGGCGTCGAGGGTCATGGCGGCTCCTGAATATGTGTCGCGCCGCACAGTGCGCAGAGCGGATCGCAGTGTCCAGAGGGTGCGATTGATCTGGATCATGGCCCGTGCGCCGCGTCCGGGCAAAGTGGCGGTCAGAAAGGGCGCGTTTGGGTGCCGTTCCGTTACAACCTGCGACATGACGCGCATGTCATTTGCATTGAACGGGGCAATGGCAGTCTATATTCGTTCTAAGAACTCTCGTTTGGGTGCCATGAGCCGATGCGGGAATCGGACCAAGGGGAACGTGACGTGAATTACGACGGCCAACTGGATCAGGCGCTGCAACGGCTGCACGATGAGGGACGCTATCGCACCTTCATCGACATCGAACGGCAAAAGGGCCAGTTCCCGCACGCCAACTGGACGCAACCGGATGGCACCGAAAAACCGATCACAGTGTGGTGCGGCAATGACTATCTCGGCATGGGGCAGAACCCGATTGTCCTGCGCGCCATGCACGAAGCCATTGATGCGACAGGCGCAGGGTCGGGCGGCACGCGCAATATTTCGGGCACAACCGTTTACCATAAACGGCTTGAGGCGGAACTGGCCGATCTGCATCGCAAGGAGGCGGCGCTTCTCTTTACCAGCGCTTACATCGCCAATGACGCGACTTTAAGTACGCTGCCCAAGCTGTTTCCCGGCCTCATCATTTACTCCGATGCGCTCAACCACGCCTCGATGATCGAAGGCGTGCGCCGCAACGGCGGGGCCAAGCGCATTTTCCGTCACAACGACGTGGAACACCTGCGCGCCCTGCTCGAAGCGGACGCGTCCGATGCGCCGAAAGTGATCGCGTTCGAATCCATCTACTCGATGGACGGTGATTTCGGGCCCATTGAGGCGATTTGCGATCTGGCCGACGAGTATGGTGCGCTGACCTATATCGACGAGGTGCACGCGGTCGGAATGTACGGCCCGCGCGGCGCTGGCGTTGCCGAGCGCGACGGGTTGATGGGGCGGATCGACATCATCAACGGCACGTTGGCCAAGGCCTATGGTGTGATGGGCGGCTATATCGCCGCGTCCGCTAAAATGTGTGATGCCATAAGGTCTTATGCGCCGGGCTTCATCTTTACCACGTCCCTCCCGCCCGCTGTCGCCGCCGGAGCGGCGGCCTCAGTCGCGTTTCTGAAGACGGCAGAGAACCTGCGGGCCGATCATCAGGCTCAGGCCAAGGCGCTCAAGCTGCGGCTGAAGGGTCTGGGCCTGCCCATCATTGATCACGGCAGCCACATCGTCCCGGTGATGGTCGGCAACCCGGTGCACACCAAGATGCTCAGCGACATGCTGCTGCAGGATCACGGCATTTACGTGCAGCCCATCAACTTCCCCACGGTGCCGCGCGGTACTGAACGGCTGCGCTTTACCCCGTCGCCGGTGCACGGCCCGAACGAAATCGACGCGCTTGTCCATGCCATGGATCAACTTTGGTCGCATTGCGCGCTGAACCGCTCAGAAAGCGCTGGCTGAACGGCAAAAAAGTGCAATTCGCCTTGCGGTGTGTTAACCTGTAGCTAACAAACACGGTGAAGCGAATCGCCGCTCGTGCGATAGCTCAAACCTAGGGACATACGGGGCAGCGGGAATGATCGGGCGCAAAACCGATAAAACCGATACATCTGAAGTCGCCAAGCCAAAGGGCTTTGACGACTTTGAGTTGCGCCTGGGCGATGTGATGCGCGGAGAGCGCGCAACCTTGGGCAAGTCCCTGTTGGACGTTCAACGCGAATTGCGGATCAAGGCGAGCTACATCGCGGCCATCGAGGCCTGTGATCCCAGTGCCTTTGATACGCCAGGGTTTATCGCGGGTTACGTGCGGTCCTACGCGCGGTACCTCAACATGGACCCGGACAAGGCATTTGCCATTTTCTGCGAAGAAAGCGGGTTCGAAGTTGCGCACGGCATGTCCTCCAAGGCCTCCGTGATCAAAAAGCCGACGCGGGAAGAGCGGTTGGGCAAGGGGCCCGGCTCCGACATGTTTGCGGCACCTGCAACGCCCTTTGTGCCCGCAGCAGAGGCTGTCTGGTCGCATATCGAACCACGCGCCATTGGCTCGTCGCTTGTGCTCCTCGCTTTGATCGGTGGCATCGGATGGGGCGGCTACGCCGTCTTGCAAGAGGTGCAGCGGGTGCAGGTTGCACCTGTGGAACAGACGCCGGTCGTGTTGTCCGACCTTGATCCCCTCGACGCTGTCGCGCCTGCGGCAACGCCTGCTGGCCCCTCGATCGAGACACCGCGCGCTGACGCGCTGGATCGCCTTTACCGCCCACAGGCACTGGACGTGCCTGTGCTGGTGGCCCGCGATGCGCCCATCGCGACGCTCAACCCGCAGGACATCGGCACCTTTGCCGCGCCCCGCACGGCGCCGGACACGGTTGCCGGAGTGGACCGGGCCCTGCGCGAGGCGCTGGAGGCACCGGCGGTGCCGCAGGTGGTCGAAGAGGTGACACCTGCCCTGACTATGGTCGCCGTGCGCCCAAGCTGGGTGCGGGTGAGCGCGGCGGACGGCACGGTCATCTTCGAGGCGACGATGCAGGCCGGGGACACGTGGAACGCCCCCTTGACGGAAGAGGCGCCGACCCTGCGCACCGGCGAAAGCGGTGCGATCTACTTTGCCATGAACGACAAGTTCTATGGCCCCGTCGGCGACACCGGACAGGTCACGTCGAACCTGCCGCTCGAGATTGCAGGGCTCAAGGAAACCTACCTTCCTGTGGATGTGTCCACCGATGAAGGTCTGGTGCGCTACGCAGAGGCGCGGGCCGCTGCCGTTTCGCAAGACACGGAATAAGCGCCGCACCCCATTGCCGCTTTGCCCGCCACTGTCTATTTTGTCTGACAACTGCTGATTGGCTTTTGACGGGGTCCCCATGTCGCTGAACCACATCCGCCCATGGCGCAATATCTATCGCCGGGAAAGCCGCCAGATCATGGTCGGGAACGTGCCGGTTGGTGGAGATGCACCGATCACCGTGCAGACGATGACGAACACGTTGACCACGGATGTGGCCGCAACCGTGGCGCAGGTGCAGGCGGCAGCGGAGGCAGGCGCGGACATCGTCCGCATTTCGGTTCCGGACGAAGCGTCGTCGGCGGCCCTGAAGCAGATCGTGCCCGAAAGCCCGGTGCCAATCGTGGCGGACATCCATTTCCACTACAAGCGCGGGATCGAGGCGGCAGAGGCGGGGGCGGCCTGCCTGCGGATCAATCCTGGCAATATCGGGTCCGAAGACCGGGTCAGGGAAGTCATCAAGGCGGCGCGCGACCACAATTGTTCGATCCGGATCGGGGTGAATGCGGGTTCGCTCGAGAAACACCTGCTGGAAAAATATGGCGAACCGACGCCCGATGCGATGGTCGAAAGCGGTCTGGATCATATCAAGATCCTGCAGGACAACGACTTTCATGAATTCAAGATCAGCTGCAAGGCGTCGGACGTGTTCATGGCGGCAGCCGCCTATCAGCAATTGGCCGAAGCGACGGATGCGCCGATCCATCTGGGCATCACCGAAGCGGGCGGGCTGACCTCGGGCACCATCAAGTCGGCCATCGGGCTGGGCAATCTGCTCTGGATGGGGATCGGGGACACGATACGTGTCTCCCTCTCGGCGGACCCGGTCGAGGAGGTCAAGGTCGGCTACGAGATCCTGAAGTCACTGGGCCTGCGCCATCGCGGGGTCAAC
>CAZRUV010000136.1:0-7823 GCA_964603315.1 uncultured Rhodobacterales bacterium
GGCCGTTCTGGAGCATCGCGATCATCTTGTACCAGGTCTCGAAAATCTCGCGGCCGTAGACGCCCTTGATCGTGATTGCCTTGAACACGATGCGGGACCAGTCCACCGGCGCGCGCCCCGGCGGGATGCCCAGCATCGCGATGCGCCCGCCCATCGTCATCGCCTCGACCATCTGGTCAAAGGCGCGGGGGTTCCCTGACATCTCAAGCCCGACGTCAAAGCCTTGCGTCATGCCAAGGCCCTGAACCACCTCGGCCAGATCCTGCTGCGCCACGTTCACCGGCACCACATCCGCCACATGGGTGGCGAGGCGCAGCCGATCCGGGTTCACATCCGTGATCACCACGTGCCGCGCGCCCACATGGCGCGCCACCGCTGCGGCCATGATCCCGATAGGACCCGCGCCGGTGATCAGCACATCCTCTCCGATCAGGTCAAAGGACAGCGCGGTGTGTACCGCGTTGCCCAGCGGGTCGAGGATCGCGCCGATGTCGTCGTCAATCTCATCCGGAAGGGGCACCACGTTGAAGGCCGGCAGCTTGAGATACTGGGCAAAGGCGCCCTGTTCGTTCACGCCGATCCCGCGCGTCGCCGGATCGAGGTGGAACTTGCCCGCCCGGCTCTGCCGCGAGGTCTTGCCGATCAGGTGCCCTTCGCCAGAGCACCGCTGGCCGAGGGTCAAATCCCGCACGTTAGAGCCTATATCGACGATCTCACCCGCAAATTCATGGCCTGTGATCAGGGGCGTGGGCACGGTGCTTGCCGCCCAATCGTCCCACTTCCAGATGTGAATGTCGGTGCCGCAAATCCCGGTCTTCGACACGCGGATCAGCACATCATCCGGGCCGATCTCGGGCACGGGTGCCTCGACCTGCCACAACCCTTCACGAGGGTGCGATTTCTCGAGCGCGATCATCTGGTTCATGCCTGTGCCTCCCGTTCAAACACCAGCCACGTCCATGTGACGTCATTGGCAATGTTGCCGTCCTGCACCGAACCGGTATCGGCACGGCGCAAAAGGGTCAGGCCAAGACGCTCCGCCCCGGCCAGAGTCTCGCCGGTGTCGATCGGCGCGATGGGGCGGTCCGGGTGCCCGGGCCCGTGGCGCAAGGACAGGATCAAGCGCCCGCCCGCATCCAGCAGCGCAGCGAGGCGCGCCAGTGCGGTGGGCCGGTCCGCCGGTTCGATATGCTGCCAGACACCGTTGACAAGGATCAGGCCATACTGCCCGCGCACCGTTTTCAGTTCGGGCAGGCGGTCGCGCAGTATGGTCGCGGCGGGCACACGGCGCATCGTCTCGACCACAAAGGCATTGACCGGATCAACCGCCGTGACGGTGTGGCCCAGATTCGTGCACCACTCGGCGTCGCGCCCGTTGCCGGTGCCCACATCCAGCACCTTGACCGGATGCACCGGCAGCAAGTCGCGGACGCCCGCGTAAATCGTGTCGGATGGCACCGCGTTGTATTGCGCGATCAGCGCCGGTGCATGGGTCGCATACCCTTCGAGGGCCTGACGGGTGATGCTCATCCTATCACCCCCAGTACCTTGCCGACCGATTGGAATGCAGCAAGGGCGCGGTCGAGGTCGTCCCGCGTGAGGGTCGCGTTCATCTGCGTGCGAATGCGTGCCTGCCCCTTGGGCACCACCGGGTAGAAAAAGCCCGAGACATAGACGCCCTGTTCGAAAAGCTGCGCCGCCATCTCTTGCGCCAGATGCGCTTCGCCCAGCATCACGGGGATGATCGGATGCGCGCCGGGCAGGAGGTCAAAGCCAAGATCGGTCAGACCCGCACGCCAATAGGCCGCATTCTCGAACAGCTGCGTGCGCAGGGCGTCGCCGTCCTTGACCAGCCGTATGGCCTCGATCCCGGCGGCGACAATCGACGGTGGCAGGGAATTCGAAAAGAGATAGGGC
Organism: uncultured Rhodobacterales bacterium; assembly: GCA_964603315.1. Classification (GTDB taxonomy): domain Bacteria; phylum Pseudomonadota; class Alphaproteobacteria; order Rhodobacterales; family Rhodobacteraceae; genus Tateyamaria. Next base: position 1,918 of record CAZRUV010000136.1, read on the forward strand.
CGTGCCCGTTGCCGCAAAAGGTCGATCACCGGCTGCGGACCGGCGATGTATCCGCCGATGGCGCCGCCAAGCGCCTTGCCCAGCGTCCCGGTCAGGATGTCCACATCTACGTCGAAATGCGCGGGCGTGCCCGCGCCCTTTGGCCCCATGAAACCCGTGGCGTGGCAGTCGTCGACCATGACAAGGGCGTCGTATTGCTGCGCCAGCGCGGTGATCTCCGGCAGTTTTGCCAGATACCCGTCCATGGAAAACACGCCGTCCGTGGCGATCATGACATGCCGTGCGCCATCGGCCCGTGCGGACTTCAACTGCGCCTCAAGATCGGCCATGTCGGAATTCGCATAGCGATAGCGGCGCGCCTTGCAGAGCCGGATGCCATCAATGATCGACGCGTGATTCAGCGCGTCCGAGATGATCGCATCCTCCGGGCCCAGCAGCGGTTCGAACAACCCGCCATTGGCGTCAAAGCACGCCGCAAAGAGGATCGCATCATCCTTGCTCAGAAACGCCGCCAGCCGTTGTTCCAGTTCGCGGTGCAGGTCCTGCGTGCCGCAGATGAACCGGACGGACGCCATGCCGAACCCGTTTTGCGACATGGCCGTCGCGGCCGCGTCGATCAGCGCGGGATGGTCCGCCAGACCAAGGTAGTTGTTGGCGCACAGGTTCAGCACATCCCGGTCGCCCACCCGCGTCCGGGCACCTTGTGGCGCGGTGATCAGGCGTTCGACTTTCGTCATCCCGTCCGCTTCGATCCGGGCGAGAGTGTCCGTCACATGCGCAAGGAATCGTGCGGTCATGAAGATGCTCCTTTGACAGCGCATCTAACATATCGGAGGGAAATCCGAAATAGAGGATTTCACAATATTGTACAAAAATCCGTTACAGCGGAAATGTCATGCATCATGCACAATCAGAAAGACGCGGCTGGGCCGATCCGCCCGGATGGCATGGGGCACATCTGCCGCATAGCGCACCGTGTCGCCTTGCCGTGCGAATTCCCGTGTGCCGCCGCTGGTGACCTCGACCTTGCCTTCGATCACGGTCAACTGCTCGCGCGCGCCGCGCCGGTGCGGCTGGCTGTCCAGAACACCGCCCTCGGTCAGGCGCAACTCGTATACCTCGTGCCGACCGGCGTCCTCGGGCGCGGACAGGATGCGGATCGTGCAACCGGTGCCGCGATTGTCGATGCTGGGGACGTCCTTGGCGCGCAGCACCTCGATGGCATCGCTGCCGCTTTCTTCCAGCAAGCCCGCAAAATCCACTTGCAAGGCGCGGGTGAGGTTCCACAGCGTCGCAATCGTGGGCGAGCTTTCGCCGCGCTCGATCTGGCTGACCATCGATCGGCTGACGCCGGACAACTTGGCCACCGCATCGAGGTTGAGGCCCTGCGCCTGCCGGGCCTCTTTCAGGCGCGCTGGCAGCAGCGCGAGTATAGCGTCAGTATCATCCGTCATAACGGACAGGTGTACGTGCCGTTGCGTCCGCGTCAAGGGTTCAGGGCTGACTCCGGTCCACGCAAAAGGCATGGTGCGGTCAAAGGAGATCCACCCATGACCCAGGACATCGTTATCCTTGATGGTGCGCGCACCGCCATCGGAACCTTTGGCGGATCGCTGGCCGCCACGCCGCCCATTGATCTCGGGGCCGCTGCGGCCAGAGCGGCGCTGGCGCGGTCCGGTGTTGAAGGCGGTCAGATCGGCCATGTCGCCTTTGGCCACGTCATCAACACCGAGCCGCGCGACATGTATCTCAGCCGCGTGGCCGCGATGGACGCGGGCGTGCCGGACACCACCCCCGCCATGAATGTGAACCGGCTGTGCGGGTCCGGCGTGCAGGCGATTGTATCGGTGATTCAGTCTCTGATGCTGGGCGATGCCGGTTTCGGCCTCGCCGGGGGCGCCGAGAACATGTCGCGCAGCCCGTTCATCATCCCCAACCAGCGCTGGGGTCAGAAGATGGGCGACGTCAAGACGCTCGACATGATGCTGGGCGCGCTGAACTGCCCCTTCGGCACCGGGCATATGGGTGTCACGGCCGAGAATGTTGCCGCAGAGCATCAGATCACCCGCGACCAGCAGGACGCGTTCGCGATGGAAAGCCAGACGCGGGCGGCCAAGGCCATCGCAGAGGGCCGCTTTGCCAGCCAGATCACGCCGGTCGAGGTGCGGGTGAAACGGGACATGGTCCCGTTCGAGGTGGACGAACATCCCAAGGCCACATCCCTGCAGGCCCTTGGCGGATTGCGCCCCGTCTTTCAGAAAGACGGAACCGTGACCGCAGGCAATGCGTCCGGCATCAATGACGGAGCGGGCGCCATTGTGCTGGCCACGGCGAAAGCCGCGGAAAAGGCCGGGCTGACGCCCAAGGCGCGCGTGCTGGGATATGCCCATGCGGGCGTGCGGCCCGAAGTGATGGGCATCGGACCCATCCCGGCGGTGCGCAATCTGCTGGATCGCACCGGCCTCAGCCCCGAAGATTTTGACGTCGTCGAATCCAACGAAGCCTTCGCAGCGCAGGCGCTCGCCGTGTCCAAGGACCTTGGTTTTGACGGGGCGAAGGTCAATCCGAACGGCGGTGCCATCGCACTGGGTCATCCGGTGGGGGCAACGGGCGCGATCATCACGGTCAAGGCGCTCTACGAGCTGGAGCGCATTCAGGGGTCCAAAGCGCTGATCACCATGTGCATCGGCGGCGGACAGGGGATTGCACTGGCCATCGAGCGGATGGGCTAGATCAGGTTCGCATGTTCCGACAGGATTGAAGCCGTTTCCAACAACCCAGACTTTTCGCAGCGGAGAACCAAGTGCTGTGGCGTCAATTTGGGATGTGAAAATCGGGCGCGCATCTGAGCAATTGACGCAATGGAGCGTGTCAAATCCAAGGTCATGGTATCGGCAATAAAGTGGTCCGCCGAAATCGCCTCCATCTCGAATTCAGCCAAAACATCGTTCGGAAAATCGCGCAGATTGTCCGTTACAATGAGCTGAGCGCGGACTTTTATAGCGGCAGCCAGCACGTGACGATCATTTTCGTCCGGCAGACTCAACCTCTGTTCCGAGGCAGTTGCTATGCGCACAATACCTTCGGGAAAAGCCCGTTCAATCCGTTTGCGTTGATCCCTCGCGTTTGAATCATTGCCGGTCTTTCGTGCAATGAAGCGCTCTGCTTCCTCAAGCACTTGCGCCGACCAACGCGGGCGAAACAGCTCGGCGCTGGCAAGTGACAGAAGAATGTTGCGAGGCAAAACCGGTCCTAGGACATTCGCATCTAGAACAACCGTAAACCTGTTCGCATACATATTCAGATCAAGCCATTCTCCACATCTGCCCGAGCCATTTCAGACAGAGCGGCTTCTCGATCTTTGTCGCGCTTGTGCTTGTAGTCAAAAAGATCATGAGACCGGATACGTCGGTGGCGGCCAACTTTCTCACATGTGATTTCGCCCGCATCGATCAGTTTTGTTAGATGCGGGCGCGACACGTTTAAAATGTCGGCCGCTTGCTGCGTTGTCAGCTCTGCACCGTATGGAATGACGAAAAACCCACGCTGGGACGACACCAGACGAAGCAAGTCCAAAAGCGTTTGTGCCAGATCGTGCGTTAACACGATGTTGACTGGCTCCTTACCAGGGAGGACAACTTGAAATGTCGTTTCTTCAGCGCTTTCGGTCACGCTCGCCGCAAGAATACTGCGGAGTTGGTCGGCGCTTTGCACGTCGATTTCTGACGGAATGCCCTGATCGAACGCATGGCTTCTGGACATCGAACTCTCCTTTTCGCAAAAAATATGCGCTCTATTCGAAATATTCGCAACAGTGTCTGTAGCGAAATTGGCTAAACCCTTGATAAGAATCTTAACTTTTTCAGCTAGTTGTGTGTTGCATGCCTAAAGCACCGCCTCGAGCGACAGAACAAGCGTTGTGCCAAAGAGCGTGCCGAGGATCAGCGCCAGCACGATCCACCGCCAGAAGCCGCGCCGTTTCGGGGGGGCCGGGTTGGCCTGGGTGATAAGCGCCTGTTCGACCAGTTGCGGCAGGCGGGGCCCAAACCGCGTGAGCACCCGGGCGGTCTTGTAGAGGTCTGTGGCGATGGCCTGGGGGCCGATGGATTTCTGGATGTAGTCGCTGACCACGGGAGACGCGACCTGCCAGATGTTGATATTGGGGTTGAGCGAGCGGGCGACGCCCTCGACCACGACCATGGTACGCTGCAACAGGATCAGTTCGGTCCGCGTTTCCATGCCAAAGCGCTCGGTCACCTCGAAGAGATAGGCCAGCAGACGTCCCATCGAAATCTTGGACGCGTCCATGCCAAAGATCGGCTCACCCACAGCGCGCAGGGCGCGGGCAAACTCGTCCACGTCGCGGTCGGCGGGCACGTAACCCGCCTCGAAATGCACCTCGGCCACGCGCTTGAAGTCCTTGCGGATGAAGCCATAGAGGATCTCGGCGTAGACCCGGCGGGTGTATTCATCGATGTGCCCCATGATGCCAAAGTCATAGGCGATGATATCGCCGTTGGGCGCGACCTTGAGGTTGCCCTGATGCATGTCGGCGTGGAAATACCCGTCGCGCAAGGCGTGCAGCAGAAAGAGCCGCAAGACCCGTTCGCCCAGATCACGCCGGTCGTGCCCTGCGGCATCCAGCGCGTCGTTGTCGCCCATGGGTACGCCGTCGGCCCAGCCCAGCGTCATCACCCGCCGGGCCGAATAGTCCCATCGCATTTGCGGCAGGGCAAAGCCCTGGTCGTTTTGCGTGTTGGCGGCAAATTCCCCGGCGGCGGAGGCTTCGAGCCGCAGGTCCAGTTCGCCCTGAACCACGCTGTCGAAATGCGCGATCACATCCGTGGGGCGCAGGCGGCGCGCACCGGGGGCAAAGATCTCGACGAATTTGGCGGCGAAATAGAACGCATCCACATCGCGGGAAAAGGCGCGTTCCACGCCGGGGCGTAGCACCTTGACCGCAACCTCTTCGCCGCTGTCGGCCAGTCGGGCCTTGTGCACCTGCGCGATGGAGGCCGCGGCGACGGGTTCGCTGAACTCGGAAAAGAGCGTGTCGAGCGGCGCGCCCAGCTCGCGCTCCACCTCTGATCTGGCGTCTGCAACGGGAAAGGCGGGCAGTTTGTCCTGCAGCACGCGGAGTTGCAGGGCGGTGTCGGGGCCGACCACATCGGGCCGCGTCGACAGGACCTGCCCGAATTTGATGTAGGCCGGGCCAAGCGCTGTCAGCGCCCGCGTGACGGGCGGCATGTTCGGGTCACCCTTTTCGCCCAGCCAGGCAAAGGGCTTGGCCAGCAGCTTGGCGACAAAACGCAAGGGCTTGGGCGCGTCGAACGCATCGAGGATGACATTCATCGCCCCGGTGCGTTCAAACGTGGCACCGGTGCGGATCAGTCGGATGATGTTGTGGGGGCCGCGCACCTAGATCTTCCACCCCGAATGCAGGCAGGCAATCCCGAGGCTGAGGTTGCGATACTTGGCGTTCTCGAAGCCCGCCGCGCGCACCATGGTCAGGAACGTCTCCTGATCCGGAAACTTGCGGATGCTCTCGACCAGATACTGGTAACTGTCGCGGTCATTCGCGATCAGCTTGCCCATCGCCGGGATCACATTGAAGCTGTAAAGATCGTAGAGCTTTTGCATGCCGTCATTGGGCAACTGGCTGAACTCCAGCACCATGAGGCGACCGCCGGGTTTCAGGACGCGGTAGGCTTCGTTGAGCGCATCCTGGGGCCGGGTCACGTTCCGGATGCCAAAGCTGATGGTGTAGACGTCAAAGGAGTTGTCATCAAAGGGCAGCGCCATGGCGTCGCCCACCACCCAGTCGAGGCTGTCGCTCATCGCTTAGACCTAGGCGCGTTTGCGACACTCGACCAGAATGGGTTCGGTAAGGTCCAGCACGGTGACGT
>CAZRUV010000137.1:0-7605 GCA_964603315.1 uncultured Rhodobacterales bacterium
GATCGATCTGGGGGAGGTCCCGCGGCCGTAGCCGCCGCGGACGCGACGCATGCCCCAGCTCGCCGTCCTGGTTGCGTTCATCGCCGCGGCCCTCGCGGGTGATGCGGCGCTCTTCGACACGCCCTGGTGGGCGCCGGCCATGGCGGCTAGGTCAAGCGGATGAAGGCTGCCGTCAGCGCGCTGTCGGGTGGCACCGTGCCGCTCGACATCAAGCTGACGCAACTGGTCAAGCTCTACAAGAACGGTGAGCCGTTCAAGATGTCGAAACGGGCAGGGACCTTTGTCACCCTTCGCGATGTCGTGGATCAGGTCGGTGCGGACGTGACCCGCTTTCACATGCTGACCCGCAAGAACGATGCGCCGCTGGATTTCGACTTTGACAAGGTGCTGGAGCAGTCACGCGAGAACCCGGTGTTCTACGTGCAATACGCCCATGCGCGGGGCGCTTCGGTGCTGCGCAAGGCGGCCGAGGCGGGCATTGCTGCGGATGATGCCACGTTGCAAGCCGCCGATCTGTCGTTGATCGCTCACGAGGCCGAATTGGCGCTGGCCGCCAAGGTCGCCGAGTGGCCACGGCTTGTGGAAACCGCCGCGCGCACCAACGAGCCGCACCGGATCGCCTTTTTCCTCTACGACCTGGCCGCAGTCTTCCACGGGCTGTGGAACAAGGGCAACGATCTGCCCGAATTGCGCTTTGTTCAGGACGACGCGGCCACCAGCCAGTCAAAAATCGCGCTCGCGCGGGCCACAATGCTTGTTATATCGGCTGGCCTTGGTATCTTGGGTGTAACGCCAGCCAACGAGCTGCGCTGACGCCCACCATAAGGGCACCACAGGCGAACCATCCAGATGATCTGCGCGGGCACGTATTCGCGCGGACGACGAGGCAAGAATGGCAGATATGCACTACACCCATAACGTGGGATATGTGGGCGCGGGCTCCGCGCAAACACCGGCAGAACCACAGGGTAACCCACTGAAAAAGATGGCAAATCTTGCAGGGGCCGTGGCGTCTCTGGCGCTGATTGCGGGCGTCGGCGTCTGGGGGTACAACCTTGTGATGCGTGATGTGTCGGGCATCCCCGTGGTGCGCGCGGCGGAGGGTGACATGCGCGTGCGCCCCGAAGATCCGGGCGGCCAGCTCGCCCAGAACACCGGGCTGTCGGTGAACGAGGTCGCAGGTGCAGGTGCCGCTGCCGCACCGGCGGATCGGCTGGTTCTTGCCCCTCAACCCGTCGATCTGGCGGAAGAGGACGCGCCAATGACGCAAACGGTTGCACCCGTGCAACAGCCCGCACCGCTGGATGTGGCTGCAAGCCTTGAAACAGACGCCGAAACACCCGCCGCAGCGGTCGAACCCGGTGACATTGATGCGCTTGTGCGGGAGTTGACGGCGGGCGCCGAGGCGATCGAGGCCGGTGATGGCGAAGTTCAGCCCGTTCTGGCCTCTGTGACGGCGGCGCAGGTGCCGCAAGTGGCCCCGACGCCGCCCGTTGTGACGGGCCCGGGACCAAAATCGTCGATCCGCCCGCAATTGCGGCCGCGGTCGGCCCCTGCGGTCGTCATCCCGGTCAGCGCGCCGGCAGCGGCAGTGCCGCAGGACATTGACGCCAGCACGTTGCCCGCAGGAACGCGCCTTGTGCAACTTGGTGCCTTTGACAGCCCCGAGATTGCCCGGACGCAGTGGGACAAGATGCAGGCGCGTTTCGGGGACTACCTGACCGGCAAGGATCGCGTGATCCAGCAGGCGCAAAGCGGCGGGCGCACTTTCTACCGCCTGCGTGCGCACGGGTTCACCGATCTGAGTGACGCACGCCGGTTCTGCTCTGCCCTTGTGGCGGAAGGGGCGGACTGCATCCCCGTCGTCACGCGATGAATTTCGGCGCCACCATCCTTGATGCGGATGGGTTGCGGCTGACACGCGATGAAAAGGCGTTCTTTCGCGAGGCGGATCCCTTTGGCTTCATCCTCTTTGCGCGGAATATCGACACCGCCGATCAGGTCTACGGCCTGTGTTCAGAGATGCGCGACGCGGTGGGGCGCGATGCGCCGATCACCATCGATCAGGAAGGCGGGCGCGTGCAGCGCCTGCGGGCGCCGACATGGCGGGAATGGGCGCCGCCGCTTGATTTCGTGCGGGCGGCCCGCGACGACGCACCCCGCGCGATGTATCTGCGCTATCGCCTGATCGCGGCGGAACTGCGCGCACTCACCATCGACAGCAACTGCGCGCCCATGGTGGATCTGGTGGTCGATCAGACGCATGCGTTCCTCGAAAACAGGTGCTACGGTACGGATGTGGGGGCGATTGCCGAGATTGGCCGCGCCGTGGCTGACGGGCATCTCGATGGCGGCGTGCTGCCGGTGCTCAAGCACATTCCGGGTCATGGGCGCACCGATCTCGACAGCCACTACGACCTGCCGCGCGTGGACGAAAGCCTTGATACTTTGCGCGAATTTGACTTTGCCCCGTTCCGCGCCCTGAACGATCTGCCGATGGGCATGACCGCCCATGTGGTCTATTCGGCCATCGACGAGGTGCCCGCCACCCTGTCGCGGGACACGATGGACATGATCCGCCGCGACATCGGCTTTGAAGGGCTCATCATGACCGACGATATCGGGATGAAGGCCCTGTCCGGCACCAAGGGAGACATCGCCACGCGTGCGCTCGCGGCAGGGTGCGACGTGATCCTGCATTGCAATGACCCGCTGGATGCCCGGATCGAGGTTGCGAATGCGGCGGGGCAGATGACAGATGCTGCGCAGGCGCGGGCCGAGGCTGCGCTGGCCGCGCGCAAGGCCCCCGATGACATTGACATTGCCGACCTGAACGCCGAACTTGAGGCGCTTTTGGGTGACCGGCTGAATGTCTGACGATACCTTCGAAGAAGATACCTTATCCGTCTCAGACCGCCTCGCCGCCGAGGCGCTGATTGTCGATGTCGACGGGTATGAAGGGCCGCTGGACCTGCTGTTGACGCTGGGCCGCACGCAAAAGGTCGACCTGCGCCAGATCTCCATCCTGCAGCTTGCGCATCAATACCTCGCCTTTGTCGAAAAAGCGAAGCAACTGCGCCTCGAACTTGCGGCCGACTACCTTGTGATGGCGGCGTGGCTGGCGTTCCTGAAATCCCGCCTTCTGTTGCCGCCCGACCCCACCGAGGAGGGGCCATCAGGCGAAGAGCTTGCCGCCCATCTCGCCTTCCAGCTGGAACGGTTGCAGGCGATGCGCGATGCCGCGGCGCGGCTCATGGCACGCGGCCAGCTGGGGCGCGATTTCTTTGCCCGCGGGCAGGCGCAAGAGGTCACCCGCGTGCGCCGCGTGACCTATTCGGCGACGCTGCTTGACCTGATGCAGGGCTATGCCCGGATCCGCACCAAGGACGAATTCCGCCCCTTTGTCATGGACCGCGACGCGGTCTTTACGATGGAGCAGGCGCTGGACCGGATGCGTGGCCTGATTGGTTATGCCGGCGAGTGGACCGATATCCTCAGCTACCTGCCCGAAGGCTGGGAGATGGATCCCGCCAAGCGGCGTTCGGCCACAGCCGCCACCTTTGCCGCCAGCCTTGAACTGGTAAAGGAAGGCCAGTTGATCATCCGCCAGACCGAGACATTCGCACCGATTCAGGTGCGCAAAAAAGATGAAGAACGTGATGGAACGCCCTGAAGAAATGGAAGAAAGCCTGTTCGAAGCGCCTCCGATCGCTGAACAGGAACGCATGGTCGAAGCGATCCTCTTTGCCAGCGTGGAGCCGGTATCGGTCAAGGAACTGGAAGCCCGCATGCCGCATGGCTGCGACCCGGCTGAGGCGCTGGTTCATCTGAGAAAACGTTATGACGGGCGCGGCGTGCAGGTGATGAAGGTCGGCGATGCCTGGGCCATCCGTACCGCCCCCGATCTGGGTTTCCTGATGCAGAAGGAGACGGTGGAACAGCGCAAGCTGAGCCGCGCCGCCATCGAAACGCTGGCCATCATCGCGTACCACCAGCCGGTGACGCGGGCCGAGATTGAAGAGATCCGCGGCGTCTCTGTGAGCCGTGGCACCGTGGACCAACTGCTCGAGATGGAGTGGATCCGCTTTGGCCGCCGCAAGATGACACCGGGCCGGCCCGTGACCTTTGTGGTCACGCAACATTTCCTCGATCACTTCGGTCTGGAAAACGCGCGCGATCTGCCGGGGCTCAAGGAGTTGCGGGCCGCAGGTTTGCTGGAAAACCGGCCGCCGCCCGGCAGTTTGCCCGGTCCGGACAGCGAGCCCGATGAGGAAACCGAAGAGGGCCAGTCGGAGCTTTTCGAAGACTGACCTGATATTTGCCGCATTCTGCGCTATAATGGCGTCAAGGAAACGGGGCGGAGCAGGTCCATGAACGTCAACCAGATCATCAACATGGTGATGCGCATCATCATGCGCAAAGCGATCAACAAGGGCATTGATGCGGGGATGAACCGCGTCTCCAAAGGGGGCGGCGGTGCGCCGAAAAAGCAGCGGCTCGAGGATATTCCGCCCGACCAGATGACACCCAAGCAGCGCGTTCGTGCCGAACGCCGCGCGCGGCGGGCCGCCGAACAGAACAAGCAGGTCTGACCGGGGCTACGCCCGGAAATGCTTGCTGAGCTTCAGCCCCTGACCCTGATAGTTTGATTTGATGTCCGCACCATAAAGCTGCGCTGGCCTCCGGGACATCTTTTCATAGATCAGACGCCCCACGACCTGCCCGTGTTCCAGCACAAAGGGCGCTTCGTGGCAGCGCACTTCGAGCACGCCGCGCGAGCCGGTCCCGCCTGCCGCATCGTGGCCAAAACCGGGATCGAAAAAACCGGCATAGTGCACCCGGAACTCTCCGACCATGGCCAGATAGGGCGCCATTTCCGCCGCATAGTCGGGCGGGATGTGCACCGCTTCGCGGCTCACCAGGATGTAGAAGGCGCCGGGGTCGAGAATGATGTGCCCATCGCGCGTGTGCACGTCTTCCCAGAATTCGGCCGGGTCGTAGTGCCCGATATTGTCCAGATCGATGACGCCCGTATGCGGTTTCGCCCGGTAGCCGACCAGTGTCGTGTCGGGCAGCGCCAGATCCACGGAAAACCCGAGGCCGTCATCAATCACCGCGTCACCATCCACCAGTGGGCTCGCATCGTGCAGCGCGGCCAGTTCACCGTCACTCAGAACGGCCTGTCCGTCGCGGAACCGGATCTGGTTCAGACGCATGCCCGGACGCACCAGTACGGAGAACGAGCGCGGGCAAATCTCGGCGTAAAGCGGGCCGGCGTAGCCCGGCGCGATCCGGTCAAATTCGGTGCCGCCATCGGTGATCGTGCGTGTCAGCAGGTCGAGCCGTCCGGTGGAGCTCTTGGCATTGGCCACGGCCTGCACGCCGTCGGGCAGGGCCAGCCGCTCCATCAGCGGGACGACATAGACGCAGCCTTTTTCCAGCACCGCACCGTCAGACAGGTCAACCTTGTGCATTTCGAATTCGGTCAGCCGGTCCGCCACGCTGCGACCCGCCCCGGCAAGGAAGGATGCGCGCACGCGGTAAGCCACGGTCCCGAGGCGCAGGTCGAGGCTGGCGGGTTGCAACTGCGCGGGAATGATTGCCGGGTCCGCCGCCAGGGCGCCGCTGTCGATCAAGTGCGAAATCTGTGTGTCGGAAAGAACCCCGGTCATGCAAGCGCCCTCGTGGGACATGGGCCACATCTGAATGTGGCGGCCCTTGGGGTGCAGGGCAGGGTGGTTATGGTCGGGCTAGCAGGACTCGAACCTGCGACCTTCCGTCCCCCAGACGGACGCGCTACCAGGCTGCGCCATAGCCCGACGTGAGGGGTGTCATACCCGATTTCTGGCCGGGGGCAAGAGCGAATTGGCATTGTGCGCGTGCGGTCCTAGCGGCTGTCGCGGCGCGCACTGGCCATGCGGTCGCGCAGGGCCGACAGTTCCGCAACCAGCGGTGCAATGGCGTCGCGCTGTGCCGGTGTCAGGGCGTTTGCCTGAGCCGACATGCCAAGGGCAGAGGGCTTGACGTCGAGCAGGGCCGGATCCGGGTCGTCCGGGACATCAATGATGCGCGGCTTGGGCGCTTCGGCCTGCATTGGCTCGGGTGCCGCTTCCGGCACGGGTTCTGGCTCCGGCTCCGGCTCTGGTGCGGCTTCCGCTTCATCGGTTTTTGCAGCGGGGGGTGCCATGAAGCTGGGCAAACCGCCGGGTATGCCGGCCACGGGCGTATCATCAGCCGGTTCCGATGCGGGCGTGTCAGTCGCGACGTCCTCTGCCTCGGGTGCGGGTTGATCGTCAGCCGGAGCGCGCATGAAGGTCGGAAGTGCCGCGGGCGTGCTTTCGGCAGGGGGCTCCTCCGGTGCGTCTTCGACGTCGGCGTCGGGGTGCGCGTCTGCCGCGTCTTCGGCGGGTGCCGCATCCACCGGATCGGCGAACATGTCGATCGTTTCGATCTCTTCTTCTGGTTCCGGTGCCACGTCCTGCGGTTCTGCAGCCACCTCGGCGACGCCCGTGTCCACGGGCGCCATCTCGGCTTCGACCGCGCCGTCGCCTGCAACCAGATCGCCGTCGACCTGTGCCGCCGTCACCTCATCCAGCGGCGGAGACATATCGGCCACGTGTGCCATGCCTTCCTCGCGCAGGATCTTCTGGACGCCCTTGATGGTCATGCCGTCTTCGTGCAGCAGCTTGCGGATACCGCCCAGAAGCAGCATGTCGGAGGGTCGGTAATACCGCCGTCCCCCGGCACGTTTGACCGGTTTGACCTGAGAGAACTTGCTTTCCCAGAACCGCAGCACATGGGTCTGAACGCCAAGCCATTCGGCCACTTCGGAGATGGTGCGGAAGGCGTCGGCGGATTTGGTTACCATGGGCTCACGATTTGTTGCCGGCCGCCACGCGATCCTTCATCAGATGCGAGGGGCGGAAGGTCAGGACCCGGCGGGGGTTGATCGGAACTTCTTCGCCGGTCTTGGGATTGCGGCCAACCCGCGCGGACTTGTCACGGACCGAAAAGGTGCCAAAGGACGAAATCTTGACCTGCTCACCGCGCACCAGCGCATCGGACATGTGATCCAGGACACTCTCTACCAGTTGCGCGCTCTCGTTGCGCGACAGGCCCACCTCACGGAACACTGCTTCACTCAGGTCCATGCGGGTCAAAGTCTTGTCAGTCATCGGGTCCCCCTTTTGGCTGACCATAGGTTGCGGGGAAATTCCGAGTCAATATCAAGTGGTTGCAGGATGAGCCTGAACGGCGCGAAATCGCGTCACGTGGGAAAAATGCGCAGGTTCCGGCGCGTTTACCAGCGCAGGACGACCGCGCCCCACGCGAGACCGCCGCCAATGGCTTCGGTGACCAGCAGATCGCCGTCCTTGATCTGGCCGCGCGCGCGCCCCACCGACAGCGCCAGCGGGATGGATGCCGCGGAGGTGTTGCCATGGTCCTGCACGGTCACCACGACGCGCTCCATCGGCACGTTCATCTTTTTGGCGGTGCCCTGAATGATGCGGATATTGGCCTGATGGGGCACGATCCAATCCACGTCGTCGGCCGCGACATTGGCGCGGTCCATCGCCGTGTGCGCGGTTGCGGCCAGCTTTTCCA
>CAZRUV010000138.1:0-7599 GCA_964603315.1 uncultured Rhodobacterales bacterium
GGCTGGATTATGACGCGCTCTTTCGGCATATAGTTTTCCTTGACTGTGGCAGGCCATTAGAAAATCGTTAGACGATATTTGTCTAGCGATTGTCTAATTGTCAATATATATTTTGGAACTTTGCTCATGACGCTAAATCAGCGCTTGAAAGCAGTCCGGAAGCACTCCGGCCTAAATCAATCACAACTCTCACAAACGCTTGGTTTTGCGAGGTCTTTCTGGAACCTCGTGGAGAACGGGAAAACTCAAGTAACAGAGAACCTGCTGGCTGCTCTGGAGTTGAAGTTTCGGATCGACCCTGATTGGGTTCGCACCGGCGAGGGTCAGATGCTTAAATCAGGCGATGCTTCGTTCGTTGCTGGGCGCAAGAGCTTTCAGGTCTCGCCACCAAACTACAACCGCCCAGACCACGGCGACTTGGCAGCAATCGATCAAGAGTTCGTTTTCGTCCGTCGATATCAAGTTGACCTGTCGGCGGGTCGCGGCGCGATCCAGGTACCGGGCGAAGATGATGAAAGCATTGCCTTCACAACGGCGTTTATGCGCAAGCTCAGTATCAACGCGGATCTGTGTGGGCTGGTGCGCGTGAAGGGCAACAGCATGGGCCAAACCGTACCCGACGGCTCTCTGGCCCTGGTGCACTTCGCCGAACGTGTCGTTCGCACCGAGGGCATCTACGCGTTCAATCGTGGCGAAGCGTCATTCATCAAGCGCCTGGTCCCGCTCGATCGTGACGAAACCGGTCAGGCCCGAAGCATTATGATCCTCGGTGATGGGATAGGTGAGAACACGGAGACACTCACCGGCGATCAGCTGAAGGACATTGCAATAATCGGTCGTGTCCGAGCCGTGGTAACCGCTTTCGGATAGGGCCCTTTTGGCGCCAGTTGTTCTAGCCCGCGCGCCCTCGTCATGCGCCAAATTATCCCCGAAGCCGACAAAAATCACTTCCAACTTCAGATGCTGATCCCAAGTGGCCGGCTTTAGCTTATGTGGCTGTTTTCGTTTGCGAAAAACGGAAGTTGGAAACGGACGGGCAAAGTTGGAACACCATTTCCCGGTTCGGCTTCCCAGTTCGCCCGCAAATTACCCATCCGATCAGCCCTTCAACGCCCGTTTGAACGCTATTTTAATGGGGTTCCACCGGTTTTGCATTACTGCAACCTTCATTGTCACAGATCACATTGCAAACGCACTTTTCGGCCCGTTTTCAGCGTTACTGCAAAACTTGCGTCCGATGCTCGGTTCTCGCTCTCTCACCGTCAGAACCCCTTGTTTGCTTGGGCCCTATCCGGAGACTTCCGGAAACTTCAGGGCTCTTCCGGTTACTGCAATACTTGGTGTCCCCTTACAAGAGGGGTGATTTGCCGCCGAAAGCAGCAGCAACGGCGCGTCGGAGCACGCTTTGGCGGTCTTTGTATGGAACGGCGATGCCTGCCGTCACCCGGGCGTGTTCGCGCACCCTTGGCTTGGATCATTCCGCACGATATGAGGGGCGCGCAAATGGGGTCGATGACAGGCCTTTGAGCCAGGGAGCAGGGCGTGAGCAATACCGACAGTTTCATTGATGAGGTGACCGAAGAGGTTCGGCGCGACAAGCTTTACGGCTATCTGCGCCGCTATGGCTGGATCGCGGTGCTGGTCATCCTGCTTGTCGTTGGTGGGGCGGCCTTCAACGAATACCGCAAGGCGCAGGCTGAGGCCAAGGCGCGCGCACTGGGTGACGCGATGCTGGCCGCACTCACCAACGACGAACCGGCGGCGCGGGCCACGGCACTTGCCGATGTCAGCGCGGAGACACCGGAAAGCGTTGCTGTGCTGGCGTTGCTGCAGGCCGGTGCCTTTGCCGATGCGGGCGACACCGATGCCGCCATCGCGGCGCTTGCGAAGGTCGAGAATGCGACCGATGCGCCGTTGATCTATCGCCAGATCGCGTCCTTCCGCAGCCTGCTTTTGCAAAGCGAAACACTGGATGCCGAAACACGGAGGGCGCGTTTCGAGGCGCTGGCCGTTCCGGGGGTGCCGTTCCGGTTGCTGGCCGAAGAGCAGCTGGCGCTGATCGACATCGAATCCGGCGATGTGGACGCCGCCATCGCACGGTTGCGCCCGATGCTGGATGACGCCGAAGCAAGCGCAGGCTTGCAACGGCGCGCCCTACAGGCGATTGTGGCCCTGGGCGGAACGCTCGCCGACGAAAGTGCGGATGCAGCGACAGAGAATTAAGGGGCGGGGGAGATGAGCATGACCCGTGGAAAAAGCGCAGGCCTGGGCCGCAAGATGGGCCTGGCACCGCTTGGCGTCGGCGTCGCCGCCCTGTTCCTGAGCGCTTGCGCAGAACGCGAAGTGATCCTGCCGGGCAAACGCGAGCCGATTGATGCGGTCTTGTCCAATGTCGCGGCACCCGACAGCAACAGCGAAGCGGTGGCTGTGACGGACGCCGCCCGCGCCATCACGCTGCCTGCGCAAGTGGCCAACGCCGAGGCGCCTCAGGGCATCGGCACACAGGCGTTCCGCACGGATCATGCGCAGCTTGCCAGCACCCTCACCCCTGTCTGGAGCGTCAACATCGGTCAGGGTGACAAACGCAAGCACCGGATCGTCGCAGACCCGGTGGTGGCCGGTGGCCGTGTCTTTACGCTCGACAGCCTGAGCACGGTGTCAGCGGTGTCCACGGGTGGCCAGGTGCTGTGGCAGCGCGACGTGTTGCCGGATGGCGCGCGCGGCAATGACGGCACCGGCGGCGGTCTGGCTGCCGACGGCGACCGGCTCTACGTGACCACGGGCTTTGGCGCGCTCACCGCGCTCGACGCGGAAACCGGTGCGATTGTCTGGACGCAGGACTTGAATGCGCCCGCGTCGGGCCGCCCGACGGTGTTCGGCGATCTGGTCTACGTGATCGCCGGTGACGACTCTGGCTGGGCCATCAACAAGACAACGGGCCGCGTGGCCTGGCAAATCTCGGCCTCGGACAGCCAGACCAATGTGCTGGGCGCGCCTGCGCCCGTCGTGGCAGACGGTTTGACCGTCTTTGCCTTCGGGTCCGGTGAGATGCAGGCGGTGTTCAGCCAGGGCGGACTGCGCCGTTGGGACGCCTCGGTTCTCGGCGGACGGCAGGGACGTGCCTTGTCCCGCATCGATGACGTGACCGGTCGGCCCGTGGTGGCGGACGGCGTGATCTATGCGGCCAATCAGGCCGGGCGCACGGTCGCGGTGAATGCAGGCAGCGGTGCCCGGGTCTGGACCGCGCCGGAAGGCGCCTTTGGCACGGTCTTGCCTGTCGCGGGCAGCGTGTTTCTGGTCAGTGACCGCAACGAATTGCTGCGCCTGAGCGCGGCGGACGGGTCGCGCGTGTGGGGCACGGCCTTGCCGGAGTTCACACGCGAACGCCCGACCCGCCGGTCGCAGATCTTTGCCCATCACGGTCCCGTGCTGGCGGGCGGACGCCTCATCGTCGCTTCATCGGATGGGCTCTTGCGCAGCTATGATCCGGTCTCGGGCAGCCTCGTGGGCGTGGCCGACATCCCCTCCGGCGCCACCACGGCCCCGGTTGTGGCGGGTCAGACGCTTTACGTGGTGAACCGCAAGGGCAACCTGATCGCCTACCGCTGACACCGCTGAGCGTTGCCCCCTTTCGCGGGGCGGCAAGATGGTCTAAGGGCAGCGTCTGTTTTCCTGTCGGGGGCTTTCATGAGCTTCACTCTCGCCATTGTCGGTCGTCCAAACGTGGGCAAGTCGACCCTGTTCAACCGTCTGGTGGGCAAGCGCCTCGCGCTTGTCGATGATCAGCCCGGCGTGACGCGCGACCTGCGCGAGGGCGAGGGGCGGTTGGCTGACCTGCGCTTTACCGTCATTGACACCGCTGGCCTCGAAGAGGCCGAGGACGACAGCCTTCAGGGCCGCATGCGCCGGCTGACGGAACGCGCGGTGGACATGGCGGATGTGTGCCTCTTCATGATTGACGCGCGCACGGGCGTGACACCGACGGACGAGGTCTTTGCCGACATATTGCGCAAACGCGCCGACCATGTCTTGCTGGCCGCGAACAAGGGCGAAGGGGCCGCCGCCGATGCCGGCGTGATCGAGGCCTATGCGCTTGGGCTGGGCGAACCCATCCGCCTGTCGGCCGAGCATGGGGAGGGCATGACCGACCTTTACGCCCAATTGCAGCCCCTGGCCGACCGATTTGCCGAAGAGGCCGTGGATCAGGGGCCAGAGGTCGATGTGGATGTCGACGCCGATGACGACGAAGACGGCCCCCGCACCCCGACCGTGGCGCGCCCCCTGCAGGTGGCGGTGGTTGGCAGGCCCAATGCGGGCAAGTCGACGCTCATCAATCGCATCGTGGGCGAGGACAGGCTGCTGACCGGTCCCGAGGCCGGGATCACCCGTGACGCCATTTCCCTGCGCACCACATGGGACGGCACGCCCATGCGCATCTTTGACACCGCAGGGATGCGAAAACGCGCCAAGGTGCAGGAAAAGCTCGAAAAACTGTCGGTCAGCGACGGCTTGCGGGCGGTCAAGTTTGCCGAAGTTGTGGTTGTGCTGCTGGATGCTGCGATTCCCTTCGAACAGCAGGACCTGCGGATTGCCGATCTGGCTGAGCGCGAGGGGCGCGCGGTCGTGGTGGCCGTTAACAAATGGGATGTGGAAGACGACAAGCAGGCCAAGCTGCGCGACCTGAAGGAGAGCTTTGAGCGGCTGTTGCCGCAGCTCAAGGGCGCACCTCTGGTGACCGTCTCGGCCAAGACCGGGCGCGGGCTCGACCGGTTGCACGGTGCCATCCTGCGCGCGCACGAGGTGTGGAACCGCCGGGTGCCCACGGCGGCGCTCAATCGCTGGCTGTCGGGCATGATCGAGGCGCATCCACCACCCGCACCCCAGGGCAAACGGATCAAGCTGCGCTACATGACCCAGGCCAAGACACGCCCGCCCGCATTCGTGGTGATGTGCAGCCACCCGGACAAGATGCCGGAGAGCTACAACCGCTATCTTGTCAATGGCTTACGGCTCGACTTTGACATGCCAGGCACGCCGATCCGCGTCTATATGCGCGGCCAGAATGCCGCGAACCCGTTCAAGGGCCGCAAGAAGGCGGCGCCGTCAAAACTGCGCAAACACACGGATGGGCGGCGGTCCTGACCGTGCCCTAGCGCTGCGTTAAGTCGCGCGTACCGATTGCAGCGTTGGCAGGATCAGCACGGCGGCCCCTGCGGCCGCGAGCAGGCCGGGCGTTGTCAGCAGGCCGTTTTGCACGACGATGGCCACAAGCGCCCAGATTGCCGCTATGCCGTATGCCGGGACGCCATTGAGGCGCGACTGCACGACATAGGCCAGCACCGCGGCGACGATGATCATCGCGACCGCCGCTGCGTCTTCGGACAGAAAGCCATATCCACCGAGCAACAGGCCAATCGCCACGCAAGACGCGGCACTGAGCCATCCGGCGTAAAGCCCAACGGGCCACGCGGCCAACCATGGGTCCGTGCCGGGGACGCGAAACAGCGCCAGCAGCGCCGGAATCAGCATGGCCCAGATCAACACCGTGGCCCAGACCGGGCTCAGCACAGCCACGGGCAGCCAGATTGCACCCACCGCCAGCGACAGGGCCAGTGGCAGGCGCATGGGCTCCCAATGCGGATCGGTGCCGCGTTTCCACAGGCCGAACGCCGCACCCGCGATCAGCCAGAGGTAAATCAGTCCCCAGATCGCAAAGGCATAGCCCGCCGGTTGCACCGGCGGGTCACGCTGCGGGATAGGGAAGCTGTCGGGGTCAAAACCGCCAAAATCCGGCACCCAGACCGGCGAGACGCCAAAGGCCAGCGCCAGTGCCAGCACCAATGCAGCGCGCCATGCGCTCATACGAGGGTGCCATCCGCCGACAATGTGGTCTTGCCACCCAGATAGGGGGCAAGGGCGGCAGGCAACCGAACAGACCCGTCCGCTTGCTGGCCATTCTCAAGCACCGCAATGAGGCTGCGCCCGACCGCCAGACCGGAGCCGTTGAGCGTGTGCACGAATTCCGGTTTGCCCCCGCCCGCAGGTTTGAACCGCGCGTTCATGCGGCGTGCCTGAAAGTCGCCGGTGGTCGACACGGAACTGATCTCGCGATAGGCGTTCTGGCCGGGCAGCCACGCCTCGATGTCAAAGGTGCGGCGCGCGCCAAATCCCATATCGCCGGTACACAGCACCACGGTTCGAAATGGAATTTCCAGCGTTTCCAGTATCTTCTCGGCGCATCTTAACATCCGTTTCTGTTCGTCTTCGGATGCGTCCGGGTGCGTGATCGACACCATCTCCACCTTTTCGAACTGGTGCTGGCGCAGCATGCCTGCCGTGTCGCGCCCGGCACTGCCCGCCTCGGAGCGGAAGCAAAGCGTGTGCGCGGTCATGCGGATGGGCAGGGCGGCCGCGTCCAGAACGTCTCCCGCAACGGTGTAGGTCAGCGACACTTCGGACGTGGGGACAAGCCACATGCCCTCTTCGGTGCGGTAGCTGTCTTCGCCGAATTTGGGCAGCTTGTCCGTGCCGTACATGGCATCGTCGCGCACCAGCACGGGGGAGTTCACCTCGGTCAGGCCGTTCTCGTCCACATGCGTGTCGATCATGAACTGGGCCAGTGCGCGGTGGATGCGGGCGACAGCGCCCTTGAGCATGACAAAGCGGCTGCCGGAGATCTTGGCGGCGGTCTCGAAGTCCATGGAGGCCGCGACGCCCGCAATCTCGAAATGCTCTTTCGGCGTGAAATCAAAGGTTTGCGGCGTGCCCCAGCGGTTCACCTCGACATTGTCGTCCTCGTCGGCGCCGTCCGGCACGTCGTCGGCGGGCAGGTTCGCGATGCGGGACAGGGCGTCGGTCAACTGCGCGTCAAGCGCCTTGGCCTCGTCCTGCATCCGCGCAATTTCCGCTTTCTTTTCAGAGACAAGCGCGCGCAGGCGCTCGAATTCCGCCTCGTCCCCACGCCCCTTGGCGGCGCCGACCTCCTTGGAGGCCTTGTTCTGTTCGGCTTGCGCTGTTTCGGCGGCAAGAATGCAGGCACGGCGCTTTTCGTCCAGGTCCAGCAATTGAGACGACACCCCCGCGTCCCCACGGCGCGCAAGGGCAGCGTCGAAAGCGTCGGGATTGGCGCGGATGGCGCGAATGTCGTGCATGGGTCTGGTCCTTTGGGACAGGTTACGGTGGCCGTCATATGCCCGATTGGGCAGAGCGGGGGAAGGGGGCAAAACGGGGGTCACACCCTGTGCACAATGTGTGCACAACCTGTACACCGCTCGTGTGACGGTTTTGGAGGACGGACAGGTGTCGGTTTCGGTTGAGACCGGCGGGTCGTCACCTTTGGACAGCGCCCATTCCGCGTCGAACCGGTCCAACCCGGTGTCTTGGCCAGACAGGTGCGGAAGTCTTTGCATCCTCGGACGAGGATGAGTTCGTCAATCAAGCCAAGTTCATTGTCAAAAAAGTAGACAACCTGTTTGAGCAACAGCCGCGCACTTGCAATGGTAGGCTCTCAGAAAATGGCAACGTGAATGTTGCATTTCCCTTGTTCGTCTTTTCGCATTGTTTAGCCTATCCAAAGTCCGCAGCGCGGACGAAGCGCCA
>CAZRUV010000139.1:0-7356 GCA_964603315.1 uncultured Rhodobacterales bacterium
GACAGACCCGCCGTCGAAGTAGATGCCCTGCGTCGCCCGTTCGGTTTTCGGGTTCACGATCGAGACCTGGAACGTCTGCGATCCGACCTCGATGCCACGGCGCAGCCCGCCGAAACTCGGGTTTGCCGCCACGATATCCGGATTGGTCAGCACATATTGGTTGATGTACTCGACCATTAAGCCGCGATCCCGGCAGGACCACGCCTTCAGATCCCGCAGGTTGCTGCTCAAACCGTGGTTTTGCTCGACGCCGTCTTTCGAGATGAACAACCCGCCACCGTAACACCCGGCAAATTCGTTGTTCGCGATGTGGATGAACGGGTGATCCGGCACCGCGACCTCGTCGCCACCGTAAGCGCCCTGAAGGTCTTTGATGTCCAGATCCTTGCGCAGGTGCTTGGTCAGACCAACGATGGTTGCATTTGCGCGTGTCCGGTGGAACCCGACAAAACCCCATGAGACGTCCATGCACATGCAGCCGACCACGTGCAGTCCCCGCGAGCGGACAAACATACCGTAGCCAAGGCGACCGAAGTCGCCCTGCACGTCGCCGCCCAGAGACGCCTCCTTGGGCGTGTCGCCGCGCTTGACGCGGGACTTGATGGTGTAGCAATCAAACCACTCGCCCAACTCGTTCCCGGTTTCAGAAACGATCCCGGTGCCAGCGAAATCATAGACGCCGCAATTGTTCATTTTCGCGCGGCCATCGTGATGCACCATCCCGAACCCGACCACGCCCCGCGCGATGCAGCCGTAGTAAGTCGCGGTGACAGGCTGATCGAATTTGAACGAGTGGGCATGGAACGCATACCGGCCCTTGATATTCGATTGGGCCGTCAGCGGCTCTGTCGTGAGCGTGCTTCCGTTGCCACTGGGACGTTCAAAATCCCCGTTCGCGTCGATCTGCCCGGTTACGACGTCCGGCCCTTTCCGGGTGCGGCCAAGATCGCGGCCCTCGACAAAATACACGCTGACCTCGGCGTGCATACGCGTGTCCATCGTGTGGCCTTGACGCCAAGGCTCCAGATCGTCCCGTTCGGATCGAATGACGATGTTGCGCGTGATGTTCATCACCGCAGGCTGCAAGTCGTCGCGCGTCACCAGCGGATACTGGTGGTCGTGGTTGTGAACCAGCGGATCAGCCCAGGACACAAGCGCGCCGCTGATCGCGGTGATCACCCGCTCTTCGCTTTCCGACTGAACGGTAGGCGATGTGCCGCCAATGACGATGGTGTCGCCCGGCTTCCAGCCGACCGGAACGCTTGCCAGCACGCAAGAGGTGTCCCCTTGCATCGGCGCGCCGCCGGGTTCCGTGCGCACAGCCGTGTCGCAGATCGCACCGAACATCTCACGCTTGCCGTGGATGATGATACCGCGTCCCACGAGGGTCGGATCGCGGGCGATGTCGATGTCGGTGTCCTCGAAACCGTTGGACGTGCGATAGTCCCGTCCCGACACAATCCACTCATGAACGCGATTTGCTTGCACCGGGTTCAAGAGCGAGCCGTCAGAAAGCGTGCCCGACCGGGGCACCAGCATCGTTTCGAAAAGCATGCGGGTGGTGAGGCTGGGATCGGCTGTCAGCGTCCCGTCGACGCGCAACCAATCCAGACGCAGGCGCGCCTTGTTCCGGTCGTAAGTGACATTGATCCCGTGTGGTATCAGAACGCGCGCGCCGTCCGCTGGCACGTCACCGCCCAGCCATGTTGCCGGGTTTGACCACTGCCCATCGACAATCGCGACATGTGTGGCGTCTTCATGTGGGCACAGCGCCAGCGCAGCGGCCTCGGCGGCGTCTGCGTCACCGCCCATCAAGGAATAGACCGTGATGGGCAGCGATGACGTGACGCCGCCTGCATGTGTGACGTCGCATGTCACCTGCACATCGGCCATGCCCGGATTGGGCAGCGCCTGCGTCGCGGCGGAGCCGATATCGCCCGTCGCGCTGCTGCGCCACTGATAGGTGAACGGGCCGACAAGATCGCCTGTATCGACGCCCACGACGTTTCCGGCTTGCTGAATGCCGGTGATCAGGGGGATTTCGGTGACCACCTGGGGCTGCTTGAACGTCGGCGCGGTCGCGGCTTTTGTCACGCCACCAACGGTGACGGATTTCGATTGCAGCGTGTTGACGTACTGACCGGCTGTGCGAAGTTCTGGCATTGATTATGCTCCTACCGCGATCAGCGCCATGACCTGACCTGAATTGTTGGTGTTGGTCGCCGTGACGGTGCGCGCGGCCTCTGCATCAAGATTGAACTGGTAGGCCACGGACGAGAAATACACAGTGCTGTTGATATTCTGCTCATACCGCTTGACCGCACCCGCCCACGTGATTGGCGTCCCGTTCCAAATGTTGAAGGCCGCGCCGAACATCGCGCCGCCCTGCGGTATCGCAATCGTTTCGCTGGTCTCGCCACTCGCGACGTCCCCAACGGCGGCAAAGGTATTGGCGTTCAGCATCGAGAACGCCGCTATGGACGCCTGGCGCCGTTCACCGTTCGGGAAGGTGACGCGGAAGGTCTGCGGGCCGGACAGGGCCGAGGTGTCAATCTCCCACCCGCGACACTGTTGGGCAAAGCCAACAGCACCTGGGTCAATCCGCGTCGCAGGAGCACCCGTGCCCACATGGATCATGGACGGATCGTCCGTCCCGTTTCTGAAGCGAATGGACGAAAGCAAGAGTGTCGTCTTGCCCGCCTGCGCGGCACCGACGTCCAGCGTCAATTCGAGCGGGTCAGTCGTCGCGCCATTTTGTTCCGCATCGGTTATGGCCGCGAAATCCTCGGCGACCAGCGTCGGCACCGGCAGAACTGCAATTGCGACCGGCAGACTGGTCACGGACACGCCGCCGAAGGTCTGCACCAAAGTCAGCGCGACACCGCTATCGGCAATGACGGGTGTATAGGACAGGCCCGTTGCACCGGGAATATCCACGCCGTCCCGCTGCCACTGAAACGCCCAATCGGCAGGATCTTCGCCAGCATATTCGATCAACCCCGGCGCGCCGCTCTGCTCTTGACCGACCTCTGCCGTTCCCGAGATCGTCGGGCGCGAAAGCGGCGTGGGCGCGGCAATGATCATGTTGGGCGTCAGCAGCACACCGTCCGTGATGCGTTGCGTGTAGAGGGTGCCGTTGATGTCGATGGGCATCGGCTCGTCGGATGGGTCGATGGTAGTAACGACCTGTTGGGAGGCCAGCGCCACGTCGAAGTCGATGGGCGCATCTTGGCCCTGATCTACAAGGCCCAATGCCATCGCGCGTGCCGCCAAGGCGGCACCTGCCAGCCGCTGCCCGGCCGCGGTCACATGGGTCTGATCCTCCATGTATCCGGCAGGCCGTTCAACGGTGTAGCACAAAGGCTGTTCTTCTGGGCCACCGCTACCCGTTGCCATGGCGCGTTGAACCCGCAGGAATTCGTCCTGGTTCGGACGCGAAGCGTCAGGCGGTGGGAGCAGGATGAACCAGGGCAATTGACCACGCCCCCAGGCTGTTTCCGCGCGCGCACGCATGGCGGCAAAGGCGGCGGGATAGCTGGACATGTCGGCGCTTGTGTCGTTTTCGCCCTGAGCCCAGATCACCCCCCGCAACCGAGACCCGACAGGCGCGGCCGCAAGGGCCGCATTCACCCGAGCGATCATGTTGTCATAGGCAAGCGCGCCGTCGCCGGTTGACCCATCGGGGTTCCAGGCTGCGCCCGTGCCTTCAAGGCCGGTTCCGGAGATCGCGGCCGCAACCAGGCAAAGGCTCCGGTCCACTGTCATAGACTTGATGAGGTCCTGCCCGAAGCGGATGCCCGGAGACACGCCAATCATCGCCGGATCGGTGACGTAGGCTCCGCCCGAGATGGCATTCATCACCAGCGGCCCACGCATTGCGTCGATCACATCCTGCTCGGCCCCGACCGTGCCCGTGTTCGTTGCGCCCGGCACATAAAGCAGGCGCTGATCGGTCCAACCGTCCTCGTCCTTGTCGAGGGGCAGGCACCGTGTGCTTGCCGCCATGTTGGATTGCCCGGCCAGCACCCAGATATCCCAGGGCTGTGCCAGCGGTGTCGTCTGATCCACCAGCACGAGACTTTCGAGCGTGCTGTCAAAATTCGAGGATGCGAGGAAATCAACCGAGCCGCTGCCCTCGAGATCGGGCAGCCTGTAGACCTGGTGGAACCCGCGCGCCCTCAGTCCGAGAGGATCATAGCTCGGGGACAACCCACGCACGCGGGCAGAGCCGGGCTCTGCGTCCGTGATGACGCCATGGGCCCACCAAGTGCCTGCCGGCAATGACAGGCCTTCATAGGTCACACGCGAGGTCGCGGTGCCGCCAAAGTCAAAGGCCGTCCCGTTTTGGGTCACATCGCCGGTCAGCGCGATCGAGGTTGCAGCGTCCGAAAGGATGGTCGCGGCATAAAGCTGCGCGCCGAGGCTGCGCGTAGCGGCCCTGATCCCGTGCCCGACACCAACGAAGCTGGGCCCCGCG
This sequence comes from uncultured Rhodobacterales bacterium, assembly GCA_964603315.1. Taxonomy (GTDB): domain Bacteria; phylum Pseudomonadota; class Alphaproteobacteria; order Rhodobacterales; family Rhodobacteraceae; genus Tateyamaria. The sequence goes on from CAZRUV010000139.1 coordinate 4,478, forward strand.
TGGTTATGCCCCTCGAGGATGCGCATCAGGTCGCATCGGGCAGTGCGTCAAAATCGGCATGGAAGGTGGTGGCGGTCGCCACGAGCAGACCCTGCCCATAGACCTCCAGCGTCTCACCGGCCCCCAGATCAAACGGCTCACGCTTTTGCCCAAACCAGTGGCCATGGCTGGACGTGTCACCGTCGGCGACAAGGAACCACTCTCCGACGCCGTTTTTCCAGCTCACGGTGACGCCTGTCAGAGGCCCCGTGGCAACGGCGACGCGTCCGTCCAGGTCTACGCTTCTCGTACCCATTTAAGGTCTCCTTCAAAGGGGGGTTCAACACCGTTGAAAACGACGCCGCCCGCTTTCTCCATCCCCAAGCCAGCCCTCATGCGAGCGCGGCTATCTGGGTTTGCATCAGGGCGAGGGCGGCATCGATCTCAGCGGCCGTTGTGGCGGCTGTCACGCTGCCCGTGGCGGTGAGCCGAATGGCCTCGAGGCTTGATCCGACACCCACCCAAAGCGTTGCGCGATCGAGGAACACCTGTGCCACCTCGGCCGCTGTGGCGCCCGTGATCCCGACCTCGGCTGCAAGGAACGGGTAGGGCGTCATGTCAGTGGGTGGGATGGGCTGGGCGAGATAGGCTTCCGCCTCGCCGCGCTTTTCGTTGTAGATCAGCTCTTGGCCGGGAATGTCTGTCAGGAACAGAAGCCGCACGGATTTGACCGCGGCCGAGATTTGCTCGAGCGCCGCGTTGCGCTGCCCTTCGAGCTCGGCCGCAATGCTTTCTGCCGATCGGTTGAACGTGATCATGGCGTTGTCACCCGTTGAATGGTCTGGAGCGCGGGCGCTGGAGCCGCGACGGTGATCTCGTAGGTGCCGGGATCCGGCAGGTTGATCGTCTCGGACGCGCCTTCGGTCGCCGCTGTCACCGTGCCGAGCTGCTCGCCGCCCAAGGCATCAAACACGGTCACGACGGTGCCCAGGGGCATGTTGCTGATCGTGTGTTCGGTGCCTTGCGTGGTGACGCCTGGGGAACGCGGCCGATCCACCAGTTCGCCGCCGACGCGCATCATGCGCCCCAGGGCCGACACCGTCCCCTGATAGTCGGGAACCTCTTCAGCGCCTGTGGGCACCTCTGTGGCACGCCCGGCGGATGTGACCAGATCATCAGGCCCAATGACCACGAAATACTTCATGACAACGCCGCCCGAGCGCTGAGCGCGAAGTCTGACCAATTGGCTTGCGGGTAGGTCGTCGCGCCTGCGGAATTGCTGTTTGCCGTGAGGGTGTCGCTTTCATAGATGAGCGCGCGAATTTCTGCGTTTTCGTAGTCGCCCAACAGGTGTTGAACGACAGAAACTTCTGTCCACCCGCCAGTGTAAAAACCCGATGAGTAAGCCGTTATCCAGTCTTCCCAGACGCCACCAACCATGCCGCGATATTGCAGCAGCAGGGTGATACCGTAGGTGTACCTGTAGAATATGGTGTCGCCTTGGGAGTTTGTGCCGCCATTTTCCCACCTGACGCCACCAGAGCGGATCGACCCGCTGAATGTGAAGTGCCACAACTGGCTGGGGCGCATCTCTCCGATCGGGGCGGCCAGAACAACTGTTCCAGTTGGTGCATGCGTGCCGCCCGCACCTTCGATGTCAGCACCATCCGAAAGCGCTCCTTCGACAATCCAGTCGCGCGTAACAAGGCTCTGCACCTCCATCGATCCATCCTGGCCGATGCGCCAGCCGGATTGTCCGGTCACGAAGTTGTCGCTCTGAAGCGCACCGCCAAAGACCGAAAGGCCCGCCACTTCGAAACTCGGTTCGTCGAGGTCTCCGGGCTGAATTTTCAGATCGAGAGACGTCACCGGCATCCATGCACTGAAGGCGGTCGGGCGGCTCGCCAGAAACTTGGCGCGCACCTGATAGTCCTTGTTTGGCAAGATCGCTTCGGCCTGCCGGTAGACGCCGCTCTCCGTGTCGATCGACGACACCGTGAGGATGGTCGATCCGTCTGCGGCCTCGATCTCAAACTGGATGCCCGTCAGATCCCCGGCCATGCCTGTCCAGGTCATTTCCAGACCGGGGCGCGCGTCGTTTCCGGCGGCGTCCTCGATGGCGATTGCCGACACCGCGAAACCTTCGACGAATTGGACAGGCACGGAGACGGGACCACTGTCCGGAATGCCTACGGGCAGTTCGTAATCGGTGATCCAGGCGCTGTCTGCCGGGTCTCGTTCTTTCAGGGTGAAGCGGGGCTTGCCCATGACCAAAGGATCGACCGCGCGGGCAATCTCGAAGGCTTTGGCGCTGTATTGGCGGCGGGCAGATGTCCATGACACGACGTCGAGCTGCTCCAGCAAGAGCGCGTCCTGGGGCAGGGACAGGACATGGCGCACAAGGCGCTGCTCTTCCTCGACATAAGCCCGCATGACCCGCTGCACCTGATTGGGGAAAGGGCAGGCCCCGAGATCGAGGCTGGCGACGCGGCGTTGCGCCGGATCGGCCAGGGCAAACTCGGCCGTGAAGCGGGCAGGGGCGTCCCGCGGCTGCCAGAGTGTCGCCGGATCAGGGTGGGTCGCCTGCACGGCGTTGAAGGGTTCCTGTTCGGCGCGAAAGGGGGTGAATTCCTCCGGTTGGTCCAGGATCACATCGTCATCCGTGAAGAAATAGACCGGCAGACCAGGGCCGCCGAGCCGGATTTTCCAGACGCCGCCATTCTCCGCCAGTTCACCGGACGTCGCCACCAGCAGCTGATCGATTACATCTGCCGGAGTATCCGCTGCGAAAATCTCGAAGCCCGTCCGGTATTGCGGCTCGGTCCCACCGGCGTCCAGGTCGATCGCGCCTGTCTAGCCCCCAGTTTCAGTACCAATGATTTGAGTTTTCTCTAATAGGG
>CAZRUV010000140.1:0-7091 GCA_964603315.1 uncultured Rhodobacterales bacterium
GGGCCCGACTGTTTTCATCTGCGATGAGTGTGTCGAACTGTGCATGGACATCATCCGGGAAGAGACGAAGGCCAGCGGTCTCAAGGCAACCGACGGCGTGCCGACGCCCAAGGACATTTGCAGTGTGCTTGATGATTATGTGATCGGTCAGGCCACGGCCAAACGTGTGCTGTCGGTCGCGGTGCACAACCACTACAAGCGCCTCAACCATGCCCAGAAGGGCGGGGATATCGAGCTTGCGAAATCCAACATCCTGCTGATCGGCCCAACGGGCTGCGGCAAGACGCTGCTGGCGCAGACGCTGGCGCGCATTCTGGACGTACCGTTCACGATGGCAGATGCGACCACGCTGACCGAAGCGGGTTATGTGGGCGAGGATGTCGAAAACATCATTCTGAAGCTGTTGCAGGCCTCCGAATACAATGTGGAGCGCGCGCAGCGCGGCATCGTCTATATCGACGAGGTCGACAAGATTACGCGCAAATCCGAAAACCCCTCGATCACGCGCGACGTGTCGGGCGAGGGTGTGCAGCAAGCGCTGCTGAAGCTGATGGAAGGCACCGTCGCTTCGGTTCCGCCGCAAGGCGGGCGCAAGCATCCGCAGCAGGAATTCCTGCAGGTGGATACCACGAACATCCTCTTTATCTGCGGCGGTGCGTTTGCCGGTCTCGACAAGATCATCGCGCAGCGCGGCAAGGGGTCGGCCATGGGCTTTGGTGCCGATGTGCGGGACAATGATGCGCGCGGCGTGGGCGAGATCTTTACCGATCTGGAGCCCGAGGATCTGCTGAAGTTCGGCCTGATCCCGGAATTCGTCGGACGTCTGCCGGTTCTGGCGACGCTCGAAGATCTGGATGAGGACGCGCTGGTGACGATCCTGACCGCGCCCAAGAACGCGCTCGTCAAGCAGTACCAGCGCCTGTTCGAACTGGAAGACACCGACCTGACCTTTACCGACGATGCGCTGCAGGCGATTGCCAAGCGGGCGATTGAGCGAAAGACCGGTGCGCGGGGCTTGCGGTCGATTCTCGAAGACATCCTTCTGGACACCATGTTCGACCTGCCGGGGCTGGAACAGGTGACCGAAGTTGTGGTGAATGAAGAGGCTGTAACCTCTGACGCGGCACCGCTGATGATCTATGCCGATGCCGAGAAAGAACCGGCAAGCGCAGGCTAAGGCTTAGAAAATAAAGAATTAAGTTGGGCGGGCATGTGCTCGCCCTTTTTTTTGAAGTAAATAATTAGCCTTTCGGCTAAGTTTAGTGTGGCGCGCTGGTTGTGTTCATGTTACTTAGCCACATGGATAACAATCAGACAGATAGCCTGACGCCGCTCTTTGCGGCCCTGGCGGACCCCACCCGGCGCGCAGTGATTGATGCCTTGCTGAGCGGCCCGCAACCGGTGTCAACGCTGGCCGCACCCCATGACATGGCGCTGCCCAGCTTTCTCAAACACGTGGACAAGCTGGAAGGGGCCGGTGTCATCACCACCCACAAGGAAGGGCGCGTGCGCACCTGCCAATTGCGCGCGCAGGCTCTGGCCCCGGCGGAGCAATGGCTGGCGCGTGCGCGCGACCACTGGTCGGGCAAGCTGGATCGGCTGGCTGCACATCTTGAAGCAACGGAAAAGGAAACCAAGCAATGAACGGTGCGTTTGGACAACTGCAATTTGACCGCCAGATCAACGCTGCCCCGGGCCGCGTCTTCGAGGCGCTGATTTCACCCCAAGACCGCATGGCGTGGGGGCCGCCGGACACCGCTTCGGTTGTGCTGATCGCCGATCAGGACCCGCCGACACCGGGTGGGCGGGAACTGTCCCGGGTTGGTCCACGCGAAAACCCATATGTGGACGTGGCAACGGACTGGGTGGTGATGGAGGCCCCGACACGTCTGATCTACACCGAAACCCTCAGCGCCGAAGGGGAGGTGCTGGCCACCAGCTTTGCCACCTTTGAACTTGGTGCGGACGCGGACGGCACGCAGTTGCGCGCGACCGTGCATATCGCCAACTTTGCCGGTCCCGAGATGATGAGCGAGATCGAAGCCGGGTGGACCCATGCGGTTGATGCACTGGGCGCACATGTCTCTGCGCATTGACGGTTGATCCGCGCCTCGCTTTTCTTCGCTCGCCAGTGCAGAAAGGAGATCGCGATGACCATAACGCGCATTCATTCAGGTGGAGCGTTCGAGCCCAGGATCGGCTATTGCCGGGCCGTGGTCGCCGGCGACTGGGTGCATGTCGCAGGCACTGTGGGGCAGGGCGACGGTGTCGTCGCCCAATGCCAAGACGCGCTGCGCATCATCCGTGCGGCACTGACCGAAGCCGGTGCGGATTGGGCGGATGTGGTGCGTGTCACCTACATGCTGCCGGACCGGCACGAGTTTGAACCTTGCTGGCCCATTTTGACAAAAACATTCGGGGCCAACCCGCCCGCCGCCACCATGATCGAATGCGGGCTCATCGACCCGAAATACCGGATCGAGATCGAGGTCACGGCCTACAGGCCTCAGGCCGCGACCTGATAGCGCGGGCCGAGCGCTTCGCGGATGTATTCCGGGGTGAGCGCTGGCCAAGGTGTTTTGCCGGACACAAAACCGCCCTCGCGCAGCGCGTCCTGCAAGGCCGCCATGTCCGGTTCCCCCACAACAGTCCGCGCGCGTCTGGAACCCGGGTGCTGCCACTCGGCACGCAGGCAGTTGATCGACAGGGGCGCGCGCCCGGTGAATTGCGTGATGTGGCGCGCGATGAGCGCGGTGGCGGCCGACTTGCGACGGACAATCATGGCGACCTCCTGATCGGAACGGCCGCAAAAGGCGAGCATGTGCAGGGCGGAGCCGTCGCAGGACACGACCTGACGTGCTGCCTTGTAGCGCGCGATCTGCGTGGCGACGCTGTGCGCCTCTGGGCTGAAGATCTCGTAACCCTCGTCGCGCAGACGCTCTTCGAGGAGTGTTTCGCCCAGCAGGCCGCCGCGGTTTGCGGACAATTGGCTGCGAGAGATGTAGAGGCGTTCGGGGCCATCGGCTTTGATGTCTGCGCCGAACCGGTCGGTCATGAATGACCGGAAGGCGGGTGTGCCATCCGTGATGGCCCCAAGGCCAAAGCCCTGTCCCGGAACAATCAACGCGTCCACTTGCGTTGAATCATCCGCGACGATGATGGGCAGGTCGATGCCCATGGCCTCGAACACGCCTGTCTGAAAGGACAGAAGCGACGTGCGGTCACCACTGCGGCGCGGCACAAACAGGATGCCGTCGAGCGGTCCGGCCGCGTCAATGGCCCAAAGGCGCCCCAGCGATTCCGCAACGAAATGGGCGAAGTTCCAGTACAGCACGCCACCCCAAAGCCAACGCCCTTTCAATGGCTTAGGTTTGACCGGCGGATCAAACGGCATGGTCACGCGGCGCGTGTTGCGCCAGTGTGCGGCGATGGGCACGTCCGCGCCATCCTCGGTTTGCACACCGGCGGGTCCGATGAGGCTGTCGCCCTCGGTCGGTTTGATCACGGCCTTGGCAAAGGTCTCGCACCGGTGCGACCAGCCAAAGCCGGGGCGTGGCCATGACGCGTCTTGATGGGCCTGCCAGTCCGGCCGCGTCGCGGCCCAGACAAAACGGGTGGAGACATCCTTGCGTTTGGCAAAGCCTGCCTTTTGCAGGATCGTCTTGCAGTCATGCGCGCCGGATTTGCCGTAAACGCCGGGGTGAAATTCGATGATGATGGCCCGAACCCCGCGCAGATCGGCATGACGCAGAAAGTCCTGTTCGCCGCCTTCAATATCCATGACCAGCACATCAGGGCGAAAGGCGTCGATCACGGCATCATAGGACACGGTGGGAACATCCACGCCGGTTGTGCGGCGCTTTTCCTGATCGATCAGGGACGAGCCCAGAAAGGACGTGCGCAGGTGAAACGTCACATGTTCGGGCGGTTCGGGCGCAGCCATGACCACCTGATGGCGCACTTCGATCCGGTCCTGAAGGTCATTCAACTGATAGAGCGCGTTGATATGCGGGATCAGGTTCGGGTTCGCCTCAAAGGACAGCACCGCCTCGGGCTGCGCATGTTTCGCAATAACAGCACCGACGACGCCCAGACCGGCGCCCATCTCCAGCACGCGGTCGCCCGGGCGAATGACCTCGAGCGCGCCGCGAATTTCCTCGCCCTCATATTTGCCCTCGGCCATGCGCCGGACGCGCTTTTCGTTCAGAAAGGGCGACGCGGGCACCTTGACCCCGTGACACAGGGCGGCGTGATCTGGTTTGGGCTTTGCCATCGTCTGCGCCTCAGGCTTATCGCGTTTTCCCGGGATCATAGGCGGTCGAGTGCGGTGCCGCCAACACATTCTGGCAATTCCGCGCAGATGCAGCCCTCTGCGTCACCCCGGCCACTGGACGGCTGGCGCGGAGTTCTCCATATACAGAGACAAGAGCAAGGAGGCGCCGATGGGCATTCTCAGTACAATGTTGCGCGCGGTGACGTGGTGGAACGGTCAGACGCTGAACACGCAGATCTTTACCTGGCGCAAGGGCGAGCGTGTGGGCGAGGACAGTCAGGGCAACGTGTTCTATCGCACACGGGACGATGCCAAGCGTTGGGTGGTGTTCAATGGCGAGGCCGAGGCAAGCCGGATTGACCCGGATTGGCACGGCTGGTTGCATCGCACCTGGGACGCGCCACCGACGGAAAAGCCCCTTGTGCACAAGGACTGGCAAAAACCGCATCAGCCGAACCTGACAGGTACGGCCATGGCCTATGCGCCCGCGGGTTCGATCCGGCAGGCGAAACCCGCTGACCGGTCCGACTACGAAGCATGGAGCCCGGAATAGGGGCGGCGGATCATGGCTGAGAATACAACCGAAGTCCTCGTGGGCGGTGCCGTTCTGGCGGCCGCGATTGCGTTTGGTGTCTATGGTGCGCAGGTCGCGGGGCTGGGCGATGGGGGCAGCGATGATTATGCCCTGACGGCCAGTTTTCGCAGCATTGAGGGGGTAAGTGTCGGCACGGATGTGCGCCTTGCCGGTGTCAAGGTCGGCACGGTCACCGGCGTGACCCTGAACCCCGAGACGTATCGCGCCGATACAACCGTCACAGTGAATGCGGACACCCAGGTGCCGGATGACAGCGCCATCGTGATCAGTTCCGAAGGGCTGCTGGGCGGCAACTTTGTCGAGATCGTACCGGGTGGTTCGCCGTTCTATTTTGCCGACGGTGACGAGATTACCGACACGCAAGGCTCGGTCAGCCTGATTTCCCTGTTGCTGCGATTTGTCTCGGGCGGAGAAGAGGGCTGATGCTGCGCGTGCTGCTTGGCGCCCTGATCCTGGCGGCTGGTATGGCACAGGCGCAGGTCGCCACGGAGAATGCCAGCGGGGCCGTCCTGCGCGGTCTCGACAAATTCAGCGGCGAGGTTGTCGACATTGAACTGCCCGCGGGGCGCACCGTTCAATTCGAGCGGTTGACGATCACGCTGACCGAATGCCGGTATCCGGCGGGCAACCCGTCGGGCAACGCATATGCGGGGCTGCAAATCACCGAAGTGGGCCGCGAGAGCCCGATATTTTCGGGGTGGATGGTCGCCTCGGCACCCGCGCTCAACCCGATGGAACACGCGCGCTATGACATCTGGGTCATGCGCTGCACGACCTCCTGAAGCGTTGGTGGCACCGGCAGGAACACGGCTTCACGCTCCAGCGCCCTGGCAAGCTGTTGGCGGTAGGCGGCACGTGTGATTTCGATCCCGCCAAGGCTGGCGAGATGGGCCGTCATGAATTGCGTGTCAAAGAGGGTGAACCCGCCACTTGCCAGATGATGCACAGCCGAGGCCAGCGCCATCTTGGAGGCGTTGGTGCGACGCGAGAACATGCTTTCGCCAAAGAACGCCGCCCCCAGCACAACGCCATAGACCCCGCCAACCAGCGCAGCACCCTCCCAAATCTCGATGGAATGGGCATCGCCTTGCAGATGCAGGTCGATGTAGAGGCTGCGCAACTCGTCGTTGATCCATGTGTCAACGCGGTCCGCGCATCCGTCGAGCACGCCCGCAAAGTCGTGGTTCAGCGCCACGTGCCAGTCACTGCGTCGCATCGCGCGCGCAAGCGACCGAGACATGTGGAACCCGTGCAAGGGCAACACGCCACGCCGTTGTGGATCCACCCAGAACAGATCGGCATCGTCGCGCCCTTCCGCCATGGGAAAGATGCCAGCGGCATAGCCTTGCAGCAGAAGTTCCGGGGTCAGCGCAGGATCGTCCATGTTCCGTGTCCAGCCCGCAGGTGAGCTGCGCGCCTGGCGTCAGCCTACCGCTTTGCCAAGAGACGTAAAAGGTGCATCGGCGTCAGCTGCCCTGCGCCTCCAGCCACTTTTCGAGCCAGTGAATGTTGTAGTCACCCGTGTGGATGTCCTTTTCCGCGAGAAGTTCATGGAACAGGGGCACGGTTGTGTCGATGCCGTCGATGATCAACTCACCCAAAGCGCGGTTCAGCCGCGCCAATGCTTCGGACCGGTCGCGCCCATGCACGACCAGTTTCCCGATGAGGCTGTCGTAATATGGCGGGATGCGGTAGCCATCATAGAGCGCGGAATCCATGCGCACACCCAGACCTCCGGGCGCGTGGTATTGGGTGATTGTGCCGGGGGAGGGCGCAAACGTCGGCAGTTTCTCCGCGTTGAGGCGGACTTCGATCGCGTGGCCGTTGATCGTCAGGTCCTCCTGCTGGAAAGACATGTCGAGACCTGACGCGACGCGGATCTGTTCGCGCACCAGATCTACGCCAAAGATTGCCTCGGTCACCGGGTGTTCAACCTGCAGGCGGGTGTTCATCTCGATGAAGTAGAACTCGCCGTTTTCGTAGAGGAACTCGATGGTGCCAGCGCCGATGTAGTTGATCTTGGCCACGGCTTCGGCACAGACGCGCCCGATCTCGGCGCGTTCCTCGGGGGTGATGCAGGGGCCGGGGGCCTCTTCGAACACTTTCTGGTGGCGGCGTTGCAGCGAACAGTCCCGTTCGCCCAGATGCACCGCGCGGCCCTTGCCGTCGCCGAACACCTGAATTTCGATATGGCGCGGCGTGGTGAGGTATTTTTCGATGTAG
>CAZRUV010000141.1:0-7074 GCA_964603315.1 uncultured Rhodobacterales bacterium
TGGTAATTCCTGGTAAAGAAGAGATTATAATCAATTTCTTGTGTATCTACTTTCTCTCAAAATGGATTTTGGAGAATATGTGAGAGCAGGGCCATCTTTTAGAGAAGCTGGCTGGCACATTGGAGAAGCTATATTTGTAGCATATTTAACCCTTTTCCCATATTGGTCAGGGTTCATGTCAGACTTTATTCCCTGACCAGCTGGGGTTTGTCTAGGACTTCCTTCTTTGTCCTTGCGGACATTCTTCTCAGGTTTGGGACATTCCTCCTTTGTCTCTGGATTCCTAACACCCCCCAGGACGGGAGCTGCGGGTACTAGACATTCTTGGATGCTCAGGAAGTGGGCGTCATCTTTATCTTCCTTTGTGAGTATGTCTGCCCAGTTGCTTTTGCCAGGGATGTGGAATACCCGAATCTCCTTGGCCCTTACAGAATCCATGACGGCTAGTTCGCGAATGTTTAGGTGCCGAAGTTTCTTAGTGACCGCTCCGTGTTCGCTCCACTGCACTGCCCCTTTATTATCATTGTAGATTGGAATGGGAGCATTGGTAGTAAGTCCCAGATCGTGGAGAAGGTGCCGGAGATGACATGTCTCTTTGGTGGCCAAGTCGATGGCCTTGACCTCTGCTTCACAGGAGGATCGGCTGGTGAGATCTTCACGATTTGCCTTCCACCAGATGGGTCCACCATTGCGGATGAGCATGCCTCCTTGAATTGATTTGACCTCATAGGAAGTGACGATTCGAGTTTCTTCAGATTCGGGGAGAGGCTTTGATGCGTCCTGTGGACCCCAACATGAGTCGGTGATGGCAATGACATTGTTTTCTTCGTCTGGTACGGGCCAGGCAACTTGCCCATATAGACCTGTTTCCTGTGGGTATTGGCAGAATCGAATGCCGTGAGCGATGGTGCCTTTGAGGTAGCGCATTACATACTTGCAGGCTTCCCAATGTCCCTCGCTGGGGTTGACTTGAAATTGCGAGAGGAGACTTGTTGACACACTGAGATCTGGTCGAGTGTTTATGCTCAACCACACCATTCCCCCCATGAACGACTGATATTGTCTGACTTGATTCTGTTTGTCCGATGGATCAATTTGGTCTTTAGGGATACGATCAATTGGAAAGCCTGAGCGGTAAGGAGTTTTCACAGGGTTGCATTCGTTCATATTGAACTTTTCCAGTAATTGTTCGATGAAGCCCGGTTGGGAAATGTGGCAGCATAGGCCAAGGATGGGGTCAATATACCAGACATAGCGACATCCAAGGAAGTAGTCTACCACCCCCATGAAATCCACCGTTAGGTGGCGGGCCAATTCCTGTTCGAATCGTAATTCCAGTTGGTCTGTACTTCCAACGTAAATGAAATCGTCCACATAGATCCCAACGAAGAGTCTACCGTAGACTGGATGTGTGTATACTCGAAGGCATGGGTCGTTGCCACACTTGGTGAACCCCATTTTGTCCAAGACGGCCGAGAATGTCTCGTACCAGTGTTTGGGTGATCGTGCGAGTCCATATAGAGTCTTCTTGAGCTTCCAATACGTCCCAGGACGACTCCTGGGGCATCCTTTGGGTGGTGTGATGATGGTGCATTCCTCGGGTGGTAGAGATGGTTGGCAAAAGGCGTTCTTGCAGTCTCCTTGTTTTAGTTTGCGGGCTTGGTCGACTGCAATAGACACCAACAACCTGGCACTTTCCTGTTGGAGAACCGGTGCATATCGATCATCCTTGGTCCAAGTTTTCCTCTCCAGATTGCCCAGTACTACTATTCGACTTTTGGCCCGATATGGATTGCCGAATGCATCAGGTTTGACAACGAAGAGATTCATGGTAGGGATGGCAGCGTAGCCCTTGGATTTGTAGTATGCATATTGCTCCTCTGTGATGACTTCGTATGTGTCAAGGTCACGAAGCCCATCATATTCTTCATCGTAAGCGCGTAGCCAGATTTGACGGTCCTGATTGCATAAGCGAGAGACGTGGCTGAGTGTAGGAGGCGCCAGAGTGTTTTGCAGTTCGGCGGCGGAGACGAAGCGAGCGAATTGAGTGATGGTTTGCCAAGCTTTATTTGGGGCTTCATGCCAGCCGAGTTGTAAAGTCCCTTCAATCAAGCGTTGACGCCAAGTATTAGGCAGATCAGGAAGGGGCACCATCGTTCGCAAGTTGGTGGTAGGATCAGGATGGCGGGCTTGAAACTGCCATTCACTGTCCGTATCAAGGACTAGTTCGCCTTCGAGTAAGGATTCTCCATCAATGGATAGACGGACAGGAGAATGTGGTTGCAACCAAGAGGGAGCCAATGGCGGTTCGTATAGGGGTTCGTCCCATGGAGGAATGGAGTCAGCTGATGGGGTCTGATTGGCCCCCCATACTTCTTCCGGATCGACATCGACAGTCTCATTGCCATGGACGAGTTCGATGCAATAGTATTGATTTCGTTTAGTGGGGCACTTGGTGACTATTCCAGGAGTGGCAATGCCCCCCACGAGAGCTTGTACCCGTGTTCCTGGTGGATATGCTTCCTTGCCATTGATACGACCATTGAATAGTGATAGTTGGAACCCCCCATCGTAACAGAGGGAAGGAAAAGCATGTCCAAGACTGCGTGAAGTGTCCAGGGTGTAGTCGGTGGACACACAAAAGTCTCGAAGGTGAGGGTTGTAGAAGATCATTCCATTGGTAAATTCACTGCGGCCAACAGCAATCCCAGCCAGTGTTTGGGACTCAAATTGGGTCCGTTTCCGCGGGCCATCGTGGTCGCGATGGAAATAACCCACACACCCAAAAGGAAATAAGACACGGTAGTCGGGTTTGGTGCCATAGAAGAGTTCCATGGGGGTGCTGAATTTGGCAGGCCGTTCCGACGTGGCGGATTGTGTTTGAATTGGTAACATATTCATGCGGTGGTAGGCCTCTCTAATGGCCCAGAACCAGAACCGCTTAGGTAGATTGGATTCAATTAGAAAAGCACGTGCCATACGACAGGCGGATTTCCAATGAGACTCTACGAGGCCGTTACTGGATTGTCGCCCTGGGGCCGCAGATTCGAGTTTGATGCGGTATTGTCGCATGAATCGGAGGGCTGCGCCTTTGACAAATCGGGTGTCGAAATCGCAACGGATGCGCTTTGGGATACCACCTGCATCAATGATGAATGAATAGAGAGCTTCTTCAATATCTTTCCCAGTGACGCCTCTGAGACCGTAGACAAAACAGTGACGAGTGCACGAATCGATGAGACTGAGCACATATTTGTAGCCACCAGGACTTGTTTCATCGCCATATCCAATGTCCATACCAACTAGGTCGAGTTTGCGGCGAGGTCGTGTTTGACCTTTGCCTCGGCGACGCTTGGTAGAGTTCACCAAGTCACCGGCGGTAGGCATTTCATCCACGACAGATTCTAATTTGATGCCGGTGCCGAGTTCTTCAAAGATGGAGTAGTCACGGAGTTTCCTATTTCCAAAGAGTTTGTGCAACTCCTGGGCAGTGACTCTTCGGGGGACATTGGATGGAGCTGGGTCAGTAGAGTAGACGGTAGGAGGCGATGCAGTAGTGTCTTGTCCAGGATGAGTTGGAGATGTCTCTTGTGACGGTTTGGACATTGTTTCGCGTCTGGGGACATTGGTGGATGTCTGCTTGGCCATTTGACGTGTCTTAACTGCACGGGCGAAAATACCTTGACGATTGGTCAGGACCGTGTGACGGGTCCACATTTGGTGACATCTTCGCAGGGTGTGGTTGCTGGATGGTTCTTCTATGTGGATTTGTTCCGAGATATCGGCCGTTTGATCATAGTCCAATTCGAGGTGGGGGTCTCGGCAACCAATGGGAATAAGGGTGTCAGTGGAGTCATCTACCTCGATGGTGAATGAGGGAAAGGTCAAAAACATACCGGAATGATCACACACGAATGAACAACCTTGTCCACGTCGGCGATGTAAACGGATTGCAAGCAGATGAACGTCCAAATCGGGGACGTGTAGACAATTTGCCAGTTTGATTTGGTGGCCATTAATGGAGAGCTCCACATCGCCAATGCCACAAATTTTGGTAGGATGTCCATCACCCAGTTCTACATATTGGTTGTGGACGACTCGGTAGTTGGTAAAGAGAAGGCGATCCCAGAACATATCGCTTGTGGCGCCGGAATCGGGGCATAGCTGCCGCTTGGGAAGACGAGGAGTGGATTTGGATGTGCGACGGCACCAAGCAGTGACTCTACGTCCTACAGGAGAGGATGAGTAGGTGGATGATTGTGTGCTAGATTTAGACGATTGGGATGCTTCATCGTCAGTGTCGGCCCAACCACGAGAGATGGATGGAGTTTCTGAGCGTTGGGTGCTCTTCGTCCGTTCTTTCTCTGTAGGTGGAGGGGGTTCTTTGAGTTTGGTTGTGGTTTTGCGACTCTTGGGACGGACCGTGTCGTCTTGAGAGGTCCAGTTCATGGTGAAACCACAAGCTTTGATCTGGGGGCAAGCAGGCGTGTAATGAAAACCATCGGGGAATGGTTTCTTCATTCGCAGAATGCGACAGAATATGCATGCATATTTCCGGTGTAGCGAATGGACATTTGTGGGGTCCGTGTCTCCGTTTGTGTGAGGTGACTCTGTGTTCCCCCCATCACCAACACGTCGAGCAGAGACCAATGGTTTCCCGGGGAGAAGGCGGGTCCCATCAAAACACTTGGCCATGAACAACTCATAGATTTGAGAATACAGGGCATCAGTGGTAATTTCCAGAAGGTCCAACCGGCCCATGTCGAGGTCAGTGGAGAGAGAGAGGAGATAAGATCCGTAGGGACCGGACATAACAGAGTGGTAGAGTTTCACACGAAACTGAAAGTCGGAGACAATGTACTTGTTCCGGGCCAATCGGTCACGGGCATTCTTGAGACGTGCACGGAGGGTGACAATGTGTTCCTTGTTCTTGTGGGTAAGAGCTTGCCAGTCACCGTAATCCTGCAAGAGGGCAGCACTGGTGCGTTGGCGGGCATCATGGTCGAGGGCGACAAGTAACTCAATGCCATTGTGGGGATTGGAGTCGTGGCACAGCGTACTGAGGAGGCCGACGGCAACGGGATTGTTGCTGGCATGGATGGATGTGGTGAGATGGTACAGCAACGCCTGGGATATGGAAGCCCCGATTGGATCAGATGGGGTTTCAGTGAGGTCACAGATATTGCGGCCATCATATTGCCACCAAGGAATATGGAGTTGGTGGAAAAGGGTTTGACGCCATCGGTCATAGGCCGTGGGATCCCGGTGATCTTTTGGGAATTTCGGAAAGTCAGAGTGCTTGTATCGGAGGCGGTTATTTTCTTTTTGTTCTTTGGCATCGGTGCTGACAGTTCCATCGTCCAGAGTAGGTTCGAGGGGTTTGGGACCCCCCAATTGTTGTTCGATGAGTCGGATATTTGAGGGAGTCGGGTCCTTGTCAAGTTGTCGGAGGATGGCGATGGCTTGACTATGATCAGCCCGAGCCACTTGAATGGTAGATGGAACTGGATGCGCGGTAGGAGCTTGGCCCACAGGTTCATTGGGATGGAGAGTGCGACGGACTTCGACCAGGTCATCGCCGAAGAGCGTTTCACCGTCATCTCCCAAGGTATCGTGAAACGTGGAGTCGTCCTCATCTTCGGGGAAGGGAGGATTGTGCCAAGCCTGGGCATTGAATGGGCCCGGGATGTGTGGCACGGTGATCCCGGGATGAGTTGGTGACTGGAATCCGGTGGGAAGAGGATGTTCGGCCAAATATTCAGCAGCTTGGGCGGGGTCTTTGAAACGTTTAGTGCTGGCAGCGGTTTTACCCCAACCCTTTCCCACATGCTGACTGTATCCCACAGTATTGGCCCACGCAACGGCCCAATCTTTCTTGATGCCACGATTCCATCCCCATGGGACGGCATAAAAGCCTGGTTTGGATTGCTCATGGCAGCGATCAGTGCCCTTGAAACCACTCAAGTATGGGTGAGGGACATCGCCACACATACGTGGGACAATTACTGGGTCTCCTGCAGGAGACAGGACCAGACATTCTGTGGATTTGAGGTCCAAGTCCGTAGGAACAGGAAGCTCGGCGGCATCGATAGTGTTTGCCGTAATCATCGAGGGATACGGGCTAGTGTCCTTGGGGACCTTCCAAGGTGATCGTTTGCGTTCTGGACAAGTACGGGCTTGACGAGACATTGTAGCTTGTCTTGGGGAGGGCGTGGTGGTAACAGCAGGGGTGTACCCTTGCTCGATGTGGGGAATGTCGGTGGGGTCCTGGACACGCTTAAGTTGGACTTCGAGGGCTTTGATTCTGGCGATTGCCGAATCCATGTCGTCCAGAGACGGAGGCTCTGGTTCAGGACAGCGGAGGAGTGGCTCTTGGGAGGCAGCCGCTGTGTCGTTGCTGCGATTGGCTCGAGTTTTCGGCTTGAATATGGAGAACTCCTGAAGAGTGGAGGGAAACAACCAGGATTTTCCTGATGACTGACTGTCGACGGGCCCCCCATCAGCAGGAGAAGAACGGGTCACCATGGCGGCACCGCGAACAGCCGCTGGCGAGTCGAAAGAGGAGGAGACGATGGCAGAGGATAGGCGCGAAGTGGAACAGAGATCGATCGAGGAAACCGATAATGAGGCGATGCGATCGAGTCGAATCTGCTCATAACCTGGTAATTCCTGGTAAAGAAGAGATTATAATCAATTTCTTGTGTATCTACTTTCTCTCAAAATGGATTTTGGAGAATATGTGAGAGCAGGGCCATCTTTTAGAGAAGCTGGCTGGCACATTGGAGAAGCTATATTTGTAGCATATTTAACCCTTTTCCCATATTGGTCAGGGTTCATGTCAGACTTTATTCCCTGACCAGCTGGGGTTTGTCTAGGACTTCCTTCTTTGTCCTTGCGGACATTCTTCTCAGGTTTGGGACATTCCTCCTTTGTCTCTGGATTCCTAACAGGAATACTTGAATCCATCTCCTTCCCGTTTGGGGCTGTGGATGAACAACGCGAGACAGAAGAGCTGGGTCCAGGGTAAGCCCAGAACCATCCCAAGCCGATCCGATCCGATCAAGATATTATTAT
>CAZRUV010000142.1:0-7067 GCA_964603315.1 uncultured Rhodobacterales bacterium
GACAGCACCATCGCGCGGCGGCTCAGATACGGGCCAAGACCGACACGCTCGGCCCACATGTGCGCGGCCGCCCGCGCCTCTTTGCGTGACGCACGCCGCAGGCGCAACGGATAGGTCAGGTTTTCCTCGACCGTGCGGCGCAAGACCACGGGACGCTGAAAGACAAACGCCTGATGCTGGCGCGCTGTGTCCATGTCACAGGCCCAGTCGACCGACCCCTTTGTCAGCCGCGCCGCCCCGTGCATCAGGCGCAATAGCGTGGTCTTGCCCGACCCGTTCGGACCCATGACGACGCACAGCCCCTGCCCGTCCAGCGTGAGGTCAACCGGGCCGACCAGACGCTTGCCCCGGCGGGACGTTTCCGCGCCTTGCAGGTTCAGTGGAAAAAGCTCGGTCACCATCGGCTGTCCCGTTCCGTCTGGCCGATCCAGTGGATCATCAGGTTGACGCCAAGCGCCAGCGCGATCAGGACAAACCCGAGGGCCAGCGCCAATGCGAACTCGCCACGCCCGGTTTCCAGCGCAATGGCGGTCGTCAGAACCCGCGTGAGATTGTCGATGTTGCCGCCCACGATCATGATGGCGCCCACCTCGCCGATCCCACGCCCAAAGCCCGCAAGCGCCGCGGTCAGCAATGCCCGCCGCGCATCCCAGAGCAGCGTGCGCATCTTTTGCATCTGGGTGACGTTCATCGAAATCAGGAGGTCGTGATATTCGGCCCACAACTCGCGCAGGGACTGGTGCGCGATCGACGCGATCAGCGGCACGATGATGATGACCTGGGCCACGATCATAGCCGTGGGCGTAAAGAGCAGGCCGAGCGCCCCGAAAGGCCCCGAGCGCGACAGAAAGATGTAGACGATCAGGCCCACAACAACCGGGGGCAAACCCATCAAAGCATTGAGCAGCGCAATCGTCGCGCGCCGCCAGCGAAACCGGCGCACGGCGAGAAGGGCCGCAAGGGGCAGGGCGATCGCGCAGGCGATGACCAGCGCGGTCAGGGTCACGCGGAGCGAGCGCAGGGCAATCTCTGCCAGCTCGGCGTCCAGCGTGACAACCAGCCAAAAGGCGTGGCGCAGACCCTCCCACAGATCGACGATGGCCGATCCTCCCATTGCGTGTTTTTCCTGAAACTGGACGGTTTTGCGGGGGGATACCAGCCCCGATCTTCTGCGGTGTCACCTTGTCGTCAAAGGCCGTCCGCGGCCGTGCAGGCAGTGGTCAGATTGTCCGGCAGAAAAATTGCCCATGGGCAATCTCCGCGCCTTGGGGGAAAAATTGCCCGTGGGCAATTGTCTGGATTTCAGCCGTCAAATGTCGCTTTGAGATAGGCCGCAAAGGCCCCTTCCAGTTGCGCGCGGGACTGGCCAGCCTCGAATTCGATGTGCACCTTGCGACCCTTTTGAACAACCGAAATACCCTTGTCATGCGCGCTGCGGCGGTAGATGTGACCGTCCGCTTCGGGCTTGGGCTGGACGGGTCGCGCTGCGCGTGTGAGCCGCCGCATGACTGTCCCCGCATCGACAAACGCACCCCGCCCGGCGCGCGCCTGCGCCTGATCGCGCCCGATGGCACGGGCCTCTTCAAGGACCGCGCGCGACGTGTCGGGCTGCGCGAGAAGGGGCTTCAACTCGCGCGCATTGCGCTCGCGAATCTCGCGGATGTTGGGGAAGGCGTCGACAATGGTCTGGGGCAGCTTCGCCAGTTGCAGATAGCGCGAGAGCCAGGGCTGACTGACCTCGAGCCGGGCCGCCATCGCCTTTTGCTTGCCGCCATAGTAGCGCGCAACGGCATCGGCATAGTCGAGCGCACGTTCGTAATCCGAGATGTCCTCCCGGTCGCGGTTTTCGATGTCAGCAAGGCGAAACGCCTCTTCGTCGCTAATCTGGCGTGCTTCGATCAGGTATTTGAACTGCGTGTAGTTGTTGGCGCGCAGCCATGAGACGGCAAAGTGTCGACGTGCGCCGCAGATAACCTCGTAGTCGTAATCCGCGTCTTCCACGGGCCGCACGATCGCAGGAAACTCCTGCTGGCCCTGGCTGCGGATGCCGTCGATCAGATCGCGGCAATTGTCTTCGGTCAGCAGGGCGTAGTCGCGATTGTGCCGGTCCCACATGCGACAGCGGGCCGGATCGACCCAACGCAGGGTCTTTTCCTCGACCTCGCCAGCCAGCCGGTCGCTGATGGCAGTGGTGCGCTTGAGGAAACGCGCGCCTGCGCGATCGGACGCGTCAGGCGCGCTGTCCAGATCGCTTAACACATCGTCAAAGATCGCGTCATGTTTCCGGGTCATAGCAGGCCCTCCTTGCGCAGGCCCGCGTGATGGCTGGGCCAGGTTTTGCGGATCAGCACCTCGATCTCGCGACACACGGCGTCGAGATAGGCGCGGCACCGTTTGTGGGTTTCGGTACGGGTAGCGGGCCCGGTGAGTTCATAGACGGTGCTCAGATTGGCGGCCGCGTTGTCAATCTCTGCGCTGTCCTTGAGGACGGATTGCAACATGTCGAGGGGGAACACCGCGTCCATCATCCGTTTGATTGCCATATGTGCCGATTTGCTGTCGTTCATCTTGGTTGCGAGGATCTTAACGAAAGCATAATCGCGCGCGCCCCCATGCCGGGCGAGTTCGTTGAGGGTGGCACCCAGCATCTTCAGAAAGTGCGCAGTAGAGCCGAAATCGATGTTGTTGGGCGGGGCAGGGATCACCAGCGCGTCCGCCGCACGCAACACCGACAGGGACAGCATGCCGAGGGCAGGGGGCGGGTCGAGCAGGATGACGTCAAACCGGTCCTTGATCGTCTCGAGCCCGTGGCGCAGGCGGTCGAGCACGAACACCTGTTCGCGCGCCATCCGGGCGGCAAATTCGTATTCCGCGTCGTAGAGCCCGAGATTGGCGGGGATCAGCGCGATGTTGGGCCAATAGGTGGCACGCAAGGCATAGCTGAGGTCCTGCGGGCCGCCATGGCGGAAGAAGGGGTAGAGCGTGTCTTCCTCCTCATCGACATCGACGTCCGGGTTCAGACCAAAGACGGAGGTGGTGCTGGCCTGGCTGTCGCAATCCACGACACAGACCCGGTAGCCCCGCAAGGCAAGGTGCTGGGCAAAATGGCAGACCATGGTCGACTTGCCGACGCCGCCCTTGAAGTTCTGGATGGCCAGCACCATCGCCGGGTCTGACGGCGCACGGTGGGGCAGGGTGCCAAACACCTGCCGCATCCGGTTGACGTCGGACAGGGAATACCCGGTGCGACGCCCTGTGTTAGGGTCTTTTTCCGGCATCGGCAGGCGACCGTCCGCCTCGGCGTCACGGATCAGCTTGTCACTGCGTCCGACCATGTCGGCGGCCCGTTTGACATTGAACCGCAGATCGAGCGTTTTCTGCGCGCCTGGTGCGTAGAGCCTGTCGCGCAAACGGTCGATCACGGTGGAGGCGCGTGTGGCCAGTTTGTCCAGCTCTTCAAGCGAGACGGGGGGAAGGGCAGACTGCTCCATTGGGACCTCTTCGGGAACTCTGGAGCGAATCATGACGGGTGTGGGCGCTTGCCTCAAGTGCAAACTTTGGGGCAGATCGTCGAAAAAAGCGGAAATTGTGGGGTAGAGTAATTTTGGCCGGAAACTGCGTATCCGGATCGCGTTGTTTCAAAGCTTACAGTGCAATTTTCCGGAGTGAACCCAATTTGTACGGATGAGGGGCCCTTGCAGGTCGCCATATCGCGCGAAATCCCAAAAAACCAATATCAAGAAACGACTCTATTCAGAATTCATAATGTTCCGTGTTCGCGCGGCGTATCAATATGATTTTTATACTAAAAATCGTTTCACGCTTACATTCTGGGGCGGGACGGCGTACATATGGGGGCGCGAAATCCTACATGCCGGGGTGGGAAGGCTTACGTCTTGGGTGGGCTCGTTTCCTTACATATCGGGTGAATCCGGTCGCCGACTCAGACCATTGATTTTCGGTGGTAATTCGAATCACTTGTCGCCCCACCCGATTCAACTCCTGCCCTCTAACCTTACAAATTGGGTGCCTCTGTTTTCGTGGACGGATATCGCCACGACTGGTATTCTTACGTCACATTGCCCGTCAGAGGTAAGAGAAGAGCAGCATGGCAAAGCGCCCAACCCAATCCTACCGGACGATCGACGCCCGGCCAAATGCGCAAAGTCTGGTCAAGCCGGGCGAGTTGGTGGACCTTGTCGAGGTCACGCCCCTGACGCTGGCCGACAGGCGCATCTACAATCAGTTGCTGGAAAACGCGTGGGACGCGATCGAGAAGCCCGTGACCCACGTGATCGCCAAGGCGGATCTGCGCGGCTCGCACAATTCCAATGACAGGGTAGGGGAGTCGGTTGAGCGGCTGATGAGTGCCATCGTCAAGGTCAAGGTCACTCATGACGGGCAGGACGCCATCGAGCGGGTGCAGCTGCTGGGCGGCAATATCGAGACGACGCGCCGGGACGGGGTCCTCGAATACGAGATCCCGCAGCGTTTGCGCAAGATCATCAAGGACAGCACCGTCTTTGCGCGCCTCCAGCGTGAGGTGATGTTCGCGCTGAGCTCGAAATATGCCCTGACGCTGTACGAGATGATCCAGAAGCGGGGCAACCTGCGTTACCGGTCATCGGAGAAATTCGCGCTGGATGATCTGCGTGGCGTGCTGGGTGTGCCCAAGGGCAAGCTGACCTCGTGGTCAAACCTCAAGCTGCGGGCGATTGACCCGGCGGTCGCCGAAGTGAACATGCTGTCGGATTACGTGGTGGAAATTGCGCCGATCAAGACGGGTCGGCGGGTGACCCATGTTGAGCTCAGGTGGTGGCGCAAGGACGGGGCAGGGACAGCGGAGACCGAGCGCGAACTGTCCTTTTCCAAGGTTGGCCGCCGCGCGCGGATGGAGGGCACCACCCAAGACCTCAAACCCCGGCCGGCCTGGCTGGAGGCGTCGGGCCCCGCGCTGCGCACCGAAACCTACGAGACCGCGCGACTGCGCCATCCGGGCTATGACATCTACCATGTGGAAAAGGAGTGGCGCGCGTGGGCCGCGGGCAAGGACGCACCGCGTGACGCCGATCGGGCCTATCTCGCCTTTTTCCGGAGCTTTGCGGAAAACAACCCGCTGCTATAGCGTGGGGCCATGAACTCCGTTCGCCTTCGTCTGCTGATCCTCGCGCTTGCGCCGATGGTCGTGCTGATGCCGCTGCTCTTGTTTCTGGGCATGACGCGGTGGACGGCGGATTATGACGAGGTGCTGATCGCCAATGTGGAAAGCGACCTGCGCATCGCGGAGCAGTACCTGTCGCGGCTCATGGTCGAGACCGGGGACGACTTGCAGGCAGTGGCGGGGTCCGTCGAATTTGCCCGGGCCTCGGACGACGCATTGCCCGCATTTTTCGAGGACAAGCGCGCGGCCCTTGCGCTCGATTTTCTCTATTACCTGCCGCAGGACGCAGTGACCGACCAATGGCCCGTGATCACGAGTGCGGCAGCGGGGCAGGGGCGGACCGAGATTGATCTTTTCCCGAGCGCGGCGCTGGCGGCGATTTCCGCGGATCTGGCCGAACGCGCGCGCCTGCCGCTGATCGAGACGGAGGCTGCCGTACCCACGGACCGCACCGTCGAGGATCGCGGCATGGTGATCCATTCGGCGACACCGGTGACGTTGCCGGGGCGTGACGGGGTGCTGGTGGGCGGGATCCTGTTGAACCGCAATCTGGGTTTCATCGATACGATCAACGCGCTGGTCTACCAGGACGCCGCGGCGGGCGGATCGCGGCAAGGCACCGCGACGCTGTTTCTGGATGATGTGCGGGTGTCGACCAATGTGCGTCTTTTCGAGGACGTGCGCGCGCTTGGCACCCGCGTTTCTGCGGCGGTGCGCGGGCAGGTGCTGGGGCAGGGGAAGACATGGCTTGATCGTGCCTTTGTCGTGAATGACTGGTATATCTCGGGCTACCTGCCGCTGACGGACAGTTTCGGTACCTATGTGGGCATGCTCTATGTCGGCTTCCTCGAAGAACCGTTCACCACTGCCAAGCGCAACGCCTTTCTGGCCATCCTCGCCGCTTTTGTGGTGGTCTTGCTGATCTCTGCGCCGGTGTTCCTGCGGCTGGCCAAGGGGATCTTTGCCCCGCTCGAGCGGATGACCAACATCATGGCACTTGTGCAGCGAGGCAACCTGTCGGCGCGCAACGGGGATCATGGCGGATCGGGTGAAATCGGCGAGGTGGCGCGCCACCTCGATGACCTGCTGGACCGGGTGCAGGAACGCGATGAAGAGCTGAACATTCGCGTCGATCAACGCACCGCCGAATTGCAAAAGGCCAACGAAAAGCTCGAAGAGACGTTCCGCCAGCTGGTGATGAGCGAAAAGCTCGCCTCCATCGGTGAGATCACGGCAGGTGTCGCACACGAGATCAACAATCCCGTGGCCGTGATCCAGGGCAACATGGACGTGATCCGGGACAGTCTGGGCGATCAGGGTGACAGTATCCGGACGGAACTCGGACTGGTCGACCGGCAGATTGCCCGCATTCAGACCATCGTGGGCAAGCTGCTGCGCTTTGCGCGGCCGGGAGAGTTTGCGGATCTCGAACAGACGGTGCCGTTGGGGCCGGTGATCACTGACTGTCTGGTGCTGGTCAATCATGAGATCTCGCAATCGGACATCGTTGTCGAAACGCATCTGGAGGCGGAACAGGAGGTGCGTATTGACCCCGGTGAGATGCAGCAGGTGTTGATCAACCTGATCATGAACGCGGTGCAGGCCATGGCGGGCGTCGGCACGCTGACACTACGCACGACAGATGCGGACCGTGACGGCGTTGCAGGTGTGTGCGTTTTTGTGACGGACACGGGTCCGGGGATCAGGCCGGAACGTGTCGACGACGTCTTTGCCCCGTTTTACACAACCAAGCAGGCCGAGGGCACGGGGCTGGGCCTGTCGATCTCGCAAACGCTTATCCAGGGGGCCGGTGGTTTGATCCGCGCGCGCAACCGGGACGAAGGCGGTGCCTGTTTCGAGATCTGGCTACCGGCGGCACAATCTGATGCGCTGCAGATGCCCCAAA
>CAZRUV010000143.1:0-6991 GCA_964603315.1 uncultured Rhodobacterales bacterium
TTCCTGATCGGGCACCGGTGTCAGCGTCGGGGCATTCGGGGGCGCAAAGTCTGGCGGCAGGCCGACCGCGAGGATGTGCCAGAGGTCTCCGTTTTCCATCGCGCCGGAATGCAGTTCGGCCCCGAGCAGTGTGGTAAAGCCGTCGCGCCGGAAGGGTGTCGTGTCCACGATGGGATAGTCGAATGTCCCCACGAAATGGTCGGTGAGCGCGATGAACTCATAGCCCTCTGCCTGGTAGCGTCGGCACACCTCGCCCGGCTCCAATGCGCCGTCGGACC
Source organism: uncultured Rhodobacterales bacterium (assembly GCA_964603315.1). Classification (GTDB taxonomy): domain Bacteria; phylum Pseudomonadota; class Alphaproteobacteria; order Rhodobacterales; family Rhodobacteraceae; genus Tateyamaria. The sequence continues at coordinate 279 of CAZRUV010000143.1, forward strand.
GGGTCGAGTGCGTGTGCAGGTTGCCGCGATAGAACTGGCCGGGCAGGGCAAAGATGTCGGTGGTCATGGGCTGCGTCCTGGTTGTCTGTCCGGGCATTTGTGCCGGGCGGGGCGGCTTGCGCAAGCCGGTGACATCACGCAGGGGGCGCAATCTGTGGTGTGGGTGGGGCCACCGCGGGCGGTGGCCCCATTTGCGCTTACATCCAGCTTGCCGGGACGTAGGCGTAGGCATCCCCGGAAACAACGATGCGCCCAAAGCCCGGAAACGGCAGGTGCGTCCCTGCAATCAGCATGTTGTCGGCCGACACCCGGTCAAAGAGCGCCCGGCGAGAGGCCGCAGCCTGGGCGGCGTCCACGTCAAAGCCAAAGCCCGTGTCGGGCAGGGCGGTTTGCAGGACGGACGAGTGAAGGGCGTCGGCCACCATCATCAGCTGTCGGTCGCCGCCATCAATGGCCAACACCGCGTGGCCCGGTGTGTGACCCGGCGCCAGTTCGAGGGTGATGCCCGGCGCGACCTCGGTGCCACCGGCCACGGGGCGCATGCGGTCGGCATAGGCGGCAAATGCGCCCTGGGCGAGTTGGAACAGGCCCTGCGCGTCTTCCGGTGCCTGCGCCATGATCGCCGCATCCCCCCAAAACCCGAACTCCGGCTCCGAGATCACGACTTCGGCGTTGGCAAAGGCAGGGGCACCGCCGCTCAACAACCCGCCGATGTGATCGGGGTGCGCGTGGGTCACGATGATGGTGTCGACGTCCTCCGCGCCAAGTCCCATGGCCGCGAGCCCGTCCGTGATGCGGCCAAAACCGGGCCCGAGAATGTCCACTTCGCCCATGCCCGCATCTATGAGGATCGTCCGATCGTCGGATTGCAGGACATAGGCCGAGACGGGCGCGGGCATTGCGTCGCCGGTGATACCGCCCGCGGCAAGGGCGCTATCGATGGCCGACTGATCGGGGCCAAAGAAGAACCCCTTTTGCAGCCCTGCCATGCCGTCGAACAGGGCCGTGATCCGGTAGCGCCCGAGGGGCGCGTCGAACATGGCGGGGGCGGCCTTGGGGGATGCGTGCGCGGCGGCAAGGACGGGGGAGGCTGTTGCAAGCACCGGGGCGGCGATCAGGCCGGTGCCAAAGGCGCGGCGGGTGAGGGTGGGCATGGTGTTTCTCCCTTTTACATCGTATACGAAACAATCGTATACGAAATAACAGGGAGTCAAGACTTTCCAACACGAAGGGAAGGCATTAGCGTGAAACCGCCATGACACATTCGCATGACACCAACGCGCTGATCGGCCTGCTGTGTTTCAACACCTATGCGTTGAACCGCGCATTCGGGCGGTTTTATCAGGCGGCGTTCAGCGAAACCGGCCTGACCTATCCGAAATTCGTGATCCTGACGGCGCTGGAAGAGGCCGGGCCGCTGACGGTATCGGAGCTTTCGGCGCGCGCGGCGGTGGAGCCGAACACGCTGTCGCCGCTCTTGAAAAAGATGGCGTCCTTCGGGCTGATTTCGCGGCAAAGGGCCGAAGAGGACGAGCGCCGCGTTGTGCTCGCGCTGGAGGACAAGGGCCGCGCGGTGCTGAAACGGGCGCACGCGGTGGTGATGGAGGGCTTTGCCGGGTTGGGTCTGGACGCGGATGCCGTGGCGGAAGCCGTCACGTTTTTACGGGAGGCGCGTGTGGCGGTGGACGACGCGGACCCGCCGAAGCTGGATTTGGATGGCGTGACGTGAACGCAGCAGCGTCGCTGACCTGGGCGTCAGTCTTGTCGCGCTAGACCGACACGGCGGCGTGCAAGGTGTCGCGCGCGATCTCGCCCGCGCGGCCCGACAGTTTCTCGGCCCCGCGCTCCAGCACCAGAAACCGGTCCCCGAGGTCGAAGGCAAAGTCAAAGAATTGCTCGACCAGCACGATGGCCATGTCGCCGCGTTCCCGCAATTGTTTGATCACTTCACCGATTTGCTTGATGATGTTGGGCTGGATGCCTTCGGTGGGTTCATCAAGCAAAAGGAGCTTGGGCCGCGTGATCAGGGCGCGTGCAATAGCAAGCTGTTGTTGTTGCCCGCCCGACAGGTCGCCGCCGCGACGGCTCAGGAATTCCTTGAGGATCGGGAAGAGATCGAAGATCTCGTCCGGCACGTGGCGCTGATCGCGCGGCAGGCAGGCGAACCCGGTCTCGAGGTTTTCGCGCACCGTCAGAAAGGGGAAGATTTCGCGCCCCTGTGGCACGTAGGCGACCCCCTTTTGGGCCAGCGCGTGGGCGGAGGCCTTGCCGATCTCTTCGCCATCCAGCGTGTAGGTCCCGCCCGAGCGCGGATGCGTGCCGGAGATCGCCTTGAGGAGCGAGGTCTTGCCCACACCGTTGGTGCCCATGACGCAGGTCACCTCGCCCCTGGCGGCGCGCATGGCGACCCCGTTCAGGATCCGGCTGCCGCTGTAGTGGAGCGTGAGGTTGTCGAGTTTCAGAAGGTCAGCGGCCAAGATACACCTCGATGACTTTTTCGTCTGCGGTCACGTGATCAAGCGAGCCTTCGGCGAGGACGGACCCTTCGTGCAGGACGGTGACCTTGCAGTCGAGGCGACGCACGAATTCCATGTCGTGCTCGACCACGACGACGGCACGGGTTTTGGCGGCCTCGACCAGAAGTTCTGTGGTGTGTTCGCGTTCGGCGGGGGTCATGCCGGCGGCTGGTTCGTCGACTAGGAGAAGCTGCGGGTCCTGTGCGAGGAGCATGCCGATTTCAAGCCACTGTTTCTGGCCGTGGCTCAACTCTCCGGCCTTGCGCGGCAGGGCGGCTTCGAGCCCGATCTCGTGGGCCAGATCGACAACCTTGGCGTGGTCCGCGGCGGAGGCTTTGAAGCGCAGCACGGAGAACGGACCGCGGCTTTTCTTCAGCGCGAGCATGAGATTGTCGGCGACGGTTTGATCTTCGAAGACGGTGGGCCGCTGGAATTTGCGACCCACGCCTGCCTGCGCGATCTGCGATTCCGACATGGCGAGGAGCGACTGGGATTTGTCGCCCCAGAGCACGGTACCCACGTCCGGCTTGGTCTTGCCGGTGATGATGTCCATGAAGGTGGTCTTGCCCGCCCCGTTGGGGCCGATAACCGCGCGCATTTCGGCGTGACCGATCTGAAACGAGAGGTTGTTGATGGCCTTGAACCCGTCAAATGAGACGGACACGCCGGAGACCTCGAGAAGCTGGCTCATCCGTCCTTGCCCTCCGGGCTGCGTCCCTCTTCGCTGCGATGAGACCACAGGTCGAAGAGCCCGCCGATGCCTTTGGGCGCAAAGAGGGTGACGGCAACGAAGCTGAGCCCCAGCAGGATCGTCCACCAGTCGACCCACTGGATGGTATAGAAGCCCAAGTTGATGTCGGGCGCTTGTCCGCCGGTGAACCATGTGGACAGGAGTGACACGAATGCGGCCCCGATAACGGCGCCGTAAAGGCGCCCGCGCCCGCCGATGGCGACCCAGACGGCAAGATAGATCGACGCGATGGGCGCGATTTCGGCAGGGTTGATGATACCCGCCTGGGGGTAGTAGAGCGCGCCTGCAATACCGGCAATGATCGCGGTGATGGTGAAGATGAAGAGCTTGTAGGCTTCGACCGAGTAACCGAGGAACCGGACGCGTGCTTCATCGTCCCGGATGGCCCGCAGGACGGAGCCGAACTTGCCCGACACGATCCAGGCACAAAAGACATAGCCGAGCCCCAGAGCGGCGGCAGAGGCCCAGAGGAACCACATCGACACGATGCTTTGCGGGGTGTCGTCGAGGCCGGGCAGGTTCTGCAGACCCGAGAGGCCGTTGTTGCCCCTGAGCCCGCTGTCGTTCTGGAAAAGGTAGAGCGAAAGCGCCAGCGTCATGGCCTGGGTCAGGATCGACAGGTACACGCCGGTGACACGGCTGCGAAACGCCAGCCAGCCGAAGAGCAGAGCGATGAGGCCGGGTACGAGGACCACGGCGGCCAGTTGCAGGGGCAGCGAGTGGGCGAAGGCCCAGATGGGCGGGAATTCTGACGCACCCACCACGCCGAAGATCTGTGTCGCGATGCCGTCGGAAATTTCCTGCGGTGTCGGGGGCAGCGGCGCCTGGGCAAGGCTCTGGGCCACGATGATCTCGGTCCGGGCGTACATCAGCCACATGCCGATGGCGTAGCCGCCGATGCCGAAAAAGGCCATGTGCCCGAGGGACAGAATGCCCGTGTAGCCCCAGACAAGGTCCATGGCGAGTGCGACGAGGCAGAGGCAGAGCGTCTTGCCGAGCGTTTTGACAAAGCTCGTGGAAATGACGCCGATGCCGAAGCCTTCGGCGAGGATGGTCACGCCTAGGGTGAAGAGGGCGAGGCAGGCGATGAAGATCAGCACCGACGGGTGGCGCGCGACGAAAGGTCTTGCGCCGCCTGACGGCGTCGCCGGACGCGGGGGCTTTGCCCCCGCACCTCCGGAGTATTTCGGTAGAGAGGACGGTGCGGTGTCGGTCATGTCAGGCCTCCGCCGCGCGGCCTTTGAGGGCGATGATGCCCTTGGGCCGGAACTGGATGAAGAGGATGATGAAGAGGATCATGTAGGTTTGGGCCGCGAGCGTGTTCGAGGGGTTGAGCCACTCGATGCCCTTTTGCAGGGTGCCGACCATCGTGGCACCAAGCAGTGTGCCCCAGATGTTGCCAACGCCGCCCACGACTACTGTCATGAACGACTGGACAATGTAGTCGGCGCCCATTTCGGAGGTGACCTTGGCATAAAGGCCGATGGCGACACCCGCGATCCCCGCTATCCCCGAACCGAAGCCGAAGGTAAGCATGTTGATCCGGTCAGGGTTGATACCCATGGAGGCCGCCATGCGGGGGTTTTGCGTGACAGCCCGCACCTCGAGCCCCAGCCGCGTGCGGTTCATCACGAAGAGGAAGAGCGCGAGGAACAGAAGCGCCAGCACGAAGATCGCGATACGGATATAGCTGATCGACACGATATCGTTGATCACCCAGGACCCGTCGAGCCAGCCCGGGGCCGTGAGCGGGCGGGCCTGTGTGCCGAAGATGTTCTTGGCCAGTTGCTGCAGGGCAATCGAGATGCCGAAGGTCGCCAGCAGCGTTTCCAGCGGGCGGTGGTAGAGCCAGCGTATGACAAGCCGCTCCATCGCGACACCGGCGCCGAATGTGACCGCAAAGGCCAGCGGGATCGCCAGCAGGATCGACAGCGTGTAATCGGGCACAAACAGTTGCACCACGTAGCCGGTATAGGCGCCCATCATGATGAACTCGCCATGCGCCATGTTGATCACGCCCATCACGCCGAAGGTGATGGCAAGGCCGATCGCCGCGAGAAAGTAGATCGAGGCGAGGCTGAGCGCGTCGAGGGCCAGATCGGCGGTCTGGTTGAGTGCGACGGCGGCCTCGATATCGTTCAGCGCTGTCTGTGCCGCGGCCGCGACGCGGGGTGGCGCGCCGACAAAGACCTCGAAGAACGTGACCGCGTTCAGGGCGGCACTGACCGTTTCATCCGTGACCAACGGATCTGCGGCACCGTCACGGGCGAGGGCGGCATAGGCCTCAAGGCGCGCGGCGTCACTGTCGAGTGTTACGATCTGGATACCGGCGACGGTCTCTCCGTCAATGTTGGCGATGAGGGTCTGGCGGATGGCATCGGCGTCGATACGTTCTGGCGCGTCACCGGCGCTGACCAGCAGGTCATAGGCCGCCGCCACACTCAGTGCATCTGTCCCGGGTTTGATGACCGTCGCCCCGTCCGGTGCGGTGTCGGCATAGCTGACACGGGTGACAACCAGCGGGTTCAACGCGGCGCGCACGTCCACGCCAAGGTCTCCGGTAAAGCCTTCGATGGCGGCGATGCGGATATCGTCGTCTTCGTCAAAGCGGATCGTGAGCAACCGTTCCAACCGCGCCTTGCGCGCCTTGATCTGGATGTCGGGCTCGCCCTCGATGGCGGCGCGCAGGGCCACAAGATGCGAGGCTTCCGCATCCCGTTCGATGGCGTCAAGTGCGGTGGTGCGCACATTCGGATCCGGGTCAGACAGCTGGAACTGCACCAAAGCGGCGGCGATCATGCCGCGGATTCCGGAATTGGGTTTGAGCTGTTTGTAGGCCTTTTTCTCGGCGGTGCCGATTTCGGCGCCGCTGGAGATGTCAAAGAGGCGGAGTTGGCGGTTCTCGATTTCTTCGGCGAACACAAAGGCATTTGTGTCCTTCTCGAACCACATCTCCTTGTCCTGCCAGCGCTGCAAAACAACTTGCGCTTCGCTCATGCCGCTTGAGGCAAGTGCGTCGATCGCGGGGCCAATGGTCTTGCGCGACGACTTGGCGATGATCTCGCCATGGGTCTGCAAGAGCGCCTGAATCGGAGCGTTCATATCCTGTGCATCGGCCCGGATCGGGATCAGCAGGACGAGCAGCAGAAAAAGACGCGTGATCCAGGTCATCAAGTGGCTCGCAGTGTCTGAGGGAGAAAACGGCATCCGAAGGTGAGGGAGGAATCCGCCGGATGCCGCTGGGAGCGGGATGGGCAATTTGCCCATCCCCATGTTGACTTAGTAGTTCGACTTGATCTGCACGCAGGTGCTGGTTTCGGTGTTGTACATACCGCAACCCAGTTCGGCCCAGTCGGACTTCAGCACAGCGCTTTCCGGCAGGAAGTCGGTCCATGCGTCGCCCGGCACCTCTTCGGTCTGACTGATGATGTCGAACTGACCGTCTT
>CAZRUV010000144.1:0-6932 GCA_964603315.1 uncultured Rhodobacterales bacterium
AGGGTCAGGATCCGTTGCGCCTGTGCCGTCAGCGCCAATTTCACAATAATTCAGGGGTTTGGGACGTGCAGGTCATAGTGGTTCTATGTCCAAACGGCCCGTGCCGCTGAATTGAAGTGAAAGTGACGCCCGAAGGGTTTGACGGATTTTCCGCACAAGGTGCGTCCCAACTGATTGAAATAGAACCACTATTTCTGCTCAGATGGTCCTATTCACACGCAAAATCTGTCAAACTGTCGGTACAGGATCAATGGGTCCTGACCCTGGGCGCTGACACTGTTTTTCGGCGTGAAGGCGCGCAATTGACGCTTATAAGCGTCAGTTCGCTCGTATTGCAATATTGCCAAAGCTGGCCTCTTCGCTAGCGTGCGCCCATGGCTCAAGACAAACCGCTTCTGGGTGTGATCCTCATGCTGGGGTTTTGCATCGTGGCCCCGATGGGGGACGCGGTGGCAAAGCTTCTGGGTCAGTCCGTCCCTCTGGGCCAGTTGCTGTTCATCCGCTTTGCCGTGCAGGCGCTGGTGCTGATCCCGCTTGTCTGGGCCACCCGGCGGATGTGGCGCATGAAAGGCCGCGTGCTGCGGCTGACGTTTTTGCGCACCGTCCTGCATATTTTTGGTATCGGCGCCATGTTCTCAGCCCTGCAATACCTGCCGCTGGCAGACGCCGTTGCCATCGCCTTTGTCATGCCTTTCCTGATGCTGCTTCTGGGCAAGTTCGTTCTGGGCGAAGAGGTTGGCGGGCGCCGTCTCTGGGCCTGTGTGGTCGGGTTCATCGGCACGCTCATGGTGGTTCAGCCCAGCTTTGTCGAAGTGGGCTGGCCTGCGTTGCTGCCTCTGGTGGTTGCAGTCAACTTTTCGGTCTTCATGCTGGTCACCCGCCAGATTGCGAAGGAAACGGATCCCATCGGATTGCAAGCCGTCAGCGGTGTCATGGCGGTTGCAATCATGGGACCGTTGTTGCTGATGACCCAATCGAGCGGGGTTTTCGCGCTGACCTACAAGACACCGACGCCCACCGAATGGTCGCTGCTCTTGGCCATCGGCCTCTTGGGGTCGCTGGCGCACCTGCTCATGACATGGTCGCTGCGCTATGCGCCGTCTGCCACGCTGGCCCCGATGCAATATCTGGAAATTCCGGTCGCCACGATCATCGGCCTCATCGTGTTTTCAGACTTTCCCAACGGCCTTGCCCTGGCCGGGATCGTCGTCACGATTGCTGCGGGTCTCTATATCGTTCTGCGCGAGCGGGCCATCGCGCGGATGGAGGCGCAGACACCAGCGCCTGCATGACGGCGTCCAACTGGGTCAGCGGCACCATGGCCAGCATATGCGGCGCGTCCACGTCGAGTGCGATGGGGCCGAGGGCGGCATTCGACGTCCCGATCTGGGTCAACGGCCCGAATGTCAGCCCGTCAATCGGCCATTTCAGCCCCTCGGACCGTCCCGAAACCGGCCCCAGCGGAAACAGGGAAACCACATCTCCCGCCTTGGTCGGCAAAGCCAGCCTTGGGGGGCAGAGAAAGGTCAGTTCCGCCTCGCCGATCAGGATGCAAGGCCGTTCCGGGTATTTGGTCAAGACATAAAGCGCGGCAAGCTGGTGATCGAGCCGCGCGCCGGTAAAGCCCACCGCCAATACCAGGGGCGCCGAGATGTTGCGCAGCGCCTTGTCAAAATCGGTGCTGTTCTGTTCCGGGATATGGTGCAGCCTGTCGGGCGGCAGCGCGTGGCGCAGCTTGGCCGGCAGGCTGTCGAAATCGCCGATCACCGCCGTCAGATCGACCCCCGCCCGCAGCGCAATGTCCGCGCCACCATCGGCCGCGACGCAAATCGGCGCTTTCGAAACCGTGTCCAATACCGCTTTTTCCGAAGCATTGCCCCCGCCCACGAGGGTAACGGGTTCCAAACTGTGAACAATGCTTGTGGTCATCTTGCTTTAATGCATTTTTGGGAAACAAATCACAATGTCGCCACAAAATGATACCGTACCCGGCACAGATTCGGGCCGCTTTGGTCCGTAGTTGTCCACTATGACCACTGTCGCAAATCGGCATAGGACGAGCAACCGATGATGACGAATAATAAGATTTTGACAGTTTCTTACGGCACCTTTTCGTGCACGTTGGAGGGATTTGACGACAGCTTTGGCACCATGAAGGCAATCGCGGAATATTTCCGCGATTTGGCTGCCGATGACAGGTATTTCGGGGCCGAACCGCCCCAACCGGATGCCGAGATGCTGGCCCGCATTGCGGAGCGCGAGATTTCCCGCCGCGTCGCGGCACGCGAACAGGAAGGCCGCATTGTCCTGAGCGCAGAGCCCGAAGTTGGCGCGACACCTGCCGCACTGGCCGTCGCCAGCGTCGCGGCCGCGGCGCCCGAAGTTGTGGCACCCGCAGCACAGGCCGAACCCGAGATCGTGGCGGACACGGCCCGGGACGTTGCGGATGAGGCGACTGAGGGGGCTCCCGAGGTGACCGAGGACGCAGTGGCGGAGATCGACATCGATTCCGTCACGGCCGCACTGGACGCGACTGACACCGCGGATGAGGCGGCAGCAGACGCCCAGTCTGATGACGCGGAAGACGCATTGGCGGAGGTCGCGGACGCGGAGGAGCCGGTTGCGACTGAAGACAGCGCCGAGGCTTTCTTTGCCGACAGCACCGTCGAGGACCCGGAAGAAGACTTCGGCGACGCGGCCGTTGCCGACATCGCAACCGCCGATGAGGTCGCGCCGGACACACCGCCCGCCCCCGACAGCATTGCCGCCAAGCTGCAGCGCATCCGTGCCGTCGTCAGCCAGAGCAAGGAAACCGATGACGACGTCGAAATGTTCGAGGACGAACATGCCGACGCCTTTGTCGACGCCAGCGCATCGACAGATGCCGATGCCGATGTCGAAACCGAGCTTGAGGAAGATGCTGCCGATGACGCAGTCGAGGAAAGCTTCGCCGACGCCATGGCCGCCTTCAACCTGCCCGACGAGGACGAGGACAGTGCCGAAGAAACCGTGATGGACGCGGATGACGACGACGATGTCGCCGATATCCTGGCACAACTGGAATCCGGCGCGGCGGACGACGTTGCTGAGGCATCGGATCTGGCGGACGCCGTTTCAGACGAAGCCGTTGCCGAGTTTGCGGAGGACGCAGCCACCGGAACAGACTCGCTGGCCGCAGATCTCGACATCGACACCGGTGACGCGGACGACGCAGACAACCTCTTTGACGCGGACGACGCGCCTGAAGTTGCGGCCGAGGAGGCGGAAAATTCGACGGCCGAAGACGACGCAGGCGAAGCTGATGCCGAGCCCGAAGCTGCAGACGTGGCCCCAAAACCACGCCGCGCCCGCATCATCAAGGTCAAGCGCGCCGATATCGACGCCGCCCTCGCACAAGGCCAGATCGAAGAGATCACCGATGAGGATGAAGCCAAAGACACGCCGGTTGCGGGTTCGAGCCTCTCCGAAGAGGACGAAGCGGAATTGCAGGCGGAACTGGCCGCCGTATCCGCCGAATTGCCCGGGGCAGATGCCGAAAGCGCTGTTGATCTGGATGACGCGCCCGTGGCCGAAGCCGACGTCGAAGGTGACGAGGCGCAAGAAAAGCAGGTGGCCGACGCGGATGTGTCGCGCCTGATGGCCGAAGCCGAAAGCCAGATGGAAGAGCCGGAAGGATCTCGCCGCCGCAACGCGTTCCAGCACCTCAAGGCCGCCGTGCTGGCCAAGAAGGCCGATTCCGGCATTGGCGACGACACGATCAAGGACGAAGGGGCATTCCGTTCCGACCTCGCATCGGTCGTGGTGCCACGTCGCCCGTCGGCATCGAGCACAGGTCGGGACGCGCGTCCCTCGGCCGAACGTCCGGCGCCGCTGAAACTCGTGGCGGAACAACGGGTCGACATCGAAGGCGCGACGCCGACCGGTCCCGTGCGCCCGCGCCGCATCGCACAAAGCGACGGGGCTGCGGCTCAGGACAGCGCCGATGGCAGCTTTGCCGACTATGCCGCCGATATGGGCGCGCACAGCCTGCCTGACCTACTTGAAGCGGCGGCCAGCTATCTCAGCTTTGTCGAAGGGCACGACCAGTTCTCGCGCCCACAACTGATGACCAAGGTGCGTCAGGTCGAAAAAGAGGACTTCAGCCGCGAAGACGGGCTGCGCTCGTTCGGGCAACTGCTGCGCGCGGGCAAGATCGAAAAGCGCAAGGGTGGACGGTTCACCGTCACCAGCGATATCGGTTACCGCCCGGACGAACGCGCCGCAGGCTGAACAGACCCATAATCAGCAAGACCAAGGGCGGTGCAGGCATGCGCCGCCCTTTGTGGTCGGCGCGCGCCGTTTTCCGACACGGAAAACGGGCCGGAATTTGTGTCAAATTCCGGACTGCCGGCGGTCCACATCCGATTCAGCCGTCCGGATCAGGCTGCCCGATCCCCTTGAAAACGACCTTCAGCGGGATCGCCCAGACAATTCCGAGCCCCACATAGATCAACAGCTCAACGAGGATCGACGGTCGGTCCATCAGTGCCACAAGACTGACCGCCGCCATGATGTAAAGCGGCAGGCCCACAATCAGGATCAGAAGCGCCAGCCGCTTGCGGGTCTTGTAACGCAATGCCATTCCGGCACTCCTCAGTCAGCGAACGGATCACGGACCAGGATGGTGTCCTCCCGTTCCGGCGAGGTGGACAGTAGCGCGACCGGGCAATCGATCAACTCTTCGACCCGGCGCACATATTTGATCGCATTGGCCGGCAGGTCGGCCCAGCTGCGCGCCCCTTCGGTGGATTCGCTCCACCCCGGCATGTCTTCATAGATTGGCGTGCACCGCGCCTGGCTGTCTGCTGCAGTCGGCAGATAGTCCATCCGCACCCCATCCAACTCGTAGCCGACACAGATCCGAAGCGTTTCGAACCCGTCCAGCACGTCGAGCTTGGTCAGAGAGATTCCGTTCACACCCGATGTGGCGCAGGTCTGGCGCACAAGGCAGGCGTCAAACCAGCCACAGCGGCGCTTGCGCCCCGTGGTTGTCCCGAACTCATGGCCACGTTCCCCCAACCTCTGACCATCCTCATCCAGCAACTCGGTCGGAAACGGCCCCTCCCCGACGCGGGTCGTATAGGCTTTGACGATCCCAAGCACGAAATCGATGCTGCCCGGGCCCATGCCGACGCCGGTCGCCGCCTGCCCGGCAATCACGTTTGAGGAGGTCACAAACGGATAGGTGCCAAAGTCGATATCAAGGAGCGCGCCCTGCGCCCCTTCAAAGAGGATCCGTTTGCCGGATTTGCGTGCCTCGTTCATCACCTTCCAGACCGGGGCGGCATATTCGAGAATGGCCGGAGCCACCTCTTCCAGACTGGCCAGCAGCGCTGCCCGGTCAACGGGCGGCAGCCCAAGACCGCGACGCAGTGCATCATGGTGGACCAGCGCCCGGTCCACACGCAATTCCAGCGTGGCCTGATCCGCCAGATCCGCCACCCGCACGACGCGGCGCCCCACCTTGTCCTCATAGGCGGGGCCAATCCCACGCCCCGTCGTCCCGATTTTCGCCACCGCATTCTGCGCCTCACGCGCGCGGTCCAACTCTCCGTGAATGGGCAGGATCAGCGGTGTGTTCTCGGCAATCATCAGCGTTTCCGGCGTGATTTCCACGCCCTGAGCGCGCAATGTCTCGATCTCGGACACCAGATGCCAGGGATCCAGAACAACGCCATTGCCAATCACCGACAACTTGCCGCCGCGCACCACACCCGACGGCAGCGCGTGCAGCTTGTAGACGGCGCCGTCAATGACCAGCGTGTGGCCCGCATTGTGCCCGCCCTGAAACCGCGCGATCACGTCCGCGCGCTCGCTCAGCCAGTCGACAATCTTGCCCTTGCCCTCGTCGCCCCACTGCGCGCCGACAACCACCACGTTGGCCATAGGAAAAGCCCTTTCGCTGCAAACCCGCGCCGGTATAGCGACCCGGACCCGAGACGCAAACCGATAGTTGCGCCCGACCGAAAATATGCCCGCGGCCGGGTGCGGCGCTTGCAACCGAAAACGTCCTCGGCCATGAACAGACGCGCGACACGACAAGAGGTGACGGACATCATGGGCTTTATCCTGCGCTGGCTGTGCGCCTTCGGCCTTCTGGCCGCGACCTACAATCCAACCGAATACAACTATGTGGTCTGGGTCTTTGACTACGGCGCGCAAAACCTGTCCATTGCCGTATTGTTCGGTCTGCTGCTGGTCGTGGGCTACATCATCTACCTGCGCGCCACGCTGCGATCCATCGGCACGTTCGGTATGGCGCTGATCCTCGCGATTGTGGGCGCCATCCTCTGGGTCCTCTACGATCTCGGCCTGCTGAACATCGACAACCGCAGCCTCAACACGTGGCTCGGCCTGCTGGCCCTGTCACTGGTGCTCGGCATCGGCCTCAGCTGGAGCCTTGTGCGACGGCGCCTCTCCGGTCAGGCCGACGTCGACGATATCGACGAATGAGGGATGGCGGGCGGGGTGTCGTTGGCACAGCCAACGCACGTCCGTCCCGACATCACTCCAAAACAACCGGCGCGCCATGCGGTGTGCGCAGATAGGCCGCGCGCCACGCCTGCGTCAGGTGTACAATCTCGCCTGCCTCGGCTGTACCAAGGTCACGCAGCACGCCCTCCAGCGTTTCGAGCCACGCTGAAAAATAGTCATCCCCGCCATCCAGCGCCGCGTCCGCACCGTGACGCTTCAGCGTCGCGCCAAACCGCGCGGCCCAATCCGTCCAGCCGAAATGCCCCGCTTCGTTCAGCGCGACCGTCAGCGCAAAAAGCTGCGCGTGCCAGGGCGCTTCAAAGGCCGGTTCCGGCCTCATGCCGGGCTCAGATAGCTTTGCCACAGGTCCGCCACCACCTCGTCACCGGGATGTTCGGGATGCGCCCACAGATCGTCGG
>CAZRUV010000145.1:0-6902 GCA_964603315.1 uncultured Rhodobacterales bacterium
ATGGGCTGCGGTGACTATGACGTCGGCATGGTGCGCGCGAGGGTCGCGCGGATGTCTGTCGCGGGCGAGCTTGGGTACGAGATCAACTGCCGGTATGGCGACCATGTAAAACTGCGCCGTCAACTCCTCGATGCGGGCGAGGAATTCGGGCTGCAGGAGTATGGTTTCAATGCGATGCTGTCGCTGCGGCTGGAAAAGAGCTTTGGCATCTGGTCGGCGGAATTCACGCAGGCCTACACGCCCGGCATGACCGGCATGGACCGCTGGATCGACTGGGACAAGGACTTTGTCGGCAAGGCGGCGGCGGCTGCGGAACGCGACGGCAACGGCCCGGCGCAGCGCCTCGCGACGCTGGAGATCGACGCAGGCGATGCGGACGCCAGCGGGTACGAACCCGTATGGAACGGTGACGGGCGCGTGGGGTTTGTGACCTCTGGCGGCTACGGGCACACGGTGCAGAAATCGCTCGCCATGGCGCTTGTGGACAGTGACTATGCTGCGGAAGGGACGGCGTTGAAGGTGCATGTGGTGGGCGTGGAGCGCACCGCACGTGTGATCCCGGCCTCGCCCTATGACCCGGCAGGCAAGGCGATGCGGGGATGACTGACCAACCCAGACGCAGGCGCGGGCGGGGTGCACCGCCCGCCGCCAGACGGGAGGTGAACTACCGCAACCTGCGCAACCCGTTCCCGCCGATGGACGTCTTTTCCGCTGACCGGATCGCGGCGATGCATGACGCGGCGCTGGACGTGCTGGAGCGTCTCGGCATCAAGGTTCTGCTGCCCGAGGCGCGCGCGGCTTTTCAGGCGGCAGGCGCAACCGTCAGGGACGAGATGGTCCATATCGGGCGCGACACTGTTGCAGCCGCGCTGGCAACCGCGCCAAGGTCCTTTCCCCTTGTGGCAGGCAACCCGGAATGCACCGTGCAGATGGAACTGGGATCGATGATCTTTCAGCCCGGTGCAGGCTGTCCCCATGCCACCGATCTGGAGCGCGGGCGCAGGCCCGGCACGGAACAGGACTTTCGCGAACTGATCACGCTGACGCAGCATTTTGACGTGCTGCACATGATCCCGCCACTGGTCGAGCCGCAGGATGTGCCGATCCACCTGCGCCACTACGCGATGACGAAAGGGCAGATGGAACTGACGGACAAGGTGCCGTTCATCTATTCGCGCGGGACGGGGCAGGTCGAAGAGAGTTTCGAGATGCTGCGTGATTTTCGCGGCCTGTCGGACGCGGAATTTGCTGCACAGGCGCATTGCTACACGATCATCAACACCAACTCGCCCCGACAACTGGACATTCCCATGGCCCTTGGCGTGATGGACTTTGCCCGCGCAGGCCAGATGGCGATCATCACGCCCTTCACATTGATGGGCGCAATGGCACCGATCACCGTGGCGGGCGCCATGACGCTCAGCCATGCAGAGGCGCTGGCAGCAATCACGCTGGGCCAGCTTGTGAACCCGGGCGCGCCGGTCTGCTACGGCACGTTCACGTCGAACGTGGACATGAAATCCGGCGCACCGATCTTTGGCACGCCGGAACACTTCAAGGCGTCGCTGGCTGCCGGGCAACTGGCCCGGCATATCGGATTGCCGTGGCGCTGCGCCTCGGGCTCTGCGGCGAACCTGGGCGATGTGCAGGCGGCGAACGAAACCCAATTTGGCACCTGGGGCTGTCTGCTGGCAGGGGCGACCGTGACCCTGCACGCGGCGGGCTGGCTCGAAGGGGGGCTGACGGTGTCCTACGAAAAACTGGTAACGGATGTCGAAGTGCTCCAGATGGTCGCCGAGCTTTGTGCCGAGACACCAGCCGACGAGGCCGAGATCGCGCTGGAGGCGTTGGAAGAAGTGCAGCCGGGTGGACACTTCTTTGGCGCAGGCCACACCATGGCGCGGTACGCCACCGCGTTTTACGAACCCGTTGTGGCGGATTTTTCCAATTTCGGTACCTGGTCGGAGCGTGGCAGCGTGGACGCCACGACCCGCGCAACCGACATCTGGAAGGGCATCCTGCGCGACTTCGTCCCGCCACAAGGAAATGGCGATCGGCTGGAGGCGCTCGACCGGTACATCGCTCGCCGCACGGAGGCGGGTGGCTGCCCGCCTGTCAACTGATGCTGCTGCACCGGGACGATCCCGCCAAGGACCCGCTGGTTGGCAACATCAAGGTCACACGCCAGGATTGGTTGAACGCCGCCCGCAGCGTTCTGAAATCGGGCGGCGTCGAGGCCGTGAAAGTCGCTGAACTGGCAACCCGGATGCAGGTCTCCCGCTCCAGCTTCTATTGGTATTTCAAGAACCGCACCGATCTGCTGGATGCGCTGCTGGCACATTGGCAGGAAACGAACACCGCCGCTCTGGTGGCACAGACCAACGTGCCTGCCGCGACCATAACCGAGGCGTGCTGCAACGTATTCCGCTGCAACATCGACACAACGCTGTACGATCCCCAACTGGAATTTGCAGTGCGCGACTGGGCGCGCCGGTCGGATCCGGTTCGGCGGGTTCTGGCAGAAAGCGATGCGCTGCGCATCGCGGCCCTCAAGAGCATGTTCATGCGCTTCGACTATGCCGAGCAGAACGCGACCGCGCGCGCACGGGTCATCTACTACATGCAGTTGGGCTATGAGGACGCGCGGCTGGGTGAACCGCTGGAGGAGCGGCTGCGCCTTGTGCCGGACTACCTGCTGAGTTTCACGGGACAAACCGCATCGGTCGAGGAGATTGCCGCGTTCAACGCCTATGCGCGCAGCATCTAGGGTCCCAGACTACAGCAGCGACAGGATCAATACGACCAGCGCGACAGGCGCCGTGACCAGCGTTGCAACGATGGCCGCCCCGGCAATCGTCGGCTTGGGCGGCGGCGCGTAATGCCCCGCAACAGTGTTCTTGTGTGTCTTTGCCCGGTCCATGTACGCCATTAACCGCAGATTAGGTTTAAGATGTCCTAAAATGCGCCATGAAAGACGAAACCTGTCTGCCGCTGCAACAGCACCCGCATTATGCGGCTGCGCTGCGCCGCGTGGGATGCAACATGCGCACCATCGACGTGCCGGGCGCTGCACCGGTGCAGGCCATTCGCCGTTTCGGGCTAACCTGCTCCATGCGAGGTCCGATCTGGCACGGCGCGCCCGATCCCGATGGCGCACGGGCCCTGCGCCGTTCCGGGTTGCGCATCATCAACAGTGACGGGCGCGATGGCGCGACGCTGCGCGCCGCGGGATTTGTGCAGGCGCACAGTCCGGCCTTTGTGGCAGAGCTCTCGCTCGTCGGTTCGTCGGACGCCCGAAGGCGCCGGATGTCAGGCAAGTGGCGCAACGCCCTGCGCCGGGCGGAACGCGCATCGCTGGTTATCCATCGAGAGGCCTACAAAGCCGACCGGCATGCTTGGCTTTTGAGCGAGGACCTCCGGCAGCAGCGCGCCAAGGGCTTCCGAAGCCTGCCGCACATCGTGCTCGACGCATTCGCGGCCGAACGACCCAAGGACGTGTCGGTCTTTGTTGCACGGTTGCGCGCAGAACCGGTGGCCGCAATGTTGTTCGTGGCCCATGGGCGGGCAGCTACATACCATTTGGGCTGGATCAGTCCCGGCGGGCAAAAACATGCCGCCCACAACGCCGTTTTGACCAAAGCGGGCGACCACTTTGCCAACCGGGGCATGGAAAGGCTCGACCTTGGTTCGGTCGACACTGTCAACGCACCGGGATTGGCGCGTTTCAAGATCGGATCAGGCGCCACCGTCCGCCCTTTGGGTGGTACATGGGTCCGTGTCCCATGGCTTTGACCCAAAACGGCGCCCGGCAGTGTACAACCCTCGGCGGCGCGCCCATTGACCTCATCGCATCACGCAAACGCCCAGCGTTTCGACAACAGGAACGTGGATACCGCCGCGACACCGGTCGAGAGCAGCAGACACAACTCGGCCGGCAGGTTGGTGGTCCAAACCAGACCGGCGAGGATGGACTGATTTGCCAAAAACCCGACAACGGCAACCGCAATGAAGCGATAAAATGCCCGCCCCTGTGAATGCGCCTGTCCCTGAAACGTATACCGGAAGTGACCGACGAAGCTCGCGCCAAAGGCGATCAGAAAAGCGAGAAGGTTTGAAAGCAGTGGGTTCCACCCGATCGCGATCATGGTCGCTCCGACGATCATATGAACGGCAGTTGCGATTATCCCGACGAGCCCGAACCTTGCCGCCTGTTTGATCACTTGGAAGCAACGTCCGTGTTGTATTCGTTCTCGACGATGAAACCGGGTCTGCCCTTCACCTCAGTGAAAATCCGCGCGATGTACTCTCCCAAAACGCCGATGGAGATCAACTGCACGCCGCCAAGAAACAGTGTGCCTACGGCAAGTGTTGACCAACCCGGCACGTCCGCGCCGAAGACCATTGTACGCGCCGCGAGGAACACGCCGTAGAACAAGGATGCAACCGCAACAGTGCAGCCGACCCCGGTCCAGACGCGCAACGGCCATGCGGTAAAACTTGTCACGCCCGTCAGGGCCAATTGCGCAAGCTTGCGAAATCCGAACTTGCTCGCCCCGTGGTCTCTGTTTTTCAACTCGACGGGAACGGCTATGCTTTTGAATCCGACCCAGCCGTAAAGGCCCTTCATGAACCGGTTGCGTTCTGTGAGTGACACGAGTGCATCGACGACCTTGCGATCCATCAACCGAAAATCCCGGGCGTCCGCCGGAATTGATACGTCATTTCCAAAGTTCAGTATCTTGTAGAACAGCCGCGTGAAAATACGCTTCGTGGGTGGTTCGTCACGCCTGTGCGCGCGCACGGCAAATGCCATGTCATAACCATTTCTCCAGTGGTCAAACATGGGTTGCAGGGCACTCAATGGCTCTTGACCGTCCGCATCAATCGTCACGACCGCCTGACCATTTGCAGCCTGAAGACCGGCCATCAGGGCCTGCTCTTTGCCAAAGTTGCGCGACAGACGAATGACCCGGAGGGGCATTTCAACGCAAAGCGCGCAAGCGCGCTCACAGGTGGCGTCAGAACTGCCGTCATCAATGACGAGTATTTCGTGCGTGGTGGTAAGCCGGCGCGCTTCAAGGTGAATGCTCCGCAACGCGTCGACGATGCCGTCTTCTTCGTTGAAGGCCGGTATTACGAAGGACAGGACCGGCTCCGCCGGCAGGCTGCAGGTGCCTTCAGCTGCGAGAAATGACGAAACCTGGATCATCTGGACACCTCCAGTAGGACAGTGTGGTTGCGATATGTGCCGATCTCGGAAAACGCGTCGCCCAACATGTCCCTTGCGGCGTCCAGCGCGGAATTGGCAACGATCACGGCGTCACTTTTGCTGTCAGATTTCAGCGCATCGAGCTGGTCGACCGTTGACACTGCTGACGCACCGCCCCGCGTATAGAATTCGGCCGAATAGATACGTCCGGGGAAAGTCGAGATTGATGCCTGCGGCGCTTGCAGACGGATTTCTTCCACCAGGCCTTTCATTGTCCTGGCACCGAGTGTCTCGGGCGAAATTCGGGACAAGGCGGTCACGGTCGCAAAGAAAACAACAGACACCATCACACAGGTCCAAAACCCGTAGAAGGTCGCCCTTGAACCGGACCGGACCGATGACACCACAACGGTAGCGACCAGAAACGAGAAGGCGGGAACCGCTGGCAGCACATACGCCGGCAGTATGTTTGCGGCCGGCGTAAACAACAGCATGGGTGAGACGATCCAAAGCAGAAGGTAGGAAATCCTGCCGTCATTGGCCGTCGGCATTGCAGACATTGCCGCTTTTGCGCGCGCGCACTGCGCCACCATAAACACTGACCATGGCAGGAAGACTCCCATCGCAAAGAGCCAGATCATGCCTTTGGGCTGCTTATGCCCACTGCCATAAAGGTCGCCTTGCCACCCCGGAACGAGAAATCGTTCGAAATGCTCGCCGACGATGAAATACCTGAGGAACCCGGGTGTACTGATCTCCGCCGCGGCGTACCAAGGTGTGGTCAGCAAGAAGGCCAAAATCAGGCCACCGACCCAAGGTAATCGCGCCAAATGATACCAACGGTTGCCAATAAGCAGCCACAAAAAGATGGGGATACCGGTCAGGACTATCGCGGTGGGGCCCTTGGCCAGCATCCCAACAGCCAACCCGACAAAAAACAGATATCCCCAAAGCCTGTTGGGTGCAGTTGTTGTTGCGGCAACGAAAAAACCTGCCATCGAAAGCGTTGTGCCCAACACCATCGGTATGTCGGTCATGACAAAGGCGGACGCCCCGAAAAACATGACCGACGTCGCGCACACCAGAACCGCGACCAGGGCGACAGTCCGGTCGGCTTTCAACTGCGCCCAGGCAAAAACGGTCGTCAAAACGCCGAGAGCGGAGACGAAGATCAGCGCCCTGGCGCCAAATGGCCCAACGCCAAACAGTTTCATGCCGATGGCCGATAGCCATGTATGAAGCGGTGGCTTGCCCCAGAACGGGACGCCGTAGTCGAATTGTGGCGTGATCCAATTGTTAGTCTCGACCATCTTCCGCGCGATTTCTGCGTACCGCGCCTCTGTCGTATCCGTGAACGGCAACCAGAAGATGAACAAAAGCCTCACAAGAAACAACGCGCCCAGAGCCGCAAGGATCATTCGATGATCAAGACCGACCGATTGACTTGCCGAATGTGGACGCCTGTTGTCGGTGTCCTGCGGACCCGCAGCCGCTGCTGTAGACATTGCTCACCTCAATGGGTTCTTTTGGCCCCATGTAAGACAAGCTGTGTCTCCACGCCGTCGCCGAAAGATTACAATTTGGCAATGTTTCACTATCGAAGTGTTGCGGCGCCGCTCTTGCAGTAATGTGCGCTCATGAAAGTGCTTGTCATAGAAGACGACCAAGAGACGGCGGAATATGTCAGTAACGG
>CAZRUV010000146.1:0-6758 GCA_964603315.1 uncultured Rhodobacterales bacterium
TATCGGGGGCTTTGGCGGCGTCTCCGGGCTGGTTGACTATCTGTTGGCCGAGCGCATCAGCCACGTGATCGACGCAACCCATCCCTTTGCCGCACAGATGAGCCGGAATGCGGTCGCGGCCTGTGACGCGGCGGGCGTGCCACTGATTGCGCTGACGCGGGCACCGTGGGTCGCGCAGGGCGGCGACCGGTGGATCCAAGTGGCCGACATCGCGGGCGCTGTCGCGGCGCTGGACCGGCCAGTGGCGCGCGTCATGCTGGCGGTCGGGCGCATGCATCTGGCCGAATTTGCGCCCAACCCGCAGCATTTCTACCTGCTGCGGCTGGTGGATCCGCCCAGTGCCCCGCCGCCCTTTCCCGCGCATCACGTGCTGGTGTCGCGCGGACCCTTCACCGAAGCCGAGGACCGGGCGCTGATGGAACAGCACGGAATTGATCTGGTGGTGTCGAAAAATGCTGGTGGTACGGGGGCTTACGCCAAGATC
The DNA here is from genome assembly GCA_964603315.1 of uncultured Rhodobacterales bacterium. GTDB lineage: Bacteria > Pseudomonadota > Alphaproteobacteria > Rhodobacterales > Rhodobacteraceae > Tateyamaria. The sequence continues at coordinate 485 of CAZRUV010000146.1, forward strand.
GCCGCCGCCCGTGGCCTGGGCCTGCCGGTGATCATGATCGACCGGCCCACATTGCCCGAACGCCGCGAGGCGCATGCCGTGCAAGAGGTTCTGGACTGGATCGCTCATGCCGGCACCGACCGGGGTGTGTAGACCATGGGCTGTGCGCCGCCGTCGATCACACGCGTGTTCGACGCACCCAAAATCACGACCGTCCGCATATCCGCCATCTCGGGCCGGGCCTCGGGCAGGGGCACGACGCGGATGTCCTCTTGGGGGGTTGATACCGCGCGGGCAAAGATGATCGGGCGGGCGTCGCCGCAGGTCTCCTGCAGCAGGGTCAGCGCCCGTCCGAAGCCTTCGGGGCGCGCCTTGGACCGGGGGTTGTAGAAGGCCATGGCAAAATCCGCCTCGACCGCGAGGCGCAGCCGTTTTTCGATCAAAGCCCAGGGTTTGAGGTTGTCGCTCAGGTTGATGGCGCAAAAGTCGTGCCCCAGCGGTGCGCCCACGCGGGCGGCCGCTGCCAGCATTGCCGTGATGCCGGGCAGGACCCGAATATCCAGCAGGCGCCACGCGGGGTCCCCGGCCTCCACCGCCTCGTAGACAGCCGCCGCCATGGCAAACACGCCCGGATCACCGGAGGAGACCACCACGACGCAGCGCCCCTCCTGCGCCATGCGCAGCGCGTGCTGCGCGCGGTCTAGCTCAACCCGGTTGTCCGAGGCGTGCAGTGTCAGCCCCTCACGCGGCACAACGCGCGCCACGTAGGGAATGTAGCCCACGACATCCGTGGCATCCGCGAGGGCGGCGGTTACCTCGGGCGTGACCAGTGCCTCTGCCCCGGGGCCGAGCCCCGCGATGATGACCCGGCCGCTCATGGCCGCCGCCCGTGCCCGTGCACGACGATGATCGAGAAATAGGGTGTCACCTTGCCTTCGGCCTCGGACAGGAGCTGCACGGACTGGTTCGGCATGGTGGCAAATTCGATCAGGTAGGCGTCTTCGTACTTGCCTGCCGTGCGCAGGGCGCGGCGGACCTTGTCGATATTGCGCCCGATCTTCATCACCACAATGGCGTCGGCATCCCCCATCCGGGCGGCCAGCGTCGCTTCGTCCAGCGTGCCCATGAGCACCGTCAGGATGTCGTCGCCCCATGTGACCGGGGCACCCGTGGCCGTCCAGGCCCCGGACATGCCGGTGATGGCTGGCACAACCTCGACCGGGATCTGGTGCTTCAGCCGCGTGTAGAGGTGCATGAACGAGCCATAAAAGAACGGATCGCCTTCGCAAAGGACCACGATATCGTTGCCCGCTTCGGCGAGGCTGCGCAGATGCGTGGTGCACTCTGCGTAAAAGCTGCTCAGGATCTCGTTGTAGCGGGGGTCGGTCAGGGGGATTTCCGTCGTGACCGGGTATTCCATCGGGAACTCGATGGCGGTGTCGGCCAGCATGCCCTCGACGATCCGCCGCGCCTGACCGGGGCGCCCCGCCTTGCGGAAAAAGGCGACGTGCTGCGCGCTGCGCAGCAGACGGTCCGCGCGCACGCTCATCAGGTCCGGCTCACCCGGACCGAGCCCCACGCCAAAGACCGTTCCCGTGCTCATTCCGCGCGGCTCGCGATGGCGTTGACGGCGGCCACTGTGATCGCACTCCCGCCCAAGCGCCCCTCAACGATGCAGCAGGGCACCGGTTGATCGGCCCAGAGCGCATCCTTGCTTTCGACAGCGCCCACGAAGCCCACGGGGCATCCGATGATGGCAGCGGGACGCGGGCAGTCGGGGTCTTCGAGCATGTTGAGCAGGTGAAACAGGGCCGTGGGGGCGTTGCCGATGGCCACGACCGCCCCGGCCAGATGTGGCCGCCACAGTTCCAGCGCCGCGGCGGAGCGCGTGTTGCCCATCGCCCTGGCCATGTCGGGCACGCCGTCACCGTGCAATGTGCAGATGATCTCGTTCTGCGCGGGCAGGCGGAACCGGGTGATCCCTTCGCTGACCATCCGCGCGTCACAGAGGATCGGCGCGCCGGCCTCGAGCGCAGCGCGGGCCGCCTGCACAAAGCCGGGTGAAAAGCGGATATGGTCCTCGAGACCGACAAGACCCGCGGCGTGGATCATGCGCACGGCGACCTGTTCTTCGTCGGGGTCAAAACGGTCGAGGTCAGCCTCGGCGCGGATCGTGGCAAAGCTCTGCAGGTAGATGGCCGCGCCATCGGTTTCGTATTCGTAGGGCATCAGGTGACCATCTTCATCACGTCATCGGGCGAGAGCCCGCGCTGGCGGGGCTCATCCCACGGTGCGCCGCGTTCCACAAGGTCAAAGGCGCCGTCGCGCCCGACGAGGGTTGTTCTGGCCGCGCGCGGATATGCGCAGCCCTTGGCGCAGCCCGAGACGTGCAGGCCGTCGCGCCGGAAGGGGGCCAGTTTGCGGGCCAGAGCGCGCGTGGCAACGGTCGCCTCGGCGCAGGCGGGCGCGCCCGGACAGGCCGATGCGGACAGGAGCGGATCGTCCGGTGTCGCCACAAAACCGGCTGTGTCCGGCAGGGTCGACCCGTTTTCGAGCAGCAGCAGACGCCAGGGTGTGACGCGCAGCGCCGTTGCGGTGCTGGCGGTGAAAAGCGATGCAAGAGCCTTGGCGTCGAGGCTGCCGAATGCGGCCCCGACAACAGGGCCAAGGCTGTGGGTGCCGGGGGACAGGCGGGGGCCGGGCGCGGCGGGCAGTGTGGCTGTCCAGCTTGCCTCCGGCGCGGTCCGTGCCACATGGCGCGCCACGCGTTTTGCGTGCGCACCGCCGGTCGCAACGAACCACGTCGCCATGGCGACAAGCGCATCCATGGCGTCGTCTTCCGCGACACAGTGGCCACGGCTTGTCCCGTCCAGCCGCAGCATCAACGCGCCGTCCGCCGTCCGTTCAAACCGGAAATCGGCCGACGTGCCGGTCAGGAGTGGTGCCGGGCCCGCGTCAATCGCGATTCCGATCTTGGCAGGCAGGGCCGGGAGGTCTGGCAATCGCGCGCACAGGGCGTCGTGCAGGCGCGTGTTGATGTCCCCGTCCTGCCAGAGAGGTGTGACAGTGACGTTGCGGCGCGCCTCAAGGTCGGGCGTTTCGTCGAGCAGGCCCAGGCCGAGCAACGCCCCGAGCAGGGGGGCGTGATGCTGGTCCGGAACGCCGCGCAGTTGCAGGTTGGCACGGCTGGTCAGGTCTATGATCCCGTTGCCGAATTGCTGCGACAGGTCGCAAAGCCCCAGCACCTGATCACCGGTCAATCGGCCCATGCGCGGGCGTATGCGCACGATGAGCCCGTCGCCGGACAGCATGGGGCGGTGCGCGCCCGGGCACCAGCCCTTGACCGTCATTGCGCCGCTTCCAGCGCGGCCCGGATCGAATTGCGCCGGGTCTGCCACAGGCCCGCCGCATCCAGTGCGGCGAAGCGGTCCAGCATCGCCTGATAGGCGCCCGGATTGGCGTCCTGCAAGAAGGCCTCGATATGCGGGTCGCCGACGGTTGCATCGTAATAGGCGTCAAAGAGGTGCGGCCCCACAACGCCCGCCAGATGGGCGAACGCTGCCATGTGATCGAGCGTCGCCGCAATCTCGGCCGCGCCGCGAAAGCCGTGGCGCATCATGCCGGCAAGCCAGCCCGGCTGCGTGGCGCGGGCCTGCACGACGCGGGCGATCTCCTCGGCCAGGCTGCGGGCACGGGGGCGTGCCGGTTGCGTGCTGTCGAGGTGGTAGAGCGCGGCCTTGCCGCCGGTGATCGCCTGTGCGGCGGCAAAACCGGCCTCGTGCGCGGCATAGTCCGAGGCCAGCAGGAGGTCGGTCTCGGGCAGGTCCTGCAGGTGGACAAAGCTGTCGGCCTGCGCGACGCGTGCGTGTATCCCGGCCTCATCCCTGACGGTCTTCGGTCCGTCCAGCGCATAAGCGCTGGCCGCCAGCCAAGCGGCACCGGCTGCGGCGCGGCTGTCGTCTGTGTAGTGTTCGAGGTCTGCCCCCATGCCCAGACCGAATTGGCCCGGGGCGGGGCCGTAGACCCGCGCGCCGGGCTGCTGTCCGGCATAAGGGTTCCAGTCCGGTGCTTCGTCCCGCGCGGCCAGCGCCCGGACGGCTTGCCCGAAGAGCGCCGACAGGGTCGGAAAGACGTCGCGGAAGAGGCCGGACACGCGCAAGGTGACGTCGATCCGGGGCCGGTCGAGATCGGTGATCGGCAGGACTTCGATGCCCGACACCCGTTCGGACCCCGCATCCCAGACAGGCCTGACGCCCAGCAGGTGGAGCGCCATGGCAAATTCCTCACCGGCGGTGCGCATCGTGGCCGACCCCCAGAGGTCGACGATCAGACCGCGCGGCCAGTCGCCGTGGTCCTGCAAATGGCGGCGCACCAGTTCCTCGCCCAGCTTGACACCCTGGGCATAGGCCGCGCGTGTGGGCACGCTGCGCGGGTCGGTGGTGTAGAGGTTGCGCCCCGTCGGCAAAACGTCCGTCCGCCCCCGGTAGGGCGACCCGGACGGTCCTCCGGCGATGCGCCGCCCGTCGAGCGTGTTCAGGAGCGCGCTGCGCTCTGCGTCAATCGAAAGGGCAAGGTCTGACCGGTCCGTCTGCGGTGCGCCCCGTCCCCAGACATGCAGGCCGTCGCCGAATTGGCTTTCCTTGATATCGCAGACAAAGCGGTCGATCCGGGTGATCGCTTCGGCGGAACAGGCCGCGCGGTCGAGGTCGAGGTCATCCTCGACGCCGGTCGCCTGCGCTTCGCTCCGGATGTCGTCCTGCAACCGGTCGCGGCGCTTCGGATCCAGCCCGTCGGCATTGGAGAACTCGTCGAGCAGCGCCTCGAGCCGCAGGAAACGGTCGGGCGTAGCGCTGTCTTTCATGGGTGGGGGCAGGTGGCCCAGTGTCACCGCGCCGATGCGCCGCTTGGCCTGTGCCGCCTCGCCGGGATCGTTGACGATGAACGGGTAGATGACCGGTGTGGCGCCGATCAGTGCTTCGGGCCAGCAGGTATCGGACAGGGCCACGGACTTGCCCGGCAGCCATTCGAGCGTGCCATGCGCGCCGATATGGACCACGGCCTGGGTCTGCGTGCGCAGCCACAGATAGAACGCGACATAGTGCGGGCAGGGTGTGCGGGACAGATCGTGATAGTCATCCTCCCGCGTTTCGGGATTGCCACGCTCGGGTTGCAGGGCGATGAGCACGCGGCCTTGGCGCAGGGCGCGAAAGGCAAAGGGGGCCTCTTCGGTGCCCTCATCGGCGGGGCCCCACGCTGCGGCAAGGTCATTCTGCAAGGATTGAGGCAGCGATTTGACCGCGGCCGCAAAGGCGTCGCGCGGCCAGTGGATCGTTTCGGTTTCAAGCGCGGGCAGCAGCGGCAGGCTGTCCGTTTCGTAGCCCGCGGTCTTGAGGTCGTGCAGGATCGCCTCTGCCGAGGCTAGCGGGTCGAGGCCCACGGCGTGGGCCATGTTCCAGTCCTTGCCGGGATAGGTGCTGAGCACGAGGGCCAACTGCCGGTCCGGTGCCGGTGTCGCAGCAAGGTCGGTCCAGGCCTTCACGCGGTCGGCGATGGTCGCAATCCGGTCGGGGTGCGCTGCGTGGGCGTAGCGCGAAAACTGCAAGTCAGGGTCCTGTGTCTGCGGTTCCTTGAACGATGCGACACCGGCAAAGAGCCGTCCGTCGACTTCGGGCAGGACCACGTGCATGGCGAGATCCGCAGGCGACAGGCCGCGTTCGGCCTCGGCCCACGCCGCGCGCGTTGATGTGGCGAGAGCAACCTGAAACACCGGGACATGGCCCGCGTCGAGCGGCGATGCCCCATCGGTCCCTTTGCCGGAGAATGCTGTGGCGTTCACAATGGCGGCGGGGCGCATGTGCGCGATCTGGCGGGCCATCCAGCCGGCGGCCTCCGGGGCCTTGAGAGAAGGCGCGAAGAGGCCCAGCACCCGAAAGCCGCGCGCGCGCAGTGCTTCAAAAAGGGCGTTGAGCGGGTCGAGGTCTGCTGCCGCGAGGTAGGCGCGATAGAAGCTGACCAGCACGAGCGGCCGATCGTCGGCAGACTGGATCAGCGGACAGGTCACACCATCCTCGGGCGTCCATACGCCGACAGAGGGCAACGCCTTGGCCCCGGCCACCGGCCCGGCATAGAGCCCGGAGGCAAGCGCCAACTGCGCCAGCGCGGCCTGCGCGGCGACGGCGCCGCCGGCATCACAAAGATGCGCAAGACGCCGCAATGTAGAAGTGGGCAGGGTCGATATCGCGTCGAGCCGTTCGTCGGGTCGCCCGTCGGCGGGCAGCACGGCCAGCGCGATGCC
>CAZRUV010000147.1:0-6739 GCA_964603315.1 uncultured Rhodobacterales bacterium
GCGCTCGGCCAACAGATAGTCAACCAGCCCGGAGACGCCGCCAAAGCCCCCGATACGCTGCGGCAGGGGCTGACGCTTGGGCCGCTCCACACGCCCCGCAAAGCTGACGGTGCCGCGCAGACCCTGCGCGGCCACCGCATTGGCCAGTTGCGTGGCCTCGGTCGTACCCGCGAGGATCAGAAGGTTGGCTGGCATGGCTGAGGCGTGGCTGACAATCGTTGGAATTGGCGAGGACGGGGTTGCCGGGCTGGGCGCGCAAAGTCAAGCGGCCCTCGCCGCGGCAGACGTGATCATGGCCCCGCCCCGCCACCTCAACATGATCCCCGACAGTCGCGCGGCGCGTGTCCTCTGGCCCGTCCCCTTTGCCGACGGCATCGCGCAATTGACAGCCCTGCGCGGCCAACGCGTCGTTGTTCTGGCCTCGGGCGACCCGTTCTGGTTCGGCGCCGGATCGGTCCTCGCCCGCACATTTGCGCCCGGGGAATGGCGCGCCCTGCCCGCGCTTTCCAGCTTTGCGCTGGCTGCCGCGCATCTGGGCTGGCCCCTCGAACGCACCCATTGCGTCGGGCTGCACGCAGCACCATTCGAACGGCTGCGCCCGCTCCTCTCTCCCGGTGTCCACATCATCGCCACCCTGCGCGACGGCGATGCGGTGGGCGGGCTGTTTCAGTACCTCGCGGACATGGATTTTGGCGACAGCGCCGTGACCATACTGGAGCGTCTGGGCGCCGAAGACGCGCGGATCACCACCGGCACCGCCGCCACGCTGACCGGCGACTTTGCCCACCCGCTGGTTGCCGCCATCGAAGTGGCGGGCGACGGCCAGCCTCTCACCGCCGCCACCGGCCAGCGTGATGCGATCTTTGACCACGACGGCCAGATCACCAAACGGCCCGTGCGGGCGATCACCCTGTCATCGCTCGCCCCGACGCCGGGCGAACACCTCTGGGATGTGGGCGGCGGATCGGGGTCCATCGCGCTGGAATGGCTGCTGGCAGACCCATCGACCACGGCCACCTGTTTCGAACAACGCCGCGACCGCTCCGCCCGCATCGCCGCCAACGCCCGCACACTGGGCCTCGCGCACCGGCTGGACGTGGTCGAAGGCACCGCCCCGGACACATTCCCGCAGGCCCGCGCAGCAAATGCCGTTTTCGTGGGTGGCGGGCTCGACCCGGCTCTGATCGAGGCCGTGCTCGCCACTGACGCGCGCCTCGTCGTCAACGCGGTGACGCTGGAGGGCGAGGCCCTGTTGGGCACGGCACAGGCCACACATGGCGGGTCGCTGATGCGGATCGAGCTCAGCGAAAGCGCGCCACTGGGGCCCAAGCGCGGCTGGTCGCGGTCCTATCCTGTTGTGCAGTGGAGCCTGACACGATGATTGTGGCCGGTTTCGGGTTCACCTCCCGCGCGTCAGCGCACAGCCTCGAGGACGCCTTTCGGGCCACGGGCCACGACGGGCCGCTCGATGCGATTGCTGTCCCCGATGACAAGGCCGCGCAGCCTGCGCTGCTGGACGTCGCGCGGGCAAGGTCCTGTCCCATACGGGCGATACAGCCTGACGCATTGGAGCGCGCACAGACGGAAACGCAGTCGTTCGTCAGCCGCATGATGCGCGGCACCGGATCGGTGGCCGAAGCCGCCGCATTGGCCGCCGCCGGCCCCGGTGCGACATTGATCGCGACGCGCCAGATATCCCAAGACCGCATGGCCACATGCGCCATAGCCCGAGGACCCGACACATGACCGTTCACTTCATCGGCGCAGGCCCCGGCGCGCCGGACCTGATCACCTTGCGCGGGCGTGACCTGATCGCGGCCTGCCCCGTCTGCCTCTATGCCGGTTCGCTGGTGCCCGAAGCCGTGCTGGACCACTGCCCCGACGGCGCACGCATCGTGAACACGGCGTCGATGGACCTTGACGACATCCTGTCCGAGATCGAAGCCGCGCATGGCGCAGGCCACGACGTCGCCCGCCTGCATTCGGGCGATCTGTCCGTCTGGTCCGCCATGGGCGAGCAATTGCGGCGGCTCCGGGCTGCAGGCATCCCGTTTACCGTGACCCCGGGTGTGCCGTCCTTTGCGGCCGCTGCCGCGTCACTGGGGGCCGAACTGACCTTGCCCGGCATTGCCCAGTCGGTGGTGCTGACCCGCACGCCCGGTCGCGCGTCCTCCATGCCCTCCGGCGAAACGCTGGACAACTTCGCCGGCACGGGGGCGACGCTGGCCATTCATCTGTCCATCGGCAACCTCGATCAGGTGATCACCGACCTCACGCCAGCCTATGGCGCGGATTGCCCCGTCGCGATTGTCTACCGGGCATCCTGGCCGGACGAACAGATCATCCACGCGACCCTCGCCACCTTGCGCGACGCCATGCATGCGGGCATCAGCCGCACCGCCCTGATCCTCGTGGGCCGGGTGCTGGGCGCCTCCGATTTCGACGAAAGCTGCCTTTACGCGCCCGACTATGACCGACGCTACCGGCCGCAAACGGCAGACAGCCCCTGGGCCAGCTGGAGCCACGGCGATGACTAGGGGGCTGATGATCTCGGCGCCCGCGTCCGGAACGGGCAAGACGACGGTCATGCTGGGCCTCTTGCGGGCGCTGCGCGAGGACGGGCTGGTGGTGCAACCCTACAAGAGCGGGCCGGATTACATTGATCCCGCCTTTCACCTTGCCGCCGCCGGGCGTGCCTCGTTCAACTTTGACACATGGGCCATGGATGGCCATCTGCTTGGCGGCATTGCCGCGCAGGCCGCAGGTGCCGATATCTGCGTCGCCGAAGGGTCCATGGGCCTCTTTGACGGGGTGGCCACACGCGGCCAGTCGGGCTTCGGCTCCAGCGCCGAAACGGCGCAAGCCATGGGCTGGCCCGTGGTGCTGGTGATCGATGTGGGCGGGCAGGCGCAGTCGGCGGCCGCGACAGCGCTCGGCTTCAAGAGCTACCTGCCCGACCTGCCCTTTGCCGGTGTGATCCTCAACCGCGTCGCCAGCCCCCGCCACGAGCGTCTGACGCGCCTCGGGATGGAGCGCGCGGGCGTCACGGTGCTGGGCTGCCTGCCCCGGCGCGGCGACCTCAAACTGCCCGAACGGCATCTGGGCCTGATCCAGGCCGTCGAACATCCCGACCTTGAGGCCGCGATCGTCGGATATGCCGCATTCCTGCGCGACAATGTGGACCTCGACGCGATCAAGGCCGCGGCGGCTGCAAGCCCGGCCCCGGAGGCCCACCCCCTGCCCACCCCTCCGGCGCAGCGGATCGCACTGGCGCGCGATGCCGCGTTTTCGTTCACCTATCCGCACCTTCTGGAAGGCTGGCGCAGGGCGGGGGCGGACATCCTGCCCTTTTCACCCCTCGCAGATGAAGCGCCCGACCCGAGCGCGGACCTTGTCTGGCTGCCCGGCGGTTACCCGGAACTGCACGCCGCACAGATTGCCAGCGCCGACAGGTTTCTGACCGGCCTGCGCAAACACGCCGAAACGCGGCCCGTGCACGGGGAATGCGGCGGGTACATGGTGCTGGGCGCGGGGCTCACCGACAAGGACGGCGTGCGCCACGAGATGGCGGGGCTCTTCGGACTGGAAACCAGCTTTGAAAAGCGGAAATTCCACCTGGGCTATCGCCGCGCCGTGCTGCAGGCGCCGATGCCGGGCTTTGCCCCCGGCGCCGCCCTGCGCGGACACGAATTTCACTACACGACCATTCTGAACGAACCCGACGCGCCACTGGCACAGGTCGCGGATGCAGACGGCAACCCGGTCCCCGAAACCGGCTCGCGCCGCGGCCATGTCACCGGCACGTTCTTTCACCTCATCACAGGCGAGGCGTCATGACCGGCTTTGTCAGCTTCGTGGGCTCCGGCCCCGGCGACCCCGAACTTCTGACCCTCAAGGCCGTGAACCGGCTGGGCCGCGCCGACGCCGTCCTCTTCGATGACCTGAGCGCCGGCCCCATCCTCACCCACGCCCGCGCAGGCGCGGATCTCGTCGGTGTCGGCAAACGCGCGGGCCGCCCGTCACCCAAACAACACCATGTCAGCCGCCTGCTCGTCGACTATGCCCAGACGGGCCAACGGGTCGTGCGCCTCAAATCCGGCGACGGCGGCACGTTCGGACGACTGGAAGAGGAAACCGACGCCCTCACCGCCGCAGGCATCCCCTTCGAGATCATCCCCGGCGTGCCCTCGGCCTGCGCCGCCGCCGCAGCGGCCGGCATCCCGCTCACCCGCAGGCTCACCGCGCGGCGCGTGCAGTTCATCACCGGCCACGATGTGCGCGGCGCCCTACCGCAAGACCTTAACCTCGCCGCCCTTGCCGACCCGCAAGCCACCACCGTGGTCTTCATGGGCCAACGCACCTTTCCCGCACTGGCAAAAATGCTGATCGACGCAGGCCTCCCGGCAGACACGCCCGCCCTGCTCGCAACGGGCGTCTCGACCCCGGATCAGGCCCTCCACCGCACAACCATCGCCGACCTCGCCACGACACTGGCCAAAGGCGTCAGCGACGCCCCCGCCCTGATCCTCTACGGCGCGCTGGCCACAGGCTAAGATCCCCCTTCATCTTGCCAGATAAACTCCGGGGGGAGGCGCAGCCGGGGGGCAGAGCCCCCTCTATCCGTCCAGCAACCGCAACTCCCCCGCCAGCCAGGGCAGCTTGGCCAGCGCAGGCTCGATCATGTGCGTCTGCATCAGCCGCCGCATGGTCTGCGCCACATCCGTCGGCACCGACCCCGCCCAATCCGCACTGGCATAAAGCGAGATCGTCCGCGAAAAGGGTTTGAACGGCAGCGCAAAGGCCTCCATCTGCTCATGAAACCGGCCCGCCCGCATATACCCCAGCGGCGTCGTCACCGACCAGCCGATACGCCGCGCCACCATCGCCATCAGCGCCAGATGACTGCCGATCTCGAACCGGTCGGCAAAGTCCAGCTTCTGCCGCGCCAGATGCGCCTCGATCTGGCGCGAGATCAACTGATCCCGTTCGTACCGCAGGAACGGCAAGGCGCGCAGCGTGTCCAGCGGCGCGTCGGTGGTCACGACCCCCCTGGGCGCCACCAGAATGAACGGATCGCGGGCCAAAGGGTATTCCAGCACCCCGTCGCGCATCGTCCCGTCACTGGCGGAAATCGCGATATGAAGACGCTTGTCGGCAATCGCCTGCAGGATCTCGTGGCTGGGGGCGGTTGCAAGCGTGAATTTGCAGCGGGTCAGACTGTCCGCAAGGATCGTCACTAGGCGCGGCGTCAGATCATTCTCGAAATCGTCAATCACCCCGATCGACAGCGCCGACAGATGCGCGAGATCCATCACCGTGAGCTCCGATTGTGCCAGCCGCAATTGCGACAGCGCCGCCTCGGCCCGCGCAAGAAAGCTGTGCCCGGCGGGCGTCAGCCGCATCGGGCGCTTGCCATGGTCGATCAGATCCGTGGCCAGTGCCGTTTCCAGATTGCGCAATTGCTGGCTGACAGCCGGTTGGCTCAGGCCGGTGACGGATGCCGCTTGCGCAACCGATCCGGTGGCCGCCAGCGCCTCGAACACCTCGAGCCCGCGCAAGGTGACGCCTTTGCTCAGCATGGTGACCCCTTCCCCCTACTTTCATGTTTCATGAAACCAGCAACGCCCTTGGGTCAAGTTTATTTCGGCCCCACACCACGCCTTTTTCGGTTTTCGTGAAACATGGGCCTTGTTGAACGCCGCCTGGCAAGGCACCCTGCGCACCATGAAGATCGCAACCGCCGCATACCCTCTGGATGTCATGGCCGACTGGGCCGCTTACGAGGACAAGCTGTCGGCCTGGGTGGACGACGCGGCAAGCCATGGTGCGGCGCTGCTGGTCTTTCCCGAATATGCGGCGATGGAACTGGCAACGCTCGCAGGCCCCGACGTGGCCAGCGATCTCGAAGGGTCCCTGCACGCCGTGGCCGACCGTCTTGAGGATGCCGACGCCTTTCACGCCGAACTGGCGCGCCAGTTTCAGGTGCACATCCTCGCAGGCTCCGGTCCCGCCACCACCGACCTGCCGCCGGGTGTCACGCGCCCGGTCAACCGCGCCCGCCTGTTTGCGCCGTCCGGAGCGATGGGTGTGCAGGACAAGCAGGTCATGACCCGGTTCGAGGCCGAGGTCTGGGATGTGGTGCCGGGCGGCCCGCTTCACCTCTTTGACACAGAGCTTGGCAAGATCGGCGTCCTGATCTGTTATGACGCCGAATTCCCGATGCTGGGCCGCGCCTTGGCGGATGCGGACCTGATCCTTGTCCCTTCCGTGACCGAAGCGCTCAGCGGGCATACCCGCGTCAAGGTCGGTGCCCGCGCCCGCGCACTGGAAAACCAGTGCGTGACCGTTATGGCCAGCCTCGTGGGTGACGCCGCGTGGAGCGACGCGGTCGATGTCTCGACCGGCGCAGGCGGTATCTTTGGCCCGCCGGACAGGGGCTTTCCCGAGGATGGCGTGCTGGCGACCGGCACGCTCAACGCCCCCGGCTGGACCTACGCAGAGGTGGACCGCGCGGCCATCGACGCCGTGCGCACCGACGGCACCGTGCTCGGACGGCGCGACTGGGCGGCGAGTGCGGGGCGTGCCCAACACATCACGCTCACGCCACTTGCCTGATTAGCCCTTGAAATGTTGGCCCCATCGGCGCATGTAAGCCCTCGTCCGCATATTGGCGGGCCGTGCAACGAAGGAGAGACCATGGCCAAGGAAGATACGCTCGAATTTCCCGGTGTCGTGAAGG
>CAZRUV010000148.1:0-6675 GCA_964603315.1 uncultured Rhodobacterales bacterium
GATCGAACTTGTGACCCCTTCGATGTCAACGAAGTGCTCTACCGCTGAGCTAATCGCCCACTTTGCCCTGCAAAAACCCTGCGCCCACAATAAAAGCAGGCGCGGAAGTCCGCGCCGGGTGAGGGGTGCTATAAAAGGAGTCGGAACGGGGATCAAGGGCTTTTGGCTTTGCGTCGACATGGGCTATGTTTGGCATCAGAGGAGTGCGCATGCCCAAGGTCGCCTACGAAGTTCTGCATCCCGAGAAACGCACAAGCTGCGTTGTTTTTGCGTCCCCGCATTCGGGCCGCGACTATCCGCATGCCTTTGTGCGCAAGACCCTGCTGGATGAAAAGACGATCCGGTCCTCCGAAGACGCTTTTGTGGACCAACTCTTTGAAGCTGCGCCCCGGTTCGGCGCGCCGCTTCTCAAGGCCGGGGCACCGCGCGCTTTTGTCGATCTGAACCGCAGCGCGGACGAGCTGGACCCGGCCCTGATCGAAGGGGTGCGACGGCAGGGGCATAATCCGCGTGTTGCCAGCGGTCTGGGCGTGATCCCGCGTGTTGTGGCGAACGGGCGGTCGATTTATCGCGGCAAGCTGCCACTGGACGAGGCGGAGCGGCGTATATCCCTGTATTGGCGCCCGTATCACCAGATGATGCAGAAGCTGCTCGAGGGTGCGGTTCGGCAGCACGGGCAGGCGGTGCTGATCGACTGCCATTCCATGCCGCACGAAGCGATGGACGGCATTGCCCGCAGTGGCGTCAAACGCCCGGATGTTGTCCTTGGCGACCGTTTCGGGGCGGCGGCGTCGGGCGAAGTCGTGGATATCGTCGAGGCGGCCTTTGCCTCCGCCGGGTTCACGGTTGCGCGCAACGCGCCCTTTGCGGGGGCCTATATCACCCAGGCCTATGGGCGCCCGTCGCGGCATCAACATGCCGTGCAGGTCGAGATTGACCGGGCGCTTTACATGAACGAACGCCTGATCCAGCCGAACAGCGGCTTTGAGGATGTGCGGCAGCGGCTTCAGACGGTGATTGCCGATATTTCGACAATCGGACAGGCCCGCGTCCCGCTCGCCGCGGAATAGGTCCTGGCCCTAGCGCAGCGCGCGCCCCTTCATGATCGCATCGGACCCGAAACGTGCGCGGATCGCATCGGTTGCACGTTCCGCCTCACCGCGTTTGCGCGCGCCGGGGTCCAGCAGGTCGCCGCTTGCCGCTGCCTCTTCGGCCTTGGACAGGTCGCTTATGCCACAGCCCAGCAGCCGGAATGGCCCCTCGTCCTGCACCTGATCGAACAGCGCGCGCGCCGTGCGATAGATCGTGTCGGCCAATTGGGCAGGCTCGCGCAAGGACACGCGCCGGGTCAGTGTCGAGTGATTGTGCCGCTTGAGTTTCAGTGTCACGACGCGGCCCGCCTGTCCCTTGGCCTTGGCGCGGTCGGAAACCTTTTCGGCCATGCGCCACAAGTGACCATCAAGGATATCCGGATCGGCCGTGTCCTCGCCAAAGGTTGTCTCGTTGCTGATGGATTTCATCGGCGCATTGCGCGTCACCTGCCGCCGGTCCTGTCCGCGGGCGAGGTGAAACAGCCGGTCTCCCATGGACCCGAAACGCGCAACGAGGTCGGCCTGGTCCCACCGCAGCAGGTCCGAGAACGTGCGAATGCCCGCCTTTTCCAGCGAGGTTTGCGCCGCTGGCCCGATACCCCAGATCAGGCGCACGGGTTTGTCCCGCAGAAACGCGGCCGTGTCGCCTTCGCCGATCACCGAAAACCCGTGGGGTTTTTCCAGATCCGAGGCGACCTTGGCCAGAAACTTGTTGTGGCTCAGCCCGATGGACCCGGTGATCCCCAGTTCCTCCCGCATCGTACGAACAAGCCTTGCCAGCATCACCGCGGGTGGTTTCCCATGCAGGCGCGCCGTGCCGCGCAGATCTAGGAACGCCTCGTCCAGCGACAGGGGCTCGATCGCGGGGGTCAGTTCTTCCATCAGGGTGCGAATGGCGCGGCTGACTTCTGCATAAACGTCCATGCGCGGTTTGATGATGACCGCATCAGGGCACAGCTTGAGCGCCTGAAACATCGGCATTGCAGAGCGGACGCCCCGGATGCGGGCCACATAGCAGGCTGTCGACACCACCCCGCGCCGCCCGCCACCGATGATCACCGGCTTGCCCTCGAGGCCGGGATCGTCACGCTTTTCCACCGACGCGTAAAACGCGTCGCAATCCATATGCGCGATGGCGAGGTCAAAAAGTTCCGGGTGCTGCACAATGCGCGGGCTCGCGCAGGCGGGGCACCGTCGCTCGGCGTCGAATTCGGTCAGGCAATCGCGGCAGAGGCTGGGCATGGGCGGGCAAAATGGCTAGGCCGGTGCAGTGTAGCGCAGCGGCCAAGGAATGAACACATGAGCCGACATGTGATCGGAGCAAAACTGGCATTGTTCGTCGGCAATAAGCTGGCCACCCTGCAACGGGATGACACGCCGGGCCTTCTGTGGGCCGGACACTGGGACCTGCCCGGCGGCGGGATCGAGCTCGGTGAAACGGCCCTTGATTGCGCCCTGCGCGAGACGGAGGAAGAACTGTCCCTTACGCTCACCCCCGACACCATCGTTTGGGGGCGCGACTACGGCACCAGCAGCGGCGACATATCGTGGTTCTTTGCGGCCCATATTC
Source organism: uncultured Rhodobacterales bacterium (assembly GCA_964603315.1). GTDB lineage: Bacteria > Pseudomonadota > Alphaproteobacteria > Rhodobacterales > Rhodobacteraceae > Tateyamaria. Next base: position 2,662 of record CAZRUV010000148.1, read on the forward strand.
CGGCCGCGCGCGCAGCGGACATTACGCTGGGCGACGAGGGGCAGGCGTGGCGTTTGATGGATGTCGAGGCGTTTCTGCAGGACAATCTGGTCGTGCCGCAATTCAAGCCGCGCCTGCGTGATTATCTTGCCGGAGCAACAAGCGCGGATATCAGTGGCTGGACAAAGAAAGGCCCCCCGCGGGAGGGCGGGGGGAGGTGACGAACCTCAGGAAGAGCCGGTCCGTCGGGGAGTATCACCTAACGTAAACTACCACCTGTCCGGGAAGTTTCACAGTCAGGAAAACCAGACCTGCCGATATCCTGTGGTCTGTTGCGCGCAAACCACAACCTGTTGATCCACAAATGCATGTGGACAACTGCGCCTTTGTCTTTGGATTCAACGGTTTGGCGCGGTTGCCTGCGGGCTTTTCAGTTCGGTCAGAATTTGGGCAGCGGCGGCACGGGGCGACGCAGCTTGCCAAATCGGGCGCCCGACGACGATGTGATCGGCACCGTTCGCAATGGCTTGTGCCGGGGTTGCGATCCGTTTCTGGTCACCCAGATCGGCACCAACAGGGCGCACGCCGGGGGTTACAATCAGTCGGCCCGACGCTTCGGGCAGCGCGCGGATTGCGGCGGCTTCGTTGGGGGAGGCGATGACGCCATCCGCGCCTGCCTCAAAGGCACGGGCCGCGCGGTCGGGCACCAGATCGCCGATGTTACCGGCTTTGATCAGGCTGTCGTCCAGATCGTCCCGGTCCAGCGAGGTAAGGATAGTGACCGCCAGAATCTTGAGGTTGGAACCGGCCGCACCTTCCTTGGCCGCGCGCACCACGTGGGGGTCCCCATGCACCGTCAGAAAATCGAGGTCGAATTGCGCGACGCCACGCACCGCGGCCTCAATCGTGGCGCCTATGTCGAAAAGCTTGAGGTCGAGGAAAATGCGTTTGCCGTGCTCACCCTTGAGCTCGTTGGCAAGGGCCAGCCCGCCGCCGGTCAGCATCCCCAGACCGATTTTATAGAAACTGACGCTGTCGCCCAGCGTCTTGGCCAGTTCCAAGCCGTCCAGCACGTTTGGCACATCCATTGCCACGATCAGTCTGTCATCTGCCATTTGCACACCCCGCGGACCTGTTTGCGGGGTCATACGGCAGCCGCACGGCGGCGTCCATCGCGCAAAAAAGCCCGGAGGCGCGTGAACGCATCCGGGCCAGTGGTCAGAGACGTAGCAGGCAGGCACCTGTCTCTGTTTCCGGCGCGCGGAACCCTGCAAGGGGACAGAAAGGTGCAGGGGCGTCGCGCGCGGGATCTCGTGTCAGTTTATGCGGCGCGGGCTTGCCCGGCCGAGAACCGGTCAATGACCAGCTTGCGCCAGCCGGTCATGCGTCCTGCGCGTTGTGCGGGCGTGGCTGACGGCATGTGCGTGGCATCGGCACGCCCATGCGTGTGGCGCCGTATCGCCTGTCTGGCGAGGCCGTTGGCCGCGTCCTTGAATTCCATGGTGATTGGCGCGTCGATGGCGCAGGCATAGCTGCGCGCGCCGCTTTGGTCGTGCACGGTTACGAGGGCTTCGAATGACTGCGTCGCGGCGTTGTAGATCACGTCGCTAAGTTGAAGAGGGACAGTCTGCATTTGGGTCACCTACATTTTGTGGCTCTGCTCGTATAACGATCAACATGGGGAGAAAGTTCCGCGGAAAAAGGGGGAACGCCGTTCACAAAACCTCACGGGTTGTCGATATCATCCGGTGCCGTATGGGTATGATTCTTCAAGTATATGATTTTAATGTGTTTTTTCTGAAAGGGCGGGCAAATTGTCCCATACGCGACCGATTGCCAGATCGGCGGGATTTTGCCGTAGTATATTGATATAACGACAGAAAACCTCGGAAATTTCACATCTTGTGATGCCGGCTTTTTTCAGCCCGGCCGAGTATTTTCCCCGGTCACACACCCTTGTTCCGGTTCAGAAAATCACCATCTTTAGCGCGTAGGCCCAACCGTCCGCGTGCCTATCTGAGGGCGCGGCGAAAAATGGGCGCTGATCAAAGGAGAGACCCATGGACTTGTCGAAGTTCACGGAGCGGTCGCGCGGTTTTGTTCAGGCCGCGCAGACAATCGCCACACGCGAAAGCCATCAGCGGCTTTTGCCTGAACATCTGCTCAAAGCATTGCTGGATGATGACCAGGGCCTTGCGGCCAACCTGATAGCGCGCGCGGGCGGTGACCCGGCGCGGGTGATGACGTATCTTGAACAAACGCTGGCCAAGCAACCCAAGGTCACAGGTGATGCCGGTCAGACCTATCTTGACCAGGCCACCGGAAAGGTTCTGGCCGAGGCGGAGACGCTGGCACAAAAGGCGGGCGACAGCTTTGTCCCCGTCGAACGGGTGCTGATGGCGCTTGGCATGGTGAAATCCGGTGCCAAGGACGCGCTGGATGCAGGCAAGGTGAGCCCGCAGGCGCTGAATTCTGCCATCAATGACATCCGCAAGGGGCGGACCGCTGACAGCGCGAGTGCCGAAGAGGGGTATGACGCGCTCAAGAAATACGCAATGGACCTCACGGAACGGGCCGAGGCGGGCAAGATTGATCCGATCATCGGCCGGGACGAGGAAATCCGGCGTGCAATGCAGGTACTCAGCCGCAGGACCAAGAACAACCCGGTTCTGATTGGTGAGCCGGGCGTCGGCAAGACGGCGATTGCCGAAGGCCTCGCGCTGCGCATCGTCGATGGTGACGTGCCCGAGAGCCTGCGCAACAAACGGCTGCTCGCGCTCGATATGGGTGCATTGATCGCCGGGGCGAAATACCGTGGCGAATTCGAAGAGCGGCTGAAGGCCGTGTTGACCGAAGTCACCGAAGCGGCGGGCGAAGTCATCCTGTTCATTGACGAGATGCACACGCTTGTCGGGGCGGGCAAGACGGACGGCGCAATGGACGCGGCGAACCTGATCAAACCTGCGCTCGCGCGGGGTGAGTTGCACTGTGTCGGGGCGACCACGCTCGATGAATACCGCAAATACGTGGAAAAGGACGCGGCACTCGCCCGTCGGTTCCAGCCCGTGATGATCGCCGAACCCACGGTCGAAGACACGATCAGCATTTTGCGCGGCATCAAGGAGAAATACGAGCTTCACCACGGCGTGCGCATCTCTGACAGCGCATTGGTCACGGCGGCGACGCTGTCGCATCGCTATATCACCGACCGTTTCCTGCCGGACAAGGCCATCGACCTTGTCGATGAGGCCGCCAGCCGCTTGCGCATGGAAGTGGACAGCAAACCCGAGGGACTCGACGCGCTCGACCGCCAGATCCTGCAGATGCAGATCGAGGTTGAGGCGCTGAAGCTCGAGGATGATCAGGCCTCCAAGGACCGTCTGGAAAGCCTTGAGAAGGATCTGGCCGAGTTGCAGGAGCAATCGTCGGAACTGACGGCCCGCTGGCAGGCGGAACGCGACAAGCTGAGTCAGGCACGTGACATCAAGGAACAACTTGATCAGGCACGTGCTGCGCTCGACATCGCCAAACGCGAGGGCAACCTCGCCAAAGCGGGTGAGTTGTCCTACGGTGTGATCCCGCAGCTGGAAAAGCAACTGTCGGATGCCGAGGCTGCCGAAAATGACGTTATGGTCGAAGAGGCCGTGCGTCCCGAGCAGATTGCAGGCGTGGTTGAACGCTGGACAGGCATTCCGACATCCAAGATGCTCGAGGGTGAGCGCGAGAAGCTGTTGCGGATGGAAGATCAGCTGCACGCCCGCGTCATCGGGCAGGACAGCGCCGTGCGCGCCGTGGCCAACGCGGTCCGTCGCGCCCGTGCCGGGCTCAACGATGAGAACCGTCCGCTGGGCTCGTTCCTGTTTCTCGGTCCGACCGGCGTCGGCAAGACCGAATTGACCAAGGCCGTGGCCGAATTCCTGTTTGACGACGACAGCGCGATGGTGCGCATCGACATGTCGGAGTTCATGGAGAAACACGCCGTCGCGCGCCTGATCGGCGCGCCTCCGGGCTATGTCGGCTATGACGAGGGCGGTG
>CAZRUV010000149.1:0-6438 GCA_964603315.1 uncultured Rhodobacterales bacterium
GACGTGATCTCCATGCAGGAGATCTTCCGCTACCAGCGCGTCGGCCTCACCCCGGACAACAAGATCATCGGTCACTTTACCGCAACAGGCGTACGCTCGCACTTTGCCGAACGCTTCCGCCTGTGGGGCTATGACCTGCCCGCCTCCATCTACGAACCCGTCGCTGCCGAATAAGGATCACCAGAGTAATGAGCGCAGAACCCATCATCTACGGCCTGATCTTTATCGGCGTACTGGTCCTCGTCGAGGGCCTGTACCTCGTGAGCTTTGGCAAATCCATCAGCCTGAACAACCGCGTCAACCGCCGCCTTGAAATGCTGAACAAGGCCGGTGGCCGTCGCGAAGAAGTGCTGGAACAACTCCGCAAGGAGATGCAGCAGCACATGGGATCGCGGACGATCCCGCTTTACTCGATCCTGTCTGACAAGGCGCAGAAGGCCGCGATTGCCTTTACGCCCAAGCAGTTGATCATGGTGATGGCGGGGCTCAGCGTTGTGGCCTTTGCCGGTCTGAGTGTCGGGACCGACACCGATGTGCCGATCCGCGCGCTTCTGTCCGTGGTGATTGGCGTCGGCGCCGTTTACTTCTGGGTGTCGTCAAAGGCGAACAAGCGCCTCTCGATGATCGAGGAACAGTTGCCGGACAGCGTGGAACTCATGGTGCGCAGCTTGCGCGTGGGCAACCCGTTCAGTTCGGCCATCCAGATCGTGGCCAAGGAGGCATCCGATCCCATCGCCTCCGAATTTGGCGTGATCGCGGATGAAAGCGCCTTTGGTCGCGATACCGGCGAGGCGCTCAAGGCCATGGCCGAACGGCTCGACATGCAGGATCTGCGCTTTCTCGCGGTGGCCGTGACGATCCAGCAGCAATCCGGTGGTAACCTTGCCGAAATCCTTGCCGGTCTGGCACAGGTGATCCGCGCGCGTTTCCGCCTGTTCCGCCGGGTCAAGGCGATCACCGCCGAGGCGAAGTGGTCCGGCAAATTCCTGTCCGCTTTCCCGCTGGTCGCACTTGTGGTCATCAACGTGTCCGACCCGAATTACTATGACGAAGTGCGCGATCATCCGTATTTCATCCCTGCCTGTTTCGTTGTGGGCATCATGCTGGCGCTGAATCTCGTCGTCATGCGCAAGCTCACCAACATCAAAGTCTGAGGACCTGACCATGGACGCTCTGCTCGCCCCCCTCACCGACATTCTCGGACCGCTTGGCCCCATCGTGATCGCCGGCGTGCTGGGCATCATGATGATCGCCGTCGTGGCCATCATGATGTTCAACCAACCCGAAGACCCGCTGGCCAAACTCAAGAAAGACCAAAAGCGTGCGACGTCCGGTGGCCCCGGCAAGGAACGTCTGCGTCAGGGCGCCCGCAACGAACAGCTGGAACGCTTTGCCAACTTCCTCGAACCACAGGATGTGGCCGAGCTCAGCAAACGCCAGTTGATGCTGCGCCAGGCGGGCTACCAATCCCGCGACGCGGTGCGCGCCTTTCACGCGGCCCAGTTCATCCTCGGCGTCGTTGGTCTGGTCCTCGGTGTGATCTACGTGAATTTCATCGTCGGCACGGACGACATGGATACGCAAAAGATCATCATGTACACCGTCGGACCCGGTGGCGTTGGATACTACCTGCCGCAATACTGGATCACCAAGCGCGTGGAAAAGCGCAAGGACGAGATCACCTCCGGCTTCCCGGACGCGCTCGACATGCTGCTGGTCTGTGTTGAGGCGGGTCAGTCGCTGGACCAGGCGATCACCCGTGTTGCAACCGAATTGCGCGCCTCCTACCCGGCGCTGGCCGACGAGTTCATGGTTGTCAGCCTCGAGATGAAGGCCGGCAAGGAAAAAGTGACCGTGCTCAACGACATGGGCGAGCGCTGCGGCGTTCAGGACGTCCAGAGCTTTGTGACCGTGCTCGTGCAGTCGGCCAGCTTTGGTACCTCCATTGCAGAGGCGCTGCGGGTCTATGCGGGCGAGATGCGCGACAAGCGCGTGATGCGCGCCGAAGAGGCCGCCAACAAGCTGCCCACCAAAATGACGCTCGCAACGATGATGCTGACCGTTCCGCCACTGCTGATCATCCTCGTTGGCCCCTCTGTCCACGGCATCACGCAGCTGGGTAACATGGCCGGTCCCGGTCAATAGGATCAATACCTAGGCGAACGGCACTTTTGGTGCTACGAGATATGCACCGCACCCCGTAACGGGTGCGGTGCAGTCACGTTTCAGAGTCGAAAAGACCGATGCTCACAGGCACCCGCGCCGTTTTGCTGTTTGCAGCCCTGTCCGCCTGCTCCACAGGCGGCATCGACGCGTCTCAGACAGGGCCTTTTGCGCCCGGCATAGACTCCCGCGCCGAAGCCGTCAGTGGCGTCGAGGTTGGCCACCGCCTGATTTCCGCCGGGGAGTTCGAACTGGCCATTCGCGCGTTCAACCGCGCCGCGCTTGAAAACGGACTGGACGCCGAAATCCTGTCTGGCCTTGGCACCGCGAACCTCGGCCTTGGTCGTCTGAACCAGGCCGAACAGATCCTGCGCCGCGCCACGACCGAATTTGACCCCTACCCCGAAACGCTCAACAATCTGGGCGTCGTGCTGATGGAGCGTGGTCAGACCGCCGAAGCGATACAGATTTTCCGCCGCGCCTTCGCGCTGGATGACGGAGAAAGCACACTCATCCGCGATAATTTGCGCAAAGCTATCGCAAAATCGGAAAATTCTGTTAACTTGCAGCCTAATGACGAAGACAACCAGTTCAAACTGGTGCGACGAGGCAGCAGCGACTTCCTAATCCGCTCTGGCTTGTGATTTGAGGCCATATCCCTGAGCAGGGGTGTGAAAAACAGGTAGCCATGCGCAAACGCATGGGCAGAGCAGGCAAAGGACGCAAACATGCGCCACCCCGTGATCTTGGCTGTCTCGCTGGCAGGGCTGATGGCCGTGTCCGCATGTGACGAACAGAAAGCTGCAGACGAAACCGTCGAACGCGCCTTCAAGGACGTGAACGTCGTGGACGAAAGCAACCTCAGCGACGTGATGCTGACGGTGGCCGACCCGAACGAGGCTGTCTCCTATTTCTCGCGCACCGCTGCCGACAACCCGGACCGGATCGACCTGCAGCGCGGGCTTGCCACCAGCTACGTGCGTGCCAAACGCTACACCGAGGCGGCTGGCGCCTATGCCAAGGTCCTCAAGATGGACGGCGTCACCAATGCCGACCGTGTCGACTATGCCGACGCGCTGTTACGGTCCGGCGACTGGGCCCGCGCCGAAGAAGAACTGGACCGCGTGCCGCCCACGTTCGAGACATTCAAGCGCTACCGGCTCGAGGCGCTGATCGCGGACAGCAACAAGGAATGGGACAAGGCCGACAGCTTCTACCAGACCGCCGTTGGCCTGACGACACGCCCCGCAGGGGTGCTGAACAACTGGGGCTATTCGAAACTGACACGCGGCGAGTTCAAGGATGCCGAGCGCCTGTTTGCGGATGCGATCCGTCAGGATACCACGCTGTTCACGGCCAAGAACAACCTGATCCTCGCCCGCGGCGCGCAGCGCAACTATCAGTTGCCGGTGATCCCGATGGACCAGACAGAACGCGCGCAGTTGCTGCACACGCTGGGCCTTGCCGCCGTGAAACAGGGTGATGTGAACACGGGCAAGGGTCTTTTGCGCGACGCCATCGACACGCATCCGCAGCATTTCGAGGCTGCGGTCCGGTCTTTGAACGCGCTCGAAAACAACGTCTCGAACGGCTGACCACATGCAGCAATCCGCTTGGGCGGCGGCATGGCTCTTGCCCTTTGCCCTGCCGATCTGCCTCTATGTCGCGTTCACCGATCTGCGCGCCATGCGCATCACCAATCAGGCCGTGGTTGCACTCGCACTGGTCTTTGCCGTGGTCGGTGTCTTTGTCTTCCCTTTTCCGGATTATGTGTGGGCGCTGGCGCAGCTGCTCATTGTGCTGGTGGTCGGCATCGTTTTGAACGCAGCTGGCGTCATGGGCGCCGGCGATGCCAAGTTCATTGCCGCTGCGGCGCCTTATGTGGCCATCGGTGACCTGAGCCTCCTTCTGCCGCTCTTTGCAGCCGTTCTGCTGGCGGCCTACGGTGCGCACCGCGTGGCCAAATACACGCCTCTGCGCCGCCTCGCGCCGGATTGGGACAGCTGGGAAAAGGGCAAGAAGTTTCCGATGGGCTTTGCACTTGGCCCGACGCTGGCCGTCTATCTCGGGCTTGCCGCGGCTTACGGGACATAAGTTGCACCATACGGGACACAATTTGGCCCGATTGATCCCGTATCGCTGCTGAAAACAAAGCAGTCCCGAGGCATCGCACATGAATATGCACACCACAGACGTCATCGCCCCACCGGCCCCCAAACGGCTGGACGAATTGCGCGTGCCCGTCGTCATGATGCGGGACATTCTGCTCAAGACGATGTTCCGCAAGTCGCTTGAAATGGTGTCGGACCTTGCCGTTGCGATGTGTATTCCCGGCATCATCGTGCAGGAACTGATCGACATGTGCCGCGAGCAGCGCCTGATGGAGGCCACGGGCACGCTCAACGCCAACAACGGCAATGAAATGGGCTACCAGCTGACCGACGCGGGCAAGGCACGTGCGCTCGACGCGCTGGCGCAATCCGAATATTTCGGCCCGATGCCCATTCCGCTGGATGTGTACCGCCAACAGGTCAAACGCCAGTCCATCCGCAACATCATGGTCACCCGTCAGCAACTGACAGGCGCGATGGGCCATCTCGTTCTGCCCGATGACCTGCTCGACCAGCTTGGCCCCGCCGTCAGCGCAGGCCGTTCGATCCTGATGTATGGCCCGCCCGGCAACGGTAAATCCTCGATCTCGAACGGTATTCGCGACGCCATCGGCGATCAGGTCTTTGTGCCGCGCGCAATCGAATACGGGGGTCAGGTGATCACCGTCTATGACCCGATCGTCCACGTCAAAGCACCGGAGCCCGAGCAGGACATCACCGCCCTGCGCCGCCGCACGCCCTATGACCAGCGCTATGTCCGCTGCGAACGCCCCACGGTGATCACCGGGGGTGAACTGACGCTCGACATGCTCGATCTCAAGTACAATCCGACCGCGCGGACCTATCAGGCATCGCTCCAGCTCAAGTCCACCGGTGGCATCTTCATCGTGGACGACCTTGGTCGCCAATCCGAGCCCCCACAGGCGCTTGTGAACCGCTGGATCGTACCGCTTGAGGAAAACAAGGACATCCTCGCCCTGCAATCGGGCGAAAAGTTCGAGGTCCCCTTCGACACGCTGGTGATCTTTTCCACCAACTTCCACCCCAACGAAATCTTCGACCAGGCGGCGCTGCGCCGCATCTTCTTCAAGATCAAGGTCGAGGGGCCGAGCCAGGCGAACTTCCTCAAGATCTTTGCCATGGTCGCCAAGAAGAAGGGCATGCCGCTGGACGAGGAAGCGTTGATCTACCTGCTCAAGGTCAAATACCCGACCATCGACAGCATCTACGCCAACTATCAGCCGAACTTCCTCGTCGACCAGATCGTTTCGATCTGCAACTTCGAAGGCATCCCGCTGCAAATGCGCCCCGACCTGATTGACCGGGCCTGGGCCAACATGTTCGTCAAGGACGAACATATCGTGAAATGATCGGTGTCGCTGGTTGCGGTCGCATGGGCGGCCCGATGCTGGAGGCGCTGCGCGACGGTGGCACGGACGCCACCGGTTTTGATGTGATGGACAAGGGTCACACCCATATCACCACGAACATCATGGCATTCGCCCCACGGCTGACGACGCTCTTTTCCGTGGTCCGTGATGCGGATCAGACGGATGCGCTGCTCTTTGACCGGCAAAACCTGATCCACTGCGCCCCCGAACTGGAGCGGATCTTCATCTGCTCCACCCTGTCGCCGCGCTACCTCGCGGCGCTGCGCGACCGGGTGCCGGGCCACATCACCCTCATTGACGCGCCCATGTCCGGCGCGCAGGTGGCCGCGCAAAACCGAACGCTCACCTTTATGCTCGGCGGCAGCCAAACCGACATTGATGACGCGATCCCACTGCTCGCTCTCATGGGCAAACACTTTCACCATATGGGACCATTCGGCGCGGGTATGCAGGCCAAAGTGCTCAACAATCTGCTTGCCGCCTCTCACACCGCCATGACCCGGCTGGTCTTGGAATGGGCAGATGCCTACCGCCTCGATGAGGCAAACCTGCTGGCCCTTATCGAAACCTCATCGGGGCAAAACTGGTTGGCCTCAGGATTTGACAGCATCGAATTTGCCCGCGACGGCTACGCCGAGGACAACTCCATCGGCATTCTCGCCAAGGACGTCGCCGCAGCGCTCGACGCAGCACCCGAGGGTGCCGACATCACTCTGCCGCAGACGCTGCAACACGCAATCCACGCACTCAATCCGCGCTGATCCCTCTTCATC
>CAZRUV010000150.1:0-2977 GCA_964603315.1 uncultured Rhodobacterales bacterium
TCGGTGGGGATAACTTTGGCGGTCCAGCCGTTTTCATTCAGGTAGCGGCTGAAGATATCCATGTAACCATGTGTCACATATATATTTTCCGCTTCCGTGGCCTTGATCGCCTGCAGCAGCCCTGGCCAGTCTGCGTGGTCCGAGATCACAAAGCCACGGTCACCCGCACGCCGCCGCCGGATGCCGCGCAGCGCCATCCAGCCCGAGGCAAAGCCTGTCTCCTGGGCGCCAAATTTCCGCGCCCAGGCCGAGCCAATGGCAGACGGTGGACACAGGACAATGGCACCCGGGTGATCCTTGGGGTTCAACGCCGCGTCTGCGCGGATCGTGTCGGGCAGGGCCAGACCCTGTTCACGCAGAACCGCATTGGTGTTTTCGATGGCGGTGTGCGTAAGGATCGGGCCCTGACCCGGGTCGAGGAGTGTCAACAGCCGTTGCGCCTTTCCCAGAGCATAGCAGCCAAGAAAAGCCGTCTTGCCAGCGGTGGCACAGGCCGCCCACCATGCGTTCAGTTCAGCGGCGATGCGCGATTGCGGCTGCCAGCGAAAGACGGGCAGCCCAAAGGTGCTTTCGGTGATGAAATGGTGGCATTTGACCGGCTCGAACGCCGTCGACAGGCCGTCATCGACCACCTTGTAGTCGCCCGAGGCCACCCAAACTTCACCCGCTACCTCAACCCGGATCTGCGCAGAGCCGGGCACGTGGCCCGCCGGGTGAAAGGACACGGTCGCGCCCCCGATCTGTCGTGTCTGCCCGTAGCGGATCGTTTCGAGGGGGATATCGCCAAGGCGGTGACGCATCACGGGCGCTGCGAGGTCCGTCGCGAGATAGGAGCCCATGCCGGGCCGCGCGTGATCCGCGTGCCCGTGAGTGATCAGGGCGCGGTCCACGGGGCGCCACGGGTCGATATAGAAATCTCCCGCAGCACAATAGATACCGGATGGGGTGAAACTGAGCGCGCCCATGACGCGCAACCTAGCATGAGGCGCGGACTTAGCCAGCCTTGGCGAAGGTCTCGACCATCGTGTCAAACAGCCATGTGCGCGTGGCGGCGTCTTCCATGATCACCTCGTGCTCGGCCTCTTTGAGGACATGCAGGGTGCCATTTGGCCAACGGTCCATACGGTCATGGATACGGGGGACATGCACAATCCGCTCATTGTCGCCCACAAAGGTCACGCAAGGCAGGTCAGGCGAGGGTCGCAGCACCATTTCGTTCGTGTCATCAAGGGCTTGGCGCAACCAGGTCACGCTTGGCCCGCCCAGGGCAAGCTCGGGATGGGCACGCAACTGCGCCTGCATCATCTCCCACATCTCGCGGTCCCGGGTCAGCGTGTTGTCCTCAAATGGTGAGGCGAGGACATAATGCGTGATGCTTGTGCCGGGGGCCAGCACGTTGCCCAGACCGGCGGCGGGCATGGCCCGGCCCAATCCCCAGGCAACGGGGCGCAGGTAGGGGGCCATCGCGATGCCCCACATCGGCCCGGTAAAGGCGGCAGCGGCCACGGGCAAACCTTCGTAGAGCGCGCGCAGGCCGATGCTGCCGCCCATCGAATGTCCCAGCAGATACATCGGCTCCGGCAGATCGAGCGTGCGTCTGGCCGAAAGCACCGCAGCCACGTCTTTCTGGTAGTCGTCGAAGTCTTCGACATGTCCGATATTGGGGTTGTCGAGCAGACGGTCCGCCAGCCCCTGACCGCGCCAGTCGATGACAATCGTGGCATAGCCACGCGCGGTCAATTCGGCGGCCGCGATGCCGTATTTCTCGACATATTCCGTGCGCCCGCAAAAGAGCAGCACTGTGCCCCTGGCCGTATCCGCCGTCCAGACGCCGATGCGGATGCGCACCCCGTCCGACGTGGTCAGCCAGTAAGCCGCACCCCCAGCGGGACCCGCACCGAAATCGGTATAGAGGGGAGCAGCCTGTAGTGTCATGTGGTCAAGCAAGTGCGGACGCAAGGCTCATCGCCATGCCCATATCGCCGTCCACCTTCAGCTTGCCCGTCATGAAGGCAGAGGTGGGGTTGGTGTCGCCGTCCAGGATCGACTTGAACGTCTCGGCATCCGCGGTGAGCGTCACGTCGGCGGCTTCGTCACCTGCGCGCGCGCCATCCGCATCCATCATGATCGCGCCTTCGCCCTCGATGTCGAACTTGGCGGTGCCGGAAAAATCGGAACCGGCCAGCTTTTCGTTCAGCATGGCCACGGCTTCATTCACTGTGTCACTCATCTTTGATGCCCTTTTTCAGTTTTGGGGGCCGATCCGTATGGAATTTACGCATGGGCCTGTTACGTTACTCTTTATGGGCATCAGATTTTCCAAACTCTACCCTGTCGTCACGGCAGTTTTACTCACAGTCGGGAATTCCTTACCTGTCGCTGCGCAATCTTCGCTTGACGAGATGCTGGAAGCGTTGCGGTCGGCGGAACCGGCAGAGGCCACGCGCCTGACGCGCGAAATAGAGCGTTTGTGGGAACTTTCAGGGTCCACGACCGTCGATTTGCTGCTGCGCCGGGGGCGCGAGGCAATGAAAGAAGACGAACTGGACACGGCGATTGAGCACCTCACGGCCGTCACCGACCATGCGCCGGATTTCGCCGAAGGCTGGCATGCGCGCGCCACCGCCTATTACATGAAAGACCTCTATGGCCCGGCGCTGGCCGATCTTCAAAAGGCGCTGGCGCTGAACCCGCAGAACTACAATGCCATCTTCGGCCTCGGGATCATGTTTCAGGAATTCGGCGACTATGCGCGTGCCGAGCAGGCCTTTCGCGAGGTGTTGGTCTTGAATCCGCATCACGAAAACGCCACCACTGCGCTGGACCAGCTCAAGCGCCGCGGGATTGGCCGCGAGCTCTGACCGTTAAAGAGGAACGCGCCCATGTCGGCAGGAAGGGTGGTGGCCGTTCTGGGCCCCACCAACACGGGCAAGACCACCTATGCCATCGAACGGATGCTGGCGCATCGCACGGGCGT
>CAZRUV010000150.1:3077-5939 GCA_964603315.1 uncultured Rhodobacterales bacterium
CGCGGGCTGCACGAGACGCAGTTTCTGGGGGCGGACACGATGCGTGGCCCCATCGCGTCACTGGTCCCCGAAGCGCAGTTTCTGTATCGCGACCGGATGAGCCAGTTGGTGCATTCTGGTCAGAAAAAGATAAGCCGGATGCGCCCACGCAGTGCGGTTGTGGGGTTTTCGGTTGATAATGTATATGCGATAGCCGAACTGATCCGCCGCCAGAAGGGCGGGGCGGCCGTGGTCATGGGTGCGCTCAGCCCCCGCACGCGCAATGCGCAGGTCGAGATGTACCAGAACGGCGAGGTCGACTATCTGGTGGCGACGGATGCCATCGGCATGGGGCTGAACCTCGACATCGACCACGTCGCGTTTTCATCGCTTTCCAAGTTTGACGGGCGCCGGATGCGCCCCCTCGCGCCCAACGAGCTGGCGCAGATCGCGGGCCGTGCGGGCCGGGGGCAAAAGGATGGCACCTTTGGTGTGACAGGGGACGTGCGCCCGCTCGAGGACGGGGTGGCGCAGGCGATCATGGATCACCGGTTCACGCCGCTGAAGAAACTGCAATGGCGCAATTCTGATCTGCGCTTTGGCAGCATCGACGCGCTCATCACGTCGCTGGAAGCTGCACCGCCGCGCGAAGAACTGGTGCGGGCGCGCGAAGCGGATGATGTCATGGCGCTGAAAGCGCTTGGCGACACGGCCGAAGTGATGGCGCGATGTACGGACGCACCGTCGGTGCGGTTGCTCTGGGATGTGTGCCGGGTGCCGGACTTCCGGGGGATCAGCCATGCGGAACATGCCGCCCTACTGGACGTCATCTTTCGCTATCTGCACGAACGCGGCACGATCCCGAATGACTGGATGGCGCGGCAGATCAACCGGATTGACCGGCAGGACGGCGACATCGACGCCGTCTCGAAACGCTTGGCGTTTATCCGCACCTGGACATATGTCGCACAGCGCAAAGGCTGGGTGGACGACGAAAGCCATTGGCGCGACGCAACCCGCCATGTAGAAGACCGCTTGTCAGACGCGCTACACGCGAAACTGACACAACGATTTGTAGACCGGCGCACGAGCGTGCTCTTGCGCCGGCTGGGCCAGAAGGAGGCCATGGTGGCCGAAGTAAATGATGCAGGTGAAGTGACGGTTGAGGGCGAGTTTGTCGGCCGTCTCGACGGGTTCCGGTTCAGCCAGGACAAGGGCGCGGATGCGGCCGCGGCCAAGACGATCAAGTCTGCCGCATTGCAGGCACTGGCCCCGCATTTTCATCTGCGCGCCGACCGGTTCTACAACGCGCCTGACACCGAAATTGATTTCACCGAGCAAGGCGGCCTGATGTGGGGCACCTCTGCGGTGGGCAAGCTGGTCGCCGGAGCCGAGGCGCTGCGCCCGCAGGTCGAGGTTTTCGTGGACGATGTGGCCGGACCCGAAGTGGCGCAAAAGGTGCAACGCCGCCTGCAGCATTTCATCGACCGCAAGGTGGCGGCCCTGTTCGAGCCGCTGCTGGCCATGCAGAAGGACGAGGCACTGACCGGGCTGGCCAAGGGGTTTGCTTTTCAGATGATCGAAGCGCTCGGGGTGTTGCCCCGCGCGACCGTGGCCGACGACGTCAAGGCGCTGGATCAGGACGCGCGCGGCGCCTTGCGCAAGCACGGCATCCGTTTCGGACAGTTCACGATCTTCATGCCGCTTTTGCTGAAACCTGCACCGACGCGACTGCGGCTTGTGCTGTGGTCTCTGGCGCAGGGTCTGGGCGAATTCCCCGAATCGCCGCCGCCCGGCCTGGTGACGATCCCGGCCATGACAAATGCACCGCATGGCGCCGACACAATGGCCGGATACCGCAACGCGGGCGAGCGGGCCATCCGGATCGACATGCTGGAACGGCTCGCCGACATGCTGCGCGCCGAGGATTCGCGCGGCGGATTCGAGGCCAAGGCGGACATGCTGTCGATCACCGGCATGACGCTGGAACAGTTCGCCGCGCTGATGGAGGGCCTTGGCTACAAGGCCGAAAAGGGCGAACGCGAGAAGGTGAAGGCGACAGAAGCCGCGCCGGTATCGACGGAGACGGAAGCTGAGGCACCCGCGCCGGAAGCGACCGCCGACGCACCGGTCGACGCAGCGTCGACAGACACCGGAGCGCCTGCAGAAACCGAAGCGCCAGCAGATGCAGAAGCGCCGGCTGATGCAGTCGAAGCCGACAAACCAACCGAACCCGAAGGTCCGGAAATGGAGGTGTTTTATACCTTCACCTGGGGACGGAATGCGGGTGGTGGCAACCGCCGTGGGCAAGGCAAGCCGCGCGGCAAGGGTGCACCGCAGGGCGGCAAGCCCCGGGGCAAGGGCAAACCGCAATCCAAGGGCAACAAACCGCAGAACTTCTCGGCACGTCCGCCGAAAAAAGAAAAGCAGATCGACCCGGACAACCCGTTTGCCGCTGCGCTGATGGGGTTGAAGGACGACAAGTAGGTGGCAGAGGCCGCGGACAAGCTGCGCCTCGACAAATGGCTGTGGTATGCGCGGTTCTTCAAGACGCGCACGCTGGCCGGGACGCGCGTGGCCGCCGGAGATGTGCGCGTGAACGGCACGCGCGTGTCAAAACGGTCGGCCACTATCGCACCCGGGGACGTGCTGACCTTTGCCATTGGCGATCATGTTCGCGTGATCGAGGTTGCCGCCCTGGGCACGCGCCGCGGGCCTGCTCCGGAAGCGCAAACGCTCTATGTGGATCGTTCTCCGCCACGGCCCGCGCGCGAAACGCCTGTTTCGCAAAACCCCGGCTACGAAGGAAAAGGGCGTCCCACCAAAAAGGAGCGGCGGCAGGCTGACCTTTCCCGTGCCCGCCATCTTGAATGACGTCGCGCG
>CAZRUV010000151.1:0-5802 GCA_964603315.1 uncultured Rhodobacterales bacterium
ATTCGTTCATGTCCTCCTGGCGGCCGGCGTAGACCACACCGCAGTGATCAATCAGCGTCACATGCTCGCGCTGCACGCCGAGCCCGAGCAGGACATCGAGGCAGGCGAGGCCGGCGGCACCCCCGCCGGTGGACACGATGCGCACATCGGCGATGGTCTTGCCGACGAGTTCCAGCGCGTTGCGGATGGCAGCCGCCACAACAATGGCCGTGCCGTGCTGATCGTCGTGAAACACCGGAATGTTCAGCCGTTCGCGGAGCGCGCGCTCGATGACAAAGCAGTCTGGCGCCTTGATATCCTCGAGGTTGATGGCCCCGAAGGTGGGTTCGAGCGCGCAGACGATATCGGCAAGTTTTTCGGGATCGGATTCGTCCACTTCGATATCAAAACAATCGATCGAGGCAAATTTCTTGAAAAGGACCGCCTTGCCTTCCATCACCGGCTTGGAGGCCAGCGCGCCGATATTGCCAAGACCCAGCACCGCGGTGCCGTTGGACACAACGGCCACGAGGTTGCCTCGTGCCGTATAGCGCGCGGCGTCTGCCGGGTTATCCTTGATCTCGATACAGGCCTCGGCAACGCCGGGCGAGTATGCCCGCGCAAGATCGCGGCCCGTGGCCATCGGCTTGGTGGCCCGTATCTCCAGTTTTCCCGGCTTTGGATGCTCGTGGTAGTCGAGGGCGGCTTCGCGCAGGCTGGGAGTGTCGGACATGAGCTGCCTTCGTAACGGCTGTGGGAAATATGGTTTAGCGTTAAACTATTTTTGGAGCCGCGACAATTGACGTTTGGTCACGTGATCCCAATGCGCGCGTGCCGCGCACGACATTATTTTGGGGGGCTCCGCCCCCGGCACGGATTGCATCCGCGCCGCCCCCGGAGTTAATTCGGAGCGAAAAAGGGGGATCAACATGGCTGAGCTGCGCGCTGAAGTGGTGCTGCCAAGCGCCGCGCTGCAGGAGGACATCGGGTTCTTCGGCAAAACTCTGGGTCTGCGGATGGATATGATCTATCCTGCCGATGATCCGCGCGTGGCTGTCTTTTCCGGGCATGGGCTGAATGTGCGACTGGATGCAGGGGCGACAGGGCAGCCGGGCAGGTTGCGGATCCTGGTGAAAGACCCTGATGGCTTCGCCGCCGGCAAGCGGCAATTGGTGTCGCCCGGTGGTACGATCGTGGATATCGACGAACGCCACCCGCCGCTGCATTTGCCAGAGACAATCCACAGCTTTGTCGTACGCAGGTTGGCGGATCAGGCGCCCTGGGTGATCGGGCGGGCCGGCATGCACTACCGGGATCTGATCCCGGATCGGTTGGGTGGGTCGATCATTGCCAGCCACATTCGCATTCCCGATGGTGGCCCGGTGCCGGATATGGTGCATTACCACACTGTCGGATTTCAGCTGATCTTCTGCTATCGCGGCTGGGTCGACCTGGTCTACGAAGACCAGGGCGAACCGTTTCGTCTGCATGCGGGGTGCTGCGTGATCCAGCCGCCCGAGATACGGCACAGGGTCCTCTTTGCCAGCGAAAATATAGAAGTGATCGAAATCGGGGTGCCTGCCGAGCACATCACGACCATTGACCACGACATGGATTTGCCCAACGGCCCCGCCAATCCGGAACGGCGGTTCCAAGGCCAGCGATTTGTCCACCACAAGGTGGAAGACGCGGTATGGGGGCCGTTCCGCGTGCCGGGGTTCGAGTGTCGCGATACCGGCATTTCGGATGGTACGAACGGGGTCGCGGGCGTACAGGTCGTACGATGCGCAGGCAAAGAGACAGGGTGGACACGGCACGGGGCCGACATCCTCTTTACCTTTGTGATGGAGGGTCGGATGGTGCTGGAGGCGGAGGGACGCACACCCTTTGCACTTGAGGCGGGTGATGCCTTTGTTGTTCCGCCGGGTGAGGCGGTGCGGTATGGCGTCCCGTCAGATGATCTGGAACTGCTCGAAGTGGCGTTACCGGGTGTGTTTGCGACGGAGGTTGTCGCGGTGAATGAAGGGGTGGGGTAATGGCGGATCAGTTGCGAGAGGCGGCCCTCGCCGTGCGGGAGCGTGCCCATGCGCCCTATTCCGCGTTCAAGGTGGGCGCGGCGCTGCGCACCGCATCGGGAACCGTGTTTTCCGGCTGCAATGTCGAAAACGTGGCTTACCCCGAAGGCACATGTGCCGAGGCGGGTGCCATCGCAGCAATGGTGGCCGCGGGCGAACGTGAGATCGCCGCGGTCTACGTTGTCGCCGACAGTCCGATGCCGGTGACGCCTTGCGGTGGGTGCCGCCAGAAGTTGGCCGAATTTGCCGGAGAGGATGTCGAAGTCGTCATGGCGACCGTCGCCGGGGAGGAGTTCCGGCTGACCGTCGGCGCGTTGCTGCCGGGCCTGTTTACAGCCGCGCATATGGACGGTGCATCGTGAGTTCGGCGCGTGACATCATTGCCAAACTGCGCCAGCGGCAGACACCGTCGCGATCAGAGCTGTCGTGGTTTGCAACCGGTTTGGCCGACGGAACCGTGACGGACGCGCAAGCGGGCGCCTTTGCGATGGCGGTATGTCTGAACGGATTGGGAGATGTGGGGCGCGTGGCGCTGACCATCGCGATGCGCGACAGCGGACGCATCCTCGAATGGCCGGGCAACGGTCCGGTGCTGGACAAGCATTCGACGGGCGGCATCGGTGATTGCGTCAGTCTGGTTCTGGCGCCTGCGCTTGCGGCCTGTGGCGCGGTGGTGCCGATGGTGTCGGGCCGTGGCCTTGGGCACACGGGCGGCACGCTCGACAAGCTGGAGGCGATCCCGGGCGTATCGACGCTGGGCGACGAGACGCGGCTGCGCGAGATTGTCGGCAAAGTTGGCTGCGCCATTGTCGGCGCGTCATCGCAGGTCGCTCCGGCGGACCGGCGGCTTTATGCGGTGCGTGATGTGACGTCGACGGTGGAAAGCCTCGATCTGATCACCGCGTCGATCCTGTCGAAGAAGCTGGCGGCGGGGCTCGACTCGCTGGTGCTGGACGTCAAGGTCGGCTCGGGCGCGTTCATGAAGGATGCCGATGCGGCGCAGGCGCTCGCCAATGCACTGGTGACCACGGCCAACGCCGCAGGGTGCAAGACCACGGCATTGATCACGGATATGAGCCAGCCGGTTGCAACTGCCTTGGGCAATGCGGTCGAAGTGGCCGAAGCCCTGCAGGTGCTGACAGGGCAGACACGGGGCCCACTGGTCGAGATTTCCGCAGTGTTGGGCGGCATCCTGATGGCGAATGCGGGCGTGGTTGATGATGTGCAGGCGGGCGCTGACGCGATTGTGGCGGCCATCGCCGATGGCCGCGCCGCCGAGAAATTCGGCGCGATGATCGCGGCGATGGGCGGGCCGGTGCATTTTGTCGAGAACTGGGCCCGGTTCCTGCCCGAAGCCACGGTCATCCGTGAAGTGCCCGCGCATGGCGCGGGCTATGTCGCGTCGATGGATGGTGAAGCACTGGGTCTCGCCGTCGTGGCGATGGGCGGTGGTCGCGCGGTGGAGACGGACAAGATCAACCCGGCTGTGGGGTATTCCGGCCTTGCGCGCCTCGGCGCGCGCGTGGAGCGCGGGCAACCGCTTGCCGTCATTCACGCGGGACGCCCCGCGGATGCGGACCGGGCCGAGGCTGCGTTGCGCGCGGCACTCACCATCACGCCGGACGCGCCGCAGGTGCCAAGCCTGATTTCGGAACGGATCGGCTGATGCCGCGCGCCTTTCTTGTCGTGATGGATTCGGTCGGGATCGGGGGCGCGCCCGACGCGGCGGAGTATTTCAACGGCGACGTGCCGGACACAGGCGCCAACACGCTTGGCCATATTGCCGACGCCTGCACAGCCGGCCAGGCGGAGGACGGGCGCAGCGGGCCGCTGCACGTGCCGCATCTGGCGCAGATGGGACTGTGGGACGCCATGTCGCTGGCGCATGGGGGCGATCCTGCGCCGGGGGCCTATGGTGCGGCAACGGAAGTGTCGCGGGGCAAGGACACGCCGTCCGGCCACTGGGAGCTTGCAGGTGTGCCGGTGCCCTGGGACTGGCACTATTTCCCCGATCAGACGCCTGCCTTTCCGGATGATGTGGTTGCGGCGGTCTGTGAGGCGGCGGGCGTGGACGGCATTCTGGGCAATTGTCACGCGTCGGGAACGGCGATCATTGCCGAACACGGCGCCGCCCATGTCGCAGGCGGCTGGCCCATTTGCTATACGTCCGCGGACAGCGTTTTTCAGGTTGCTGCCCATGAAGAGCATTTCGGGTTGGATCGGCTTCTGGACCTTTGTGCCGCCATCGCACCGCGCCTGCACGAGATGCGTGTGGGTCGCGTCATCGCACGGCCCTTCGTCGGCGCCCCCGGTTCATTTTCACGGACACAGAACCGGAAGGATTTCGCGATAGCTCCGCCTGCGCCTGTGCTCAGTGCGTGGGCGCAAGCGGCGGGGCGCCGGGTTTATGGTGTGGGGAAGGTGGGTGATATCTTTTCCGGAGCGGGGTTTGACGAGGTTCGCAAGGGGGCGGATGCGGTTTTGATGCAGCATTTGACCGATCTTGCGGAGACGGCGGAAGACGGGGCGCTGGTGTTCGCAAATTTCGTGGAATTCGACAGTCTTTATGGGCACCGTCGGGATGTGGCGGGGTATGCGCGGCATCTGGAGTGGTTTGACGCGGCCATCGGTCGGATCTTGCCGTCATTGCGTGCGGATGATCTGCTGGTGTTGACCGCGGATCACGGCAACGATCCGACATGGGTTGGAACCGATCACACCCGCGAACGGGTGCCGGTGCTGACGGCCGGTTACAATGGGCTGGCGTTGGGTCATATGGGATTTGTGGATGTGGCATCCCTTGTGGCGGCACATCTGGGCGTTGAACCACAATGAGCGCGCTGCCGCGCGCACATGATTTATTTTGCTCGGGCCGCAAGGGCCTTGGGGGATCTCCCCCAAACCCCCGGCGCATACCCGGGCCGGACCGAGGAGCACATTATGTCTGAACATCTGACGGTGGTGGACCACCCGCTGGTGCAACACAAACTCACGATCATGCGTGATCAGCAGACACCAACGGCCGTGTTCCGGCAGTTGCTGCGAGAGATCAGCCAACTGCTCGCCTATGAGGTGACGCGGGAACTGGAGATGACGACCAAGCGCATTCGGACGCCGATGGCCGAGATGGATGCGCCGACTTTGGCGGGCAAGAAACTGGCGTTGATCTCGATCCTGCGGGCGGGCAACGGGCTGCTGGATGGTGTGCTCGAATTGATCCCGTCTGCCCGTGTCGGTTTTGTCGGTCTGTATCGCGATGAAGAGACGCTGCAGCCGGTGCAGTACTATTTCAAGGTGCCCGAAGCGCTGGAGGATCGCGTGGTGATTGCGGTTGATCCGATGCTGGCAACGGGCAATTCGTCTGCGGCGGCGATTGACCTGCTGAAAGGTGCCGGGGCCACCAATATCCGGTTCTTGTGTCTGCTGGCTGCGCCCGAGGGAATCGCCCGGATGAAGGAGGCGCACCCGGATGTGCCAATTGTCACCGCCGCCGTGGACGAGCGGCTCAACGAGGTGGGTTACATCGTTCCAGGCCTTGGCGACGCCGGGGATCGCATGTTTGGCACCAAATAGGCCGCATCGGCGCTTTACTCGGGCGGGGGCTTGAGGCATCGTTCCACCCATATCTTGTGGGGGATATGATGAGAGTTACAAGAATTGTTGCACTATTGGCCACGGTGGCGGGTTTTTCAGCCGGATCGTTGCATGCGCAAACCGGTCAGGTGCCTGCGGAGTTTCCGCCCGCGTC
>CAZRUV010000152.1:0-5782 GCA_964603315.1 uncultured Rhodobacterales bacterium
TCCACGTCCATACGGACACTAGCACCTGAAGCTAGCGCGTCTACCAATTCCGCCATCTGGGCACGGGTTGGTAGAGGGCGTTTAAGCCCAGCGAACAGGGGTGTCAATCCGATTCCCGTAATGGGCCGGGGGTGTATCCGTATCCGTGCTGAAACAGCGTTTTGCAGCCGCCGGAACGGGTTGCCCGCGCCAAATTGGCGTCTTGTACGGTGCGGCGTCGCCCATTAGACCAAGGGCGGCAACGCGCGAAGGAGCATGCACATGTCCAAGCTGGTCACCATCTACGGCGGGTCCGGATTTGTGGGGCGGTATATCGCCCGGCGTATGGCCAAAGCCGGTTGGCGGGTCCGTGTCGCGGTGCGCCGCCCGAATGAGGCGATCTTTGTCAAACCTTACGGAGTTGTGGGTCAGGTCGAACCGGTATTGTGCAATATTCGTGATGATGCCTCGGTCGCGTCTGTGATGCAGGGGGCGGATGCGGTTGTGAACTGTGTCGGCATTCTCGCGCGTCAGGGCAAGAACACGTTCGAGGCGGTTCAGGCCGAGGGGGCCGAGCGCGTTGCGCGCATTGCCGCGGCGCAAGGCGTCGCGCAAATGGTGCAGATATCCGCCATTGGCGCGGATCCGGAAAGCGACAGTGAATACGCGCGCACCAAGGCCCGCGGCGAGACGGGCGTTCTGGCACATATGCCTGATGCTGTGATCCTGCGGCCATCCATCATTTTCGGTACCGAAGACCAGTTCTTTAACCGCTTCGCGAGCATGTCGCGGCTGGGGCCGGTTCTGCCCGTTGTGGGGGCCGATACCCGGTTCCAACCCGTCTATGTCGACGATGTGGCGCACGCGGCCGAGTTGGCATTGACCGCCAACGTGGCAGGCGGCGTCTACGAGTTGGGCGGGCCTGAAGTGCGCACCTTCCGCGCGCTCATGCAGAAAATGCTGGATGTGATCCGGCGCAGGCGGGCGATCGTGAATATCCCGTTCTTTGTGGCCAACATCATGGGCTTTGGCTTTGAGATGGCCAACACGCTGACGCTGGGCCTGTTTCCGGCGCAGATCACGCGCGACCAGGTGCGCAATCTGGCCGTGGACAATGTTGTGTCAGAAGGGGCCAGGGGCTTTGCCGATCTGGGGATCGAGCCCGTCGCCATGGACGCTGTGCTGCCGGAGTACCTCTACCGGTTCCGTCCTTCGGGCCAGTACGACGCCATCAAGGAAAGCGCCAAGAACCTGCGCGCCTAGGTGTAGGCCCAGATCAGCAGACCGATCCCGAGGATCACGCGGTAAATCACGTAAGGTGTGAAGCTGATGCTGCGCAAAAGCCGCATCATCAGCACCAGCGCGCCAAGGGCGGCGACAAAGGCGAATGCAGCGGCGATGCTCGCATCCCGCATCAACGCCCAATTGGCCTGCCCGATGACGTCAAGGCTGAGGATTGCGCCCGAAGCGAGGATCACCGGGATGGACATCAGCATCGCCAGCTTTGCGGCATCTTCGCGTGCGTACCCCAGTTTGCGCGCCGCCGTGATCGTGATCCCGGAGCGGGATGTGCCGGGGATCAGAGCAAGGCATTGCGCGAGCCCCATCATGCCTGCATCCCTGAGCGTCCAGCGATCCGAAGTCCGTTCTGTGTCGCCTGTCCTGTCCGCCCAGTAGAGCACGAGGCCAAAGACGAGCATGGTCCAGCCGATGACGGCGGCGGATCGCATCGCTTCGTCAAGGCCGGTGATCTTGATGGCAAAGCCCACGATCACCGCAGGTAGCGTGGCCACGATCAGGCACAGCGCGAGGAACGCGCCCTGGGTATCCACCTTCCCGCGCGCGAGGCGGGTTACGCCATGGGCGGCGATCCGCACATCCCGCCAGAAATACAGAACCACGGCCAGAAGGGTACCGACATGGACGGCCACGTCGATGGCGAGCCCCTGATCTGGGGTTCCAGTGAGCGCGGGCAACAAGATGAGGTGGCCAGAGGACGAAACGGGCAGAAACTCGGTGACCCCTTGAATCAAGGCCACTATCAGAAGTTGAAAGAGTGTCATGTCCCGCGCGCCCTTATGTGCTAGACTGTCATACAAGCCGCTGATTCTGAACGCAAACGCCAGATAAAGGACCGAAACGGTCTTAAATGGCGCCATTTCCGCGCGCAAATTCATGCAAAGATTGCCAAAATGGGATAAATAAGTCAGCAATGCTGCCTTTTAATCCTCCCGTGAATCCTTTAAGTCGCGCGGACCTGACAGAATTCCTGCCGGAGTGATCCATGGCTGAGCAACCGATGCTGAAATTTGTAACGACACCCCGCGTCATGCCTGAAAAACGTGATGCCGAGATACGTCGCGAGGATTTCCGCGAGATTTACGCAGAGTACGCCGATGCCAAGGCCAAGGAACAGGCGTCGCGCTGCTCGCAATGCGGCGTGCCCTATTGTCAGACGCACTGCCCGCTGCACAACAACATCCCCGACTGGCTCAAGCTGACGGCCGAGGGCCGTTTGCAAGAGGCTTACGAGGTGTCACAGGCGACCAATACCTTCCCGGAGATTTGCGGCCGCATCTGCCCGCAGGACCGCCTCTGCGAGGGCAACTGTGTTATCGAACAGTCCGGCCACGGTACGGTCACCATCGGGTCGGTCGAAAAATACATCACCGACACCGCTTGGGAAGAAGGCTGGGTAAAACCGATCTCGCCGGCGCAGGAGCGTCCCGAAAGTGTCGGTATCATCGGCGCGGGACCGGGCGGTCTGGCGGCGGCGGACGTGCTGCGTCGGGCCGGTGTTCAGGTGACCATCTACGACCGGTATGATCGCGCGGGCGGACTGCTGACCTACGGCATCCCCGGCTTCAAGCTGGAGAAAGATGTGGTCATGCGCCGCAATCAGCAACTGGAGGCGGGTGGCGTGACCTTCGTCCTCAATTGCGACGTGGATGCGGATATCTTTGCGTCCATCCATGCCGAACATGACGCTGTCATCATCGCGACAGGCGTCTACAAAAGCCGTGATCTTTCAATGCCTAACGCCGAAGCGGACGGTGTCGTCAAGGCAATCGACTTCCTCACGGCGTCCAACCGCAAAAGCTTTGGCGACGACGTGCCCGAATTTGACAGCGGCGCCCTGAACGCCGAGGGCAAGCGGGTCGTTGTCATCGGCGGCGGCGACACGGCGATGGATTGCGTGCGCACGTCGATCCGTCAGGGGGCGACATCGGTCAAATGCCTCTATCGTCGCGACCGCGCGAACATGCCCGGTTCGCAACGCGAAGTGCAGAACGCCGAAGAAGAAGGCGTGATCTTTGACTGGCTGCGCGCGCCCAAGGGCTTCACCACGGACGGTGACAGTGTGGCTGGTGTGATGGTCCAGCAGATGCGCCTTGGCCAACCCGACGCGACAGGGCGCCAGGCGCCCGAACTGATCGAAGGGGCCGACTATGTCGAAGACGCAGACCTTGTGATCAAGGCGCTTGGCTTTGAACCCGAAGACCTGCCAACCTTGTGGGGGCAACCCGAACTGGCGGTGACACGCTGGGGCACCATCAAGGCCGCATTCACCACCGGCCAGACCGAGATGGAAAACGTCTATGCCGTCGGCGACATCGTGCGCGGCGCGAGCCTCGTCGTGTGGGCGATCAAGGATGGCCGGGACTGCGCGGATGCGATCCTCGGGCAGTTCAATACCACGGCGATTGCGGCCGAGTAGTCGCCGGCACAGAACGTACACAACCTGTGCACAACCTGTACACCGCAAAGGCACTGCGCGGCATTGATACAAAATCACAAGTGTCAGCACTGCTGACAGATCAGGGAGAGAGACAATGGAAAAGACCGGAGGATGCCTGTGCGGGGCCGTGCGCTTTGTCGCGCGGAACGTGCCGTCATCCTTTGGCGTGTGCCATTGTCCGATGTGCCGCCGGTGGACCGGGTCTGCGCTGGTCGAGGTCAGCATCAAAAGCGAGGACATCACCTGGGACGGGGCGGAGCACATTGCGGTGCGGGCTGGCAGCGGCTGGGCCGAACGGGCCTGGTGCCGCGAATGTGGTACGGGCCTTTATTTCCGGCAGACGCGCGAGGATGAATGGTTCGGGTCAACCGATCTGCCGTTTGGGCTGTTTGATGACCCGAACGGATTTACCTTCAGCCATGAGATTTTCGTGGATCACGCACCGGACGGTTTTGCCTTGGCGGATCAAGGTCAGAAACGGCTGACCCGCGCCGATGTCCTGGCGCTGAACCCCGATCTGGAGAAATCGCCGTGATGCGGGTTCTTGCCTTGATCCTGTTGGCCGCCCCTGCCAGCGCCAACGACACGTTCATCCCGCCTGTCGGTTGTGAAGGTGTCGTGACGGTGCAGTCGCGTGGCTGCGAGGTCGACAATATCTATGTCTGCACGGCAGACACACCCGGCGACAGCTGGCGCGTCAGCTTTGACATAGATGGCCCCAAATTCATCGGCCGGATTGACGCGGAAACGCAGTGGATGGAAAGCATCGACCTTTTCCCGACGCAACGAGAAGTGCTGGAACAACCCGCCGCAGACCCCGCCAGCCTGTCCGAGTTGCTGAGCACCGGGACGGATGCGTTCGATTTCAACATGCGCGCCGATGG
Organism: uncultured Rhodobacterales bacterium; assembly: GCA_964603315.1. Taxonomy (GTDB): domain Bacteria; phylum Pseudomonadota; class Alphaproteobacteria; order Rhodobacterales; family Rhodobacteraceae; genus Tateyamaria. The sequence goes on from CAZRUV010000152.1 coordinate 4,603, forward strand.
GGGCGAGGTGACGCGGGTCGTCGGCTTTGACCAGCTGACGGGCGAAGAGGTCGTGATTGACGACGAACCGCTCCTGCGTACGCAGTTCTCTGCCCGGTACGAAAGCACCATTTCGGGCGAAACGCGCATCGAAGGCAATGAATACGTGTCGCCCAAGCTGGGCCGGTTCCTGTCCGGAACCTACCGCTTTACCAGCGCTGACGGCGCGGTCAGCGAATGGTCGAACGACCCTGTCGAATTCATCTATCCCGGCGAGCCCGGATTCTTCTCGAAAAGACCGCTGTATGAGTGTGAGGCGTCGCTTGCGCGTTTCACCCCGATCACCAAAGGAGCCGACCAATGACCAAATATGATTCCGCTTGGGTCAGGGCCGAGGAAGCGAAACGCGACTACATGGCCGAACACGGCATGTACGACCACACGGATGAACGCGCCAATTGCGGTGTGGGTCTGGTTGTGAATGTGGACGGGTCCGCGTCGCGCGCGGTGGTCGAAAACGGGATCAAGGCGCTGAAAGCGATCTGGCACCGCGGCGCGGTCGATGCGGATGGCAAGACGGGTGACGGCGCGGGCATTCACGTGCAGATTCCGGTGTCGTTTTTCTACGACCAGATCGAACGCACCGGCCATACACCGGACCGCGATCAACTGATCGCTGTCGGGCAGGTGTTCTTGCCGCGCAATGACTTTGGTGCGCAGGAGACGTGCCGGACCATCGTTGAGACCGAAGTGCTGCGCATGGGCTATTACATCTACGGCTGGCGGCACGTGCCGGTGAATGTGCATGTGCTGGGCGAAAAGGCCAACGCCACACGTCCCGAGATCGAGCAGATTCTGATCTCGAACATCAAGGGTGTGGACGAGGAAACCTTTGAACGCGAGCTTTATGTGATCCGTCGCCGGATCGAAAAGGCCGCCGCCGCCGCGCAGGTGCCGCAGCTGTATATTGCGTCGCTGTCCTGCCGCAGCATCATCTACAAGGGCATGATGCTGGCCGAGCAGGTGGCGGAGTTCTACCCCGACCTTCTGGACGACCGGTTTGAGAGCGCCTTTGCGATTTACCACCAGCGCTATTCCACCAACACCTTTCCGCAGTGGTGGTTGGCGCAGCCGTTCCGGATGCTGGCGCATAATGGCGAGATCAACACGCTCAAGGGCAACGTGAACTGGATGAAGAGCC
>CAZRUV010000153.1:0-5675 GCA_964603315.1 uncultured Rhodobacterales bacterium
ACAGCAGAGGCGCCGACGGCAATCTTGGCGTCGACACGGGCGAAGTGACCAAACACTTCGATCGCGGCAATCACGCGCGGATTGTCGAACGGGAGCTCGTTTGTCGTCCACTGGTCATAGACCGCCGGATCAACCGTACGCAGCATCATGTCCTCGACCCAGTCGGTCGCAGGCCAGCCCGTCGCCGCGCCGGATCCCAGACCGATGCACCATGGCGTTTCGCCATCGGCCACGATCTGATCGGTCAACGCTTTGAGATCTTCCATGGTTGTGCGCACTTCGTACCCCGCATCCTCGAAGTTCTCGGGGTTGTACCACACCAGCGACTTGACGTTCACGTTGTAGAAAAAGCCGTACATCTGGTCGTTGCCATCGGCATCCGCATAGGTGCCCAGATCAACCCAGGACTGACCAGCGGCGTAGTTTTCGGTCACCCAGTCGCCCATACCGGCAGGCAGCGGGTGCAATTGGCCCTTGCCGGCCATCACGGCGGCGAGACCGGGTTGCGGGAACACGGCGATGTTCGGCGCGGAACCGGCTTCGGCATCAATCACGATTTGCTGTTCGAAGCTGTCCGAACCTGTGTAGATCACGTCCGCACCTGTGGCCGCTTCGAAATACGCAAGCGCATTGTTCAGGTAGCCATCCTCTGGTGTGAGCCAGGGTCCAAAGACCGTGACGGTCTGGCCGCTCAGGTCCGGCGCGCTGTCGGCCCACGCGTTGTAGCTGTCCCAGCTGTAGGGGCCACCTTCGGTGCCGAATGCCAGATGGCCATCCGCTGAAGCCATCGACGCCGCCATCGCAAATACTGCGGTGGTGGCCAGAAGAGTGTTTTTCATTTTGGTCGTCCTCCCAAATTCAGTCCAATCGACCGGGCTCTTCCCACGGCCATACGCGCCTGGATCGATTCCCTCTCCCCAAAGCGCTTTGGAATGCCCGAAAGTCGCTCGATTCTCCTCGCAAGTCAAACACTGTGTGCGACTTGTCCGGGAATCGTGCAAAATGGCGCGCTGCGCGGGAAGGTTTTGACCTGCCGGTCAAGTTTGGCTAGCGTCCAAATCTGGTAAAAGCGCTTTGGATTGGGTCTTTCGGTGAATCTCAAGGAATTGTCTCAGATGCTGGGCCTCAGCCAGACGACGGTCAGTCGCGCGCTGAACGGGTACCCGGAGGTGAGTGAGGCAACCCGTGCACGGGTGGTCGCGGCGGCTGAAGCACATCACTACAGTCCGAACCCCCGCGCGCAGGGTCTGGCGACCGGACACTCGCGTTGCATTGGGCACGTGATCTCGGCACGGCACTCGGTCGAGACGGTCAACCCGATCTTTGGAGACTTCATGGCCGGTGCAGGCGAGACCTATGCGCGTCACGGGTTTGAGATGATGTTGACCCGTGTCGATGCGGATGGCGAAGCCGATGCGTATCGCAACCTCAAGGCGCGCGGTGCGGTGGACGGCGTTGTGCTGCATGCACCATGCCAGAACGACCCGCGACTGAACGTGCTGCAGGAAATCGGACTGCCCTTTGTCGTGCACGGCCGGGTCAGCGGCGCGGCATCGCCTTATGCCTGGCTCGACGTCAACAACCGTCGCGCTTTCGAAGAGGCGACGCGCTATCTGCTTGATCTTGGGCACAAGCGCATTGCCCTGATCAACGGCCACGAGGAGATGGATTTTGCCCTGCGCCGCCGGACCGGTTTCGAAGACGCGATGCGCGCGGCCGGTGTGGAAATCGACCCGGACCTGATGGTGGCCGGTGAAATGACCGAAGGGCACGGCTACAGCAACGCCCAACGCATGCTGGACCATGATGCGCCGCCTACGGCGTTTCTCATTTCGTCGATCATCAGCGCGCTTGGTGTGCGGCGCGCTCTGGATGAACGCGGCCTGCAGGTGGGGCGCGATGTGAGCATCGCCACCTTTGACGATTGCATCAGCTATCTGCAAAACGGGTCGGAGACGCCGGTGTTCACGGCCGCACGTTCGTCCGTGCGCGCGGCGGGGGCGGCCCTTGCCGAGATGCTGATCGACCGGATTCGGAACCCGGACGCCGAACCCGCCACCTGCCTGTGGGAGGCCGAGTTCGTGGTTGGCGCCTCGACAGGACCCTGTCCCTAGGCGCTCAGCCAGCGGCGCGGATCCACCGCCTGTCCTGTGCGAATGCTTTCCTGTGCCGCGATGCCCATGGCAACCGCGGCCCAACCATCGTTCAGTGACACTTCGGGCGCGTCCCGGTCGCCGCGCACCAGTTCCCCGAATTTCTGATGCTGATAAAAGGTCGATCCGTTGTGGTCGCCCGCATCCAGCAATGTCGGATCCACCGGGATGTCATGCACTACCGGCCCTTTCGGGTTGCGCGGGCTGCAGACCAGTTTGGCGACGGGTGCCGGACCCAGATGATCCGGCCAAAAGCGCCCGGGGCCCGGCACGAAAGCCTCCACCTTGCCAGTTGGACCCACAGCCGACAACTCTTCCTGGTACGTGCTGCCTTCGGCAAACATGCACAGTTCCAGCATCGCGCGTGCGCCGTTGTCAAAATCCACCAGCACAAAGCCCGCGTCGAGAATGTCCGGCGTTTCGCCGCCGTAGGTTTCGTCCAGATGGTTCACCATCTGCCCGCCCGACGCCATGACGCGCACCGGGTCGGCACCCAATGCCAGCCGCATCAGGTCAAAGAAATGGCAGCACTTTTCGACAAAGGTGCCACCGGTGTAGCGATTGAAACGGTTCCAGTCGCCCACCTTCTGCAAGAAGGGGAAGCGATGCTCGCGGATGCTGAGTTGCTGTATGCCACCAGTCTCCGCCTGCGCGCGGTCGAGGAACGTCGAGATGACCGGCATGTAGCGGTATTCCATAGCGACCCAGATCGGGGCCGGATATGTTGCACGGAACGCGGTAAGGGCGGCTGCGTCCTGCGGGTCGGTGAACAGGGGTTTTTCCACCAAAAGCGGCAGCGGGCGCGTTGCGGCGATCTCCTGCATTTGCGCCACATGGCAATGGTTCGGGCTGACGATCAGCAGGCAGTCCAGCGCCTGCTGGGCAAGCAGATCGGCAAGCGACGTTGCCGCGTGCGCCTGCGGTGCGAGTGCCTTGGCCTGTGCCGCCATGCCCGCGTCGGGTTCGAAAAACGCGGACACGCTGCACCCGTCGAGCAGCGCGATGTTGCGGATGTGTTCTTGCCCCATCATGCCGCATCCGATGATGCCGTAGCGGACGTGTTTTGCCATCTGTGGCGTTCCTTACTTCAGTCGTTGGACGTAAACCGCCGCACCCGGATCAAACCAGGTGCGCGAAAATTCAATCGGGGCAGGGCGGTCCGCCCAGCTGAGCCGCTCGATATAACCCACCGTGTCGCCGGGGCGCGGGCCAAAGCGGTCCGGTGCCCAGGGCGGCACCGGGCCCAGTGAAACGCGGTCTTCGGCGCGGGTGATCCACAGGCCGAGTGTCTTGCGGTAGGTGGCATAAAGCGATTCGGACATCGCGCCTTCGTCGATGAGTCCCGCCTCCGCGTCCAGCCAGATTTCCTCGACCGCAATGATTGTTTCATTCAGACGCCGCAACCTACGGATGCGCGTGCTTTGGTCCGATGCGCCGAAAGCGGGCAGGTCGTCCGGTTTGGCCATGACCGCAAGGTCCAGCACCTGCGCCCGGGGCAGGCCGCCCCCCTCAAGCAGTTCCAGCCGGAACATGGCATAGACCGTGCCGGTATCCCCGGCCGCCCGAATGTAGTTTCCGGACCCCTGCACGCGCTCGACGAGCCCCTTGTCCGTCATGATAGCAAGCGCCTTGCGCAAGGTGCCGACGCTCACGTCAAGCTGCGCGGCCATGTCACGCTCGGGTGGCAGCCGCTCGCCGTCGATCAATCGCCCCGCAACAATGTCGCGGGTCAGAAGCTCGGCAATCTGCACGTAGATCGGCAGGGCCTGCGGTGAATTGGAGTGGTCGGTCACGTTGCGTCACAGACACATCAGATGAAAATTGATACACCATTGATCTACATCAATGCGGATGCTACGCAAGTGCTAAGTTGCCGTTGAATGAAGAGGCCCGCACGGACATGACGATTGTCCCCATCACCTCCCCCGATCTTGATGCCGCCGAGGTGTCGTGGTTCTCCGCGCTCTGTTCGGATGACTACCAGTTTCTTGGCGTGCCGGATGGCGACCTGCGGTCAAGCTGGGCGCATTGTTCGGACATTGTGAAAGAGGCTGAGGCCCAGGGCTTTCGCAACATCCTGTGCCCGTCCTCCTATCAGGTTGGGCAGGACACGCTGAGCTTTGTAGCGGGGTGCGCGCCAATCACCGAAAAGATCAACCTGCTGGCCGCCGTACGCTGCGGCGAGATGCAGCCGATCATGCTCGCCCGCACCATTGCGACGCTGGATCACATGCTGCAGGGGCGGCTGACGGTCAATATCATTTCCTCCGACTTCCCCGGCCAGAAAGAGGACAGCGACTACCGCTATCAGCGGTCGCGTGAAGTGGTCGAGATCCTGAAACAGGCCTGGACGCGGGACGAGATCAACTACGAGGGCGAGGTCTACAACTTCAAGGGCCTTACCACCGATCCGGCCCGCCCGTATCAGACGGGTGGCCCGCTACTCTATTTCGGGGGCTACTCGCCGTCGGCACTGGAGCTTTGCGGTCAGCACTGTGACGTGTACCTGATGTGGCCCGAACCGCAGGAAAACCTCGCAGGCCGGATGCGCGACGTCCACGCTGTTGCGGAGAAATACGACCGGACGCTGGATTATGGCCTGCGCGTGCACATGATCGTGCGCGACACCGAGGCCGAGGCCCGGGAATACGCAGACTACATCGTGTCGAAACTGGATGACGAGTATGGCCAGTTGATCCGCGACCGTGCGCTGGACAGCACGTCGCTTGGCGTGGCGCATCAGGCCAAGGCCCGCGAGCTTGCGGACAAGTTCGGGTACGTGGAACCGGGGCTCTGGACCGGTGTGGGCCGGGCACGGTCCGGGTGTGGTGCGGCGCTGGTCGGGTCGACCGATCAGGTGATGAGCAAGATCGAAGAGTACCAGAAGATGGGTATTCGGGCGTTCATCTTTTCGGGCTATCCGCACCTTGAAGAGGCCAAACACTTTGGTGCGCGCGTCATGCCGCACTTGAAAACCTGTTCGCTGCCCCATTCTTATGGCCGGGTGCCCCAAGCAGCGCCCGCCACACCCCTTGCCGCAGGAGAGCGCCGCTGATGGACCGCGTCACACTCGCACCCAAACTCGAAATGTCGCGCATCGTCTATGGCATGTGGCGGCTGGGGGACGACGCGGATACGTCCGTGGCCCATGTGCAGGCCAAAATACACGCGTGCCTCGATCAGGGCATCACCACCTTTGATCAGGCAGACATCTATGGCGGATACGTGGCCGAAGCGATCCTGGGCGAGGCGCTCAAGGCGGATACGGGCCTGCGTGGCAAGATGGAGATCGTGACCAAATGCGATATCGTGGCGCCCGTCGGACGCTATGCGGATGCGCCGGTCAAATATTACGACACCAGCCGCGCGCATATCCTGCAATCGGTGGACAACTCGCTGCGGGACATGGCCACCGATCATATCGACCTGCTGCTGATCCACCGCCCCGATCCGTTCATGGACCACCACGAAACCGGCGCCGCCCTCGATGAGGTTGTCGCTTCGGGCAAGGTCGGTCACGTG
>CAZRUV010000154.1:0-5651 GCA_964603315.1 uncultured Rhodobacterales bacterium
CACGACCATGCAGATGAAGATGTTCCTGACCCGACTTGGCGAAGGCTCTCGCATGGTCATCACCGGTGACCGCACCCAGATCGACCTGCCGCGCGGTGTGACTTCGGGTCTGGCGGATGCCGAGCGGTTGCTGAAATCGGTGCCCAAGATCAGCTTCAACTACTTCACGTCCAAGGACGTGGTGCGCCACCCGCTTGTCGCCGCGATCATCGAGGCGTACGAGGCCGACACGGAAACACTCTGACTTTCCTCTTGCGAAAAATATCCCGGGGGTCCGGGGGCTGGCCCCCGGTTCTGACATCTGCCGCATGACATAGAAATCCTCATCGAAGATCCGCGCTGGACAGACGCGCGTCTGACCGCACTGGCCGAACAGGCGGTGGGATCCGTGATGACGCACGCCGGAATTCCCGCCGCGGAAGTGTCCGTTCTTGGCTGCGATGACGCCCGGATCGGCACACTCAACGCCGAGTTTCGCGGCAAACCCGTCGCAACCAACGTGCTCAGCTGGCCCGAAACAGACCTTGCGCCAGCGGATGACGGTGCCGCACCAACGCAACCGCGACCGGATCCCGACGGGATCCACCGCATCGGCGACATCGCCATTTCCTATGACACCTGCCTGCGCGAAGCCGAAGCGCAGGGCAAGCCGCTGGCCGATCACGTGACCCATTTGCTGGTCCACGGCACCCTGCACCTGTTGGGCTATGACCACATGCGCCCACAGGACGCAGCGTGCATGGAGGCGTTGGAGGTCAAAATACTTGGCAAAATGGGCATCCCTGACCCATATTAGGGCAACGGTGCCGCCCGGTTTGTTCTGGCACCGCGACAACTGGACCAGGAGCCGATGGGCGAAAACGACGGATCGTCTGACGCAGCGCAGCGCGCGCAGTCAGAAAACGACACGACCACACCACCGAAAAATGGCGGATTCTTTTCGCGCGTGATCGGCGCGCTCAGCCCGGGCGAGGCGGACGCACAACCCGAGCCGATCGAACCCAGCCGACCGCAGCAATCCCATGGCATGATCAACCTGCGCCGCATGCGGGTCGAGGACGTCGCCGTGCCCAAGGCGGACATCACGGCCGTGCCCGACAGCGTCTCGCTGGATGAACTGGTCGAGGTGTTCAAGGACAGCGGCTACACCCGCCTGCCGGTCTTCGAGGGGACGCTCGACACGCCCATCGGATTTGCGCACCTCAAGGACGTCGCCCTGCACCACGGGTTCAACGGTGGCGCCGACGGGTTTGACCTGCGCGCGCGCCTGCGCCCTCTTCTGTTCGTGCCACCTTCCATGTCCATCGGGGTCCTGCTGACCAAGATGCAGACCGAGCGGCGGCATATGGCCCTTGTCATCGACGAATATGGTGGCGTGGACGGGCTGGTGACGATCGAGGACCTGATCGAACAGGTCATCGGCGAGATCGAGGACGAGCACGACGTCGATGAAGGCGTGCTTTATGTCCGGGAAAAGTCCGGTTGCTATCTCGCGCTGGCCAAGACGCCGCTGGATGAGTTCGAGGATGAAATCGGCCTGTCCCTGACCACGCATGACAAGGTCGATGAGGAAGAGATCGACACGCTCGGGGGTCTCGTCTTCATGCTGGCGGGACGCGTACCGGCGCGTGGCGAAGTTGTCCCGCATCCCGACGGCCCGCAATTCGAGGTGATCGACGCGGACCCCCGCCGGATCAAACGGTTGCGCGTGCGCCTGCAGGCGCGGGACGCCGCCGAATGACCGCTCTGACGGCCCGCATCGCGGCCTGGCCGCGGTGGGGGCTGGGGGCAGTGGCCGCGGGCGCGGGGGCGCTTGGGGCTCTGGCGCATGCGCCCTTTGACATTGCGCCCTTCATCCTCGTGCCGTTGATCACCGCCGGTCTGATCGCGCACCGCGCCACAACCACACGGGGCGCTGCCGGGCTCGGCCTTGCGCTCGGCTTTGGCTATTTTGCCGCCACGCTCACGTGGATTATCGAGCCGTTTCAGGTGGACGCGGCAGTTACCGGCTGGATGGCCCCTTTTGCCCTCGTCTTGCTGGCCCTGCTGTTGGGCAGTTTCTGGTCTGCGGCCCTCGCCTTTGCCCGCTGGGCCGGGGGCGGGCCGGTGGCCTTTGCCGCCAGTTTCACCGGTACAGAGTTGCTGCGGGCCTATGTCTTTACCGGGTTTCCGTGGGCCAACCCGCCGCAGACTCTGGTGGACGGTCTGGCAGGGCAGGGGCTGGCCTGGCTCGGGCCGCACGGGCTGATGCTGGTGATGGCCGCGATCACGGCCCTCATCCTGCACCTCCGCTCTGCCATCCTGTCCGCGGCGATCACGGTCGCCGTCACCACCCTGATCCTTATCCCGCCCCCGGCACCGCAAAGCCCCCTGACCGACAAGGTCGTGCGGCTGATCCAGCCCAACGCGCCGCAGGATGAGAAGTGGGACCCGGACAAGATCCCGATTTTCGTGAACCGCCAGATCGACTACACCGCCGCCGGTCCGGTACCGGACCTCGTGCTGATGCCGGAAACCGCCTTGCCGTATCTTGAGGAAGTCGCGCAACCCGTTTTTGACACCTTGGCACAAGCCGCGCGCGGAGCGCCCGTTGTCCTTGGAATCCAGCGGCGGGATGCGTCCAACAACTACTACAACGGCCTTGTCGTGCTGGACCCGGCGGGGCAGGTCACAACCACCTACGACAAGCATCACCTTGTACCCTTCGGGGAGTACATGCCCGCCGAATGGCTGTTTCGCCGGATCAACGTGGGCGGTCTCGCGCAACGCGCCGATGGCGGATATGCCGCGGGCCCGGGCCCGCGCGTGATCGATCTGGGCCCGCTGGGCATGGCGCTGCCGCTGATCTGTTACGAGGTGGTCTTTGCCCACAATGCCGGTGGCGCGCCGACCCGCCCGACCTTTCTGATGAACCTTACCAATGACGCATGGTTCGGCGCCCGATCCGGGCCGCAGCAGCACCTGGCACAGGCCCGCATGCGCGCCATCGAACAGGGGCTGCCGATGCTGCGTGCCGCCAATACCGGTATCTCGGCGGTGATTGATCCCAAGGGGCGCATCCTGGATGCGCTGGCGCTGAACACCGCCGGTTACCTCGATGTGACCCTGCCGCAACCCGGCGCGCCGACGCTCTATGCGCGCACTGGCGACGCGCCCTATGCGATCCTCCTGCTTGTGACGGCGATTGGGTTGGTTTTGCATCGGTCGCGCGCCCGCCGGACGCGGGGCATTGACGGCGACGGGCCTGCAGCGTAAGTGCGACCGATCCTGTCACAACGGCTTCCTGACGTGACAGTTGCACATGTATTGGAGCGCTCATGTCCCGTAAGAACTATACCTTCACCTCGGAATCCGTTTCCGAAGGCCATCCCGACAAGGTCTGCGACCGTATTTCCGACGCTGTCCTCGACGCCTTTCTCGCCGAAGAGCCCGAGGCGCGTGTCGCCTGCGAAACCTTTGCCACAACCGACCGCGGGGTGATCGGCGACCTAGTGAGTCTGCGCGATCAGGACAAGCTGCACGAATACATGGGCAAGATCGACGAGATCCCGCGCGCCTGCATCAAGGATATCGGCTACGAGCAGGACAAGTTCCACTGGCAGACCTGCGAGGTGACGAACCTTTTGCACGAGCAGTCCGCGCATATCGCGCAAGGTGTGGATGCCTCCGACGACAAGGAAGAGGGTGCAGGCGATCAGGGCATCATGTTCGGCTATGCCACGGATGAAACCGACGCGCTCATGCCCGCGCCGATCCAGTATTCGCACGCGATCCTGCGCCGCCTCGCCGAGGTGCGCAAGGACGGCACCGAACCTGCGCTTGGCCCCGACGCCAAATCGCAGCTTTCGGTGGTTTATCAGGATGGCAAGCCGGTGGGCGTCAGCTCTCTGGTCCTGTCGACACAGCACCTCGATCCCGACCTCAGCAGCGACGACATCCGCGCCATCGTGGCGCCCTATATCGAAGAGGTTCTGCCCGAGGGCTGGTTGACCGGCGAGACCGAGTGGCACGTGAACCCGACCGGCAAGTTCGTGATCGGCGGACCCGATGGCGACGCAGGCCTGACCGGGCGCAAGATCATTGTCGACACCTATGGCGGCGCGGCCCCGCATGGTGGTGGCGCGTTCTCGGGCAAGGACCCGACCAAGGTCGACCGTTCGGCGGCCTACGCGGCGCGCTATCTGGCCAAGAACGTCGTGGCCGCAGGGCTTGCCCGCAAATGCACGATTCAGCTCAGCTATGCGATCGGCGTGTCGAAACCGCTGTCGATCTATTGCGACACGTTCGGCACAGGCGCTGTTCCGGATGCGCGGATCGAAGCGGCGGCGGCGCTTTCCATGGATCTCAGCCCGCGTGGCATCCGTGAGCATCTGCAGCTGAACAAGCCGATCTACCAGCGCACGGCGGCCTATGGCCACTTTGGCCGGGCGCCCGAGGCCGATGGCGGGTTCAGCTGGGAAAAGACCGACCTCGCCGACGCGCTCAAGGCGGCGGTGTAACCCGGATCACCAAACGGTGCTTGGAGATTGAGGCGGGACTGGCCTAGCCTTTCATCATCCCGATGAAAGGTTTTGTCCATGTCCCGCCTCGCCCTTGCCCTGTTGATCGCCTTCGCCACGCCGCTCGCCGCGCAAGAGACGCCCGCGCCCGAGGCCCCACAAGAGGCACCAGCCATCGCGGCCGAACCGCCCATGACCATGCTGCGCATGGCCGAGATCATCCGCGCCATCGACCCCGAGGCGCGGCCCGCCGGCAACACGATACAATTCATGATCGAGGATATCCCGCTGGTCGTGATCGCAGATGCCCGCGCCGACCGCATGCGGGCGATGGTGCCCATCCGCTCGGCGGCCGGGCTCTCTCCGGATGAGTTGATGCGGCTGATGCAGGCCAATTTCGACAGCGCGCTGGATGCGCGCTATGCGGTGGCACAGGGCCGTCTGTGGGGCGTGTTCATCCACCCGCTCAGCCCGTTGAAAAAGGATCAGCTCCTCTCCGCCCTTGTCCAGACCATCAACATCGCCCGCACCTATGGTCAGACCTATTCGGGCGGTGCCACCGTGTTCGGCGGCGGCGACAGCAACGGGCTCTATCAGGACCTGCTCGAAGAACTTCTGAAAAAGGGCGAAGAGATCTAGCGTTCCATTGCCTTGATCATGTCGACCCGCACCGCATGACGTCCACCGCCGAATTCGGTGGTGAGAAACGCGTCGACAATGGCAAGAGCCAGCCCCTCACCGACGACGCGCGCCCCGATGCTGAGCATGTTGGCGTCATTGTGTTCGCGGATCATCGCGGCCGAAAACGTGTCGGAGCACACACCGCAGCGGATGCCCCTGACCTTGTTGGCGGCCATCATGATGCCCTGTCCCGTGCCGCAAAGCACGATGCCCAGATCCGCGTCCCCCGCGGCCACGACACGCGCTGCCGCCTCGCCGCGCGCCGGATAATGGGTGCTTTCAGGCGTCACCGGCCCAATATCCTGCACCTCGTGCCCTGCCGCCACCACATGTTCCGCAACAGCCTGCCGCAACGCGATGGCCGCATGATCACTGGATAAAACAATCCGCATTACACTATCCCCCTGACACTCTGGGGGCCTGTTACCATGCCCTGCCGCGGCGTCCACCCCGACAGGTCTTTCCTCTTGC
>CAZRUV010000155.1:0-5425 GCA_964603315.1 uncultured Rhodobacterales bacterium
TCACGCCCTCTTCGATCTCTTCCTTGAGACCGTCATAGAGGTCGTCGAACATCTGTTGGACCAGTTCTTCGTCATCAAGTTCCGACAGGATGATGTCGTCTTCGTCAGACATGGGTCATTCCTCAGCTGGGCGCCGACCGGGCGCGCAGGCCAAAAGGCCATTTGTTTCCAAGGTTATCGGGCAGATTGTCGCGGTGCGACTGTCCGAATTGCGACATGGCCCGCGCCAAGGGCGACGTGCGGGTGCACAATCCGTGTGCCGTGGCATGCCGCAGGGCGAGCAAGCGGCACGGGGCTGGCGTATGTTCCTATTATGTTCTACGCTGATCTGGTGAAACAGGACCTGCAGACAGAGCGCGCCAAGGGGCGCGGCGCGGTGAGCAATGTCGACAGCCGCTACAGCGCCGTGACGCGTCATGGTGTGTGCGACGGCTGGACGCGCAGCGACGACGTGCCGACCTTGCGGACCCAGGTGAGCGTCGAACACCCGCGCAGCGCCATCACATACAACCGGTCGCCCGATTTGCCGTTTGATCGCTCGATCAATCCGTACCGGGGGTGCGAGCACGGCTGTGTCTATTGCTTTGCGCGGCCCACGCATGCCTATCTGGGCCTGTCGCCGGGGCTGGATTTCGAGACACGGCTGGTGGCACGGCCCGGGATGGATGCGGTGCTGCGCAGGGAACTGGGGCGCAAATCCTATCGCGTGGCCCCTTTGGCGATTGGCACCAACACCGACCCTTATCAACCCGTCGAGCAGGAGTACGGGATCATGCGCGCCTGTCTCGAGGTGCTCGCCGCGTGCGGGCATCCGGTGGCGATTGTGACCAAGGGGACGCTGATCGAGCGCGATCTCGACATCCTGGGCGACATGGCGCGGCGCGGGCTGGTGCGGGTAGGCGTTTCGGTCACCACGCTGGATGCGGACCTGTGCCGCCGGATGGAGCCTCGTGCGCCATCCCCGAAGCGGCGTTTGCAGATGATCGAACGTTTGAGCGCTGCGGGCGTTCCGGTGCGCATCATGGCATCGCCGCTGGTGCCGGCGCTCACCGATCCGGAGATGGAGGCGATCCTTGCCGCCGGTAAGGCGGCGGGTGCGCGCACGGCCAGCTGGATCATGTTGCGCCTGCCGCGCGAGGTGTCGCCACTGTGGCAGGAATGGCTGGCCACGCACTATCCCGACCGTGCGGAACGGGTGATGTCCAAGCTGCGCGACATGCATGGTGGCAAGGACTATGACGCCCGCTGGGGACACCGGATGCGCGGCACGGGCGCGTATGCTGAAATGGTCTCGCATCGGTTCAGGCTGGCACTCAGGCGATTGGGGTTGCGGTCTGACGCGCCGCCGATGCGCACGGATCTGTTCCGGCCACCGAATACGCCTGAAGACCAATTGAGCCTCTTTTAGGCGGCGCGGCGACCGCGACGCTTCCGGGTTGGTGTGGTATCGTCTCCGGTACCGTCGCTGGCCGAGCTGAAGGGGCCGAGCGCGCTGACTATTTCGTCCAGCGTCGGGGCTGCGCCAACGGGCGTGCTGTCCAGCGCCGCGCGCATCTGGCGCAAATGGTCAGGCGTCGTGCCGCAGCATCCACCGATGATGCGCGCGCCGCAATTGCGCGCCAGCACGGCATATTCCGCCATCAACTCCGGCGTGCCGTCATAGTGAATATGACCGTCGTGGAATTTCGGGATGCCCGCATTGCCCTTGGCGATGATCGGGGTCTCCGTGCCCGTGGCGGCAAACCCGAGCACCGTGCGCAGAAGGTCGGACGCGCCTGTGCCGCAATTGGCGCCGAAGGCGAGGGGCGGGTTGGGGAGCGTCGCGGCTTGTGTGGCAAGATCGGTGCTGGTCACGCCCATCATCGTGCGACCCGCCGTGTCAAAACTCATTGTGCCGACCCAATCGAGCCCAGCAAGTGCGAACCCTTCGGCCGCGGCGGCATATTCCTCAGGCGCCGAAATCGTCTCGAGCCAACCGATATCGGCGCCGCCCGCTTTCAGCCCGGCGGCGGTTTCGTGGAACATCTCCACCGCGTCAGCATGTGACAGGGCGCCGACAGGTTCCATGATCTCACCGGTCGGGCCAACCGACCCGGCCACAATCACGGTGCGGTCGGCCTTGTCCGCAACCTCGCGGCCAAGTTCCGCTGCAACCTTGCTCAGCTCAAAGGCGCGATGCCCGGCATCGTGCAGCTTCAGGCGCGATGCGTTTGCACCGAACGAGTTTGTCAGGAAAACATCGCTGCCGGCGTCAACGGCGCCCTGATAGAGCCCAATGATCTTTTGCGGCGCATCCGTGTTCCAGAGCTCGGGCGCATCACCCGCTTCGAGCCCCATCGCAAAAAGATTTGTACCGGTGGCGCCGTCGGCGAGCAACGTGCCATTGGATTGAAGCAGGGAAAGCAACGGATTGGACATAAAACACCTCTTTGATGATGTGCTGTCTCATGCCGCGCGATGTGAGGCCAGTTCATAATTCTCATCTAGATCATGAGGTGCGTTTGAAGACTGGGGCGCGAGCGGTTGCGGGAACCGGATGGCACGCATGATATCGAGCAGACCGACGGCCAGTGCTGCGGGGTTTGTGGAGGCCGCGTAGCGCGGCCGCCAGACCGGCCCGAAGCTGGATTTGAACTGGCGCAAGCCGGGTCCGCCTGCACGTCGGACAACCTGCATCGCGGCCCAACGCCAGAAGGCCGAGGACGGGTCAGGGCAGGCGGGCGTTGCGGCAAGGCAGAACGTCCGCGCCCCGGCGGATTTCGCGGCGCAGATGGCAGCATGTACCAGCGCATGCATGGTGCCCTCGGGCACGGTGTCGTCATGGCGCATGATGTCGAGGCACCATTCGCCTTGCGCCCTGTGCGCGGTGACAAAGGCAACGCACTGCCCGTCCAGCTTTGCAACGGCAACCCATTGATCCACAAGGTAATGCGGGCAGTATCGCCCCATGGACCCGCCCCGCGCCCGGCCATGCGTGCGCTGCCAGGCGGCGTCGATGCGGGACAGATCGCGATGTGGAAGAGGGCGGTCTGTTTCGATTTCGATACCGGCCTTTTGCGCCGCGCGCAGCTTGCGCCGCAATGTACGCCGCTTTGGCACGAGCAGATCGAACTCTGCCAGCGGCACGATCGCGTCGTCGGCGATATGCAGGACAGACCATCCCGCCCGCCGCGCTGCCGTGGCCAGTTCAGGTCCGGCCTTGTACATCATCGGGATCAGGGCGGCGTCGCGGGCCATCGCCCTCAGGGCCGATACGGCCTGCGCCGGACCGCCTGACAGCGGGTCCGCCAACAGGCTGAGGGTCTGCCCGGTCGGCCACAACGCAAGCGCCGTGCGTCCGACGTTGCGGATTGTGCCACCGTTTTGTCGCACGACCGAAACTTCGCTGCGCGGTGCGCGTATCGTTGAATGTATCGCCTGTTCGGCGCGGGGACGCGCGTTCGAGAATGGTCGCAAAAGCGCGAGGCCTGCCAGACAGGCGGGGATGACATAGTAAACGATGCGGTGCGCGAGAATGGCGGTCAGCGCCGCCTCAACGCCGACGGCGGGCAGGGCGGACAGCAACACCACTTCGAACGGGCCAAGCCCGCCCGGCGTGTTAGACATCAGTGCTGCACCTGTTGCGACCATGAAAACAGGATAGAACGCGGCAAAGCTGATGCTGTCCGCAGGCAGCATCACGAACATGGCTGCGGCGGCTGTGACGGTATCGACAAGTGCCCAGAACAGGATGCCGCCGCTCAAACGCCAACTGGGGAGCGGCGCGCGCCACGACCCGAGCAGAAGCTGCGGGCAGAAAAATAACGCGAGAGCAACGACATAGGCGCTGACAAGACCCAAAGCCGCGGGCCACGTGCTCCAGCCCGGTGCGGGCAGGATCAGGCACGCCACGCTGGTCAGAACCACCCACGACAGAATGAACGTGACCGATACGAACACCGACAATCGAAACGCCGTTGCAGCCCCGAGGGCAGGCAACATGCGCCATCGGGCCACGGCCCCCGTGAACAGCCCGAACCCCAAGGTCTGGCCCAGGGTGATTGCAACACTGCCCGTTGCCTGTGCCGCGCGGTTTGGTATGCGCGTTCGCAGGAACCGGTGCGCCAGACCGTCATAGCGCCCGACGCTATACAGGCTCATCGCGGTCAACGCTGCCGCACAGGCCCACTGCCAGACGGCAATCCCCGCCAACCGGTCTGGAAGGGTTGCGAGTTGTTCAGCATTCAGTTTCTGGCCCAGAATCCAGCCGCACGTCGCGAGAATGAACAAGAGCAGGGCGATGCGCACTGCGCGGCGTGCCCAGACCCGTGGCGCAATTGATGACGCAAACTGTGCTCTTTTCACGTTCCTTGCCCCTGACCGTGCTCACCCGGAGATGGCCATAGGCCGGACAAAGTGACCGGGCCGTTAAGGGGCGCATTTGAACAAAAAAAACGCGTGGCGCCCGGGGGCGTCACGCGCTTCAAATCACATTAATTACGGTCAGTAAGCCGCTGACTTAATTTGTTTCCTGCATGATTTGCGCCTTGGCTTCGGCCATCAGCGACACCATCTTGGCGCGGATCGTCGCCTCGTCTGCCAGCGATCCGAGATCGCCTGACACCTTGCGATAGACGTCTTCATCGCCCGCCTCTTCAAAGTCCGATTTCACGACCTCCTTGGCATAGTCGGCGGCGTCGTCACCCGACTTGCCCATCAGCTCTGCCGCCCACAGGCCCAGCAGCTTGTTGCGGCGGGCATCGGCCTTGAACTGCATCTCGGCATCATGGGCGTATTTGTTTTCAAAGGCGTTTTCGCGGTCGTCAAAGGTGCTCATCCGATCTCTCCCCGGGGATTGCGTTGCACCAGATATGCGAGCCTGCGCGGACGCACGCAACCCCTTTGATGCGTCGGGACGTGGCCATCGCTTGCGGCATATGACCCGATTGCTTATGAGGTGCCCACCGATGGGCAGACTCACCAGCGCTGCCCCAGCGAAAGGACGCCCATGGCGCGACGCAAGAAGATTTACGAAGGCAAGGCCAAGATCCTCTACGAAGGTCCCGAACCGGGCACCATCGTGCAGTACTTCAAGGATGACGCGACCGCCTTCAATGCGCAGAAGAAAGACGTGATCGAAGGCAAGGGCGTGCTCAACAACCGGCTGAGCGAGTTCTTCATGACCGGTCTGAACCAGATCGGCGTGCCGACGCATTTCCTGAAACGTCTCAACATGCGCGAACAGCTGGTGCGCAGTTGCGAGATTATCCCGCTGGAAGTGATCGTGCGCAACTATGCCGCTGGCACGATGAGCCAGCGTCTGGGCATCGACGAGGGGACCCAGCTGCCGCGCCCCATCGTCGAATATTGCTACAAGGACGACAGCCTGGGCGATCCGCTGGTCACCGAAGAGCATATCGCCGCCTTCGGATGGGCCAGCCAGCAG
>CAZRUV010000156.1:0-5234 GCA_964603315.1 uncultured Rhodobacterales bacterium
GCATGAACATCCCCGTCTTCCACGACGACCAGCACGGAACGGCCATTGTCGTCGGGGCTGCCGCGACCAATGCGCTGCATGTGGCGGGCAAACGCTTTGAGGACATCAAGATCGTGTCAACCGGCGGCGGAGCGGCCGGGATCGCCTGCCTTAACATGTTGCTGAAAATGGGGGTGAAGCGCGAAAACGTCTGGCTCTGCGATATTCACGGGCTGGTCTACGAGGGCCGCGAGGTCGACATGAATCCGGCCAAGGCCGCATATGCGCAGCCCTCGGACAAACGCAGCCTCGACGATGTGATTGACGGTGCCGACCTGTTTCTCGGGCTCTCTGGCCCCGGCGTGCTGAAACCCGAGCATGTTCAAAGGATGGGCGACCGGCCGGTCATCTTCGCCCTCGCGAACCCGACCCCGGAAATATTGCCCGATGACGCCCGCGCCGTGGCACCTGACGCCATCATTGCGACGGGCCGGAGCGATTTTCCCAATCAGGTCAACAACGTCCTGTGCTTCCCCTTTATCTTCCGTGGCGCGCTGGATGTCGGGGCCACCACGATCAATGACGAGATGCAACTTGCCTGCATCGACGGCATTGCAGCCCTTGCCCGCGCCACCACCAGTGCCGAGGCCGCCGCTGCCTACAAGGGCGAGCAACTGACATTCGGCGCCGACTACCTCATTCCCAAACCGTTTGATCCGCGCCTTGTCAGCATCGTCAGTTCCGCCGTCGCCAGGGCCGCCATGGAAACCGGCGTGGCGACGCGGCCCATCGATGACCTTGAGGCCTACAAACGCAAACTCGACAGTTCGGTCTTCAAATCCGCCCTTCTCATGCGCCCGGTCTTTGAGGCGGCCAAGGCCGAAAGTCGCCGCATTGTCTTTGCAGAAGGCGAGGATGACCGCGTGCTGCGCGCGGCACAGGCCATGATCGAGGAAACCACGGAAAGGCCGATCCTGATCGGTCGCCCCGAGGTCATCGAAACCCGCATTGCCCGCGACGGCCTGACGCTGAAGCTGGGCGACAATGTGGACCTCGTGAACCCGGAAAACGACCCGCGCTACCGTGACTATTGGGGCACCTACCATGACCTGATGTGCCGCCGGGGCGTCACACCGGACCTTGCCCGCGCCATCATGCGCACGAACACGACGGCGATTGGCGCGGTGATGGTGCACCGGGGCGAGGCGGACAGCCTGATCTGCGGCACCTTTGGCGAGTACCGCTGGCACCTCAACTACGTCACGCAGGTGCTGGGCCGCGACGGGCTGCACCCGGTGGGCGCGCTCAGCCTGATGATCCTGGAGGATGGGCCGCTCTTCATTGCAGATACCCACGTGCACACATCACCCTCGCCGCAGGAACTGGCCGAAATCGTGCAAGGTGCCGCGCGCCACGTCCGCCGCTTTGGCCGTGAACCCAACATCGCACTGTGTTCGCAATCGCAATTTGGCACCCAGAACTACGGTTCGGGCGAGCGGTTGCGGGCCGCGATGCAGCTTCTCGACACGGCAGAGGCTGATTTCTGCTACGAGGGGGAAATGAATGTCGACACCGCGCTGGACCCCGAATTGCGCAGCCGGCTGATGCCCGGAAACCGCATGGAAGGGCCTGCCAACGTTTTGGTGTTCGCCCACGCCGACGCCGCATCGGGCGTGCGCAATATCCTCAAGATGAAAGGTGGCGGTCTTGAGGTTGGGCCCATTTTGATGGGGCTTGGCAACCGCGCGCACATCGTCACGCCGGCCATCACGGCGCGCGGGTTGTTGAACATGTCGGCAGTGGCCGGCACGCCCGTTACGCATTACGGCTAATCTTGGCGCGGCGCGGAAAATTTGAAATTTTCCGGCCGTTTTCCGTTGTCGGAAAACGCAACGTCCACCCCTTTCGATTGAAAAGCAGACACCTATCTTTGGTGTGAAGCATTGGGAAAGGCACAGGTCATGCCACGTATTTTTGGAGTGTTTGCACTTGTCCTGCTTGGTGGATGCGCCACGACGATTGCCGAGGAACGCGCGCCCATCACCCTGTAAGGGCAAACTTTTGACAGCGTTACGCGGACATTTCAGACCGATAGCCGGCGCACATACTCGCGCACCACGGTATTTGTCGGCCGCGAACGCATCGATTTTATTCCCGGCGATATCCGGGACTGTCAGGCGGCACTGCTCGAATTGCGCTGGCGGCGCGACAGTGTCTGAACCGGCCCCGCGACGCTAACACGCACTTGCTCAAGCCCCCTAGACCGGCGTAACGCTATGTCCGGCACGGTCGAGGGAGGATCGCTCAATGGGTTATCGCGCGGAATATGACAGCTGGAAGTCTGACCCCGAGGGATGGTGGCTGAACGCGGCAAAGAGCATCGACTGGGTCAGCCCGCCGACCAACGCGCTCAGCCAACGCGGCGACAACCTATATGACTGGTTCAGGGATGCCGAGGTGAACACCTGCTGGAATGCGGTCGACCGGCATGTCGAGGCAGGCCGCGGCGACCAGCTTGCAATCATCCACGACAGTCCGATCACTGGATCCATCGCGCGCATGACCTACGCGGAGTTGCAAACGCATGTCGCATCCCTTGCCGGTGCCCTGGTCGCGCAAGGCGTGACCCTTGGCGACCGTGTCATCATCTACATGCCCATGGTCCCCGAAGCCCTTGTGGCAATGCTGGCCTGCGCGCGCATCGGTGCCATCCATTCGGTCGTATTTGGCGGCTTTGCGGCCAATGAACTGGCCGTGCGCATCGACGATTGTACGCCAAAGGCAATCATCGCAGCCTCTTGCGGGCTCGAACCGGGTCGCGTCGTCAAGTATAAGCCGCTGCTTGATGAGGCGATCAATCTCGCAGCGCACAAACCCGAGCGCTGCGTGATCCTGCAGCGCCCACAAGAATCCGCTGCCCTGATCGAGGGGCGTGACGTCGACTGGCATGCCGTACAGGAGGGCGTTGCACCGGCCGATTGCGTGCCGGTGCGTGGCAACCATCCGGCCTATATCCTCTATACCTCAGGCACCACCGGCGCGCCCAAAGGGGTCGTGCGCCCGACCGCCGGACATCTCGTTGCCCTGAACTGGACGATGAAGAACATCTACCAGGTCGAACCCGGCGAGGTCTTCTGGGCCGCATCGGATGTGGGCTGGGTCGTGGGCCACAGCTACATCTGCTACGCGCCGCTCATCCACGGCAACACCACCATCGTGTTCGAAGGCAAACCGGTCGGCACACCCGATGCGGGCACGTTCTGGCGCGTCATTGCAGAACACAATGTCAAAAGCTTTTTTACCGCGCCCACGGCCATCCGCGCCGTCAAGCGCGAAGATCCCAAAGGTCTGGAACGCGCAAAATACGACCTCAGCGGGCTGCGCGCCCTCTATCTCGCGGGCGAACGGGCGGACCCGGACACCATCGAGTGGGCGCAGGACATTCTCGGTGTGCCGGTATACGATCACTGGTGGCAGACGGAAACCGGCTACACCATCGCGGGCAACCCCGCCGGGCTTGAGGCGTTGCCGGTCAAAATCGGCTCTCCGACCGTGCCCATGCCCGGCTACGATGTGCAAATCCTCGACGATGCGGGGCACCCTGTCCCCGCCGGAGAGCTGGGTGCCATCGCGATCAAGCTGCCCCTGCCCCCCGGCACGTTGCCCACGCTCTGGAATGCCGAAGACCGGTTCCAAAAGAGCTATCTCGACGCCTTCCCGGGCTATTACGAGACGGGCGATGCCGGGATGATGGACGAGGATGGGTACCTCTATATCATGGCGCGCACCGACGACGTCATCAACGTGGCCGGGCACCGCCTGTCCACGGGCGCCATGGAGGAAGTGCTGGCGGGTCACCCGGATGTGGCGGAATGTGCCGTTGTGGGCGTCAGCGACGCGCTCAAGGGGCAATCGCCTGTGGGGCTCTTGTGCCTCACCACTGGCGTCAACCGACCGCATGACGAGATCGTCGGGGAATGTGTCACCCGCGTGCGCGAACAGATCGGACCCGTTGCGGCCTTCAAGCAGGCGGTTGTGGTTGACCGTTTGCCCAAGACGCGTTCGGGCAAGATCCTGCGCGGCACGGTCGTGAAGATCGCCGACAATCAGGCGTTCAAGATGCCTGCCACGATCGACGATCCGGTGATCCTTGACGAGATCCGGGACGCACTTCAGACGATCGGCTACGCCAAGGGCTGAGGGGCAACGGGCACCCTGCCCGTCACACCTTTTTCTCGAGGTGCCAGACCTGCTCGACCGGGTATTCCTTTGCCCATGCGGCGGGCACCGCCGCACGCTCACCTTCCGCCCAGTCGGGGGCGTAGATCTCGTCATATTTGCGCACGTCAAAGCCGATTTCGAAAAAGAGGGCGATCCAGTCCGACATGGTCAGATTGAAACACACGCCGCTCGGTTCGATCTCGACCCCGGTCCAATCCGCGCCCCACATGTTGCGGTAGGGTCGGTGCAATGTCCGGTCGCACGCGGCCCCATTCAACGGTGAACAGATCAGCGACAGCGGGTGGTTCCCCAGAAAGGTCAGCCGCCCGCCCGGACGCAGCAACCGCCACGCCTCACGCAACCACATGCCGGGCGGGCACCAGATCGAGGCGCCGTATTCCGATATCGCAAAATCAAAATGAGCATCCGGCAGCCCGGTTGCCTCGGCGTTGCCTTCGACAAAGGTGATGTCGGCGTGATGTGCTGCTGCCATGCGGCGCGCCGTGTCCAGTTGCGCGGGCGAGACATCGATGGCCGTGACGCGCGCGCCCCGCCGCGCCATCCAGCCCGAGACGTATCCGGTTCCGCACCCCAGTTCGATCGCGTCCATACCCGTCATGTCACCGGGCAAAAGGCCCAATCCATCGTCGGGGTGGCCCCAGTTTCCCCAGCGGGGTGTATCGAGGGCCCAAAGCTCTTCTCCGACGGCAATCCAATTGGCGGCGTCGTCGTCCCAGATGCCCCGGTTTATAGCAACGTAATCGCTGTCCATCGCGTATTCTCCGATCTCCTGACCAGAGGGTACCACATTTCTCGTGTGAAGCAGGCGCGCCGCGCACCTTAGCCGTCGCAGATCGCCTGCAATTGCAGCCAGTCCCGGTCCGGCATGATCGGCACGGCTTCGGCGCCCGCCATCGGGTTTGCCTCGATCAGGGCAAGGGTCTCTTCGCCGGAGATATCGCGGGCACGGGCATAGGCTGTCGAGTGGATGGACGCGGCCGCAAATGCGGGGATCAGCTCGGCGGGGGCCGGCG
>CAZRUV010000157.1:0-5199 GCA_964603315.1 uncultured Rhodobacterales bacterium
CGGCCATGGGGGTATCTGGCGCAGGCCACAACACCGCGCTGTCCACTACGGTCAGATCGGCGGACGGCAGGATATAGCTGACCCGCAGATCGCCCGGCACCGGATCGCGCCAATCGACGGTGTCGGTGCCTGCATGACCTTCCGGCGCGGTCGGCGTCAGGCGCTGATCCGCCAGCAGGGTCGTGATGGCAGCCTTGCGGCCCTGTCCGTCCTCGGGGTCCAGGTTGGCATCGCCCGCGATGACGAACGGGGAAGACGGCGGTGGCCCGAATGTGCCATCCAGAACCTGTTGCCACAGTCTGATCTCGTCATGATTTCGGCGGCCGTTGCGGTCCTCCGGGCCGTCAAAAACAGGTGGGCTCGCGTGGAAGGTCAGCACGTTCAACGCGCCTTCGGGCAGGTCGATGGGGACGATCCAGTGGCCCGTGGTGGACAGGCGCTGCGCCGCGCGGGCCGCAGCGCTCGGGAAAGGCGCGCCATTCACCTCTGGCAAAAGCGCTCCGGGCACATCCTCCCACAAGAGCGTCGAAAAATCCTGAACGCCGTCCCGCAAGATGGGATACCGCGACAGGATCGCCATCCCGCCTGCGCCGGCGAAACGCCCGTAGCCCTGAGCGTCGCGCGGACCACCCAAAAGGCCGTCACCATCCATGTCGAGGCCCGTTGTCAGGCCGGTATTTGGCTGCAAGGCAAAATGGTGTTCGTAACCGGCAAGAGCGGCAAAGCGCGACAACGCCTCGCCCGTCAGATCATAGTCAAATCCCTGCAACGCAATCACATCTGCGTCTGCCGCGGCGAGCACGGCCAGAACCGCCTCGATCTGCGCATCCCCGCCCCGTGCGATGTCACGCAGCAAAAGGCCGGGGCCATCGCGCGACAATTCGGTGTTGTAGGTGGCAATGCGGTACGTGTCGGCCAACACGCTTCCGCAGGAAAACGCGCTGATCAACAAGCTCAGACCGCTTGCAATTCTCCGTCGACATTGGCGTAGGCGCGTTCGCGCTGTTCGCGGATCATCTCGCCAATCCGGTGCATCGCGATGCCGCGCATGATCATGCTGGCGGGAAGGAAGGCCCATGCGGTCATTGTCCAGATCAGGGTTTGCGGGTTGTCCAGCGTGATCGGGTTTAGCAGGTCTGCGGCGGTCTTGACCACAGCCGGGATCATGAAGGGCAACAGGAAACCAAGCGCGATATTGATCCGCGCATCCCGGTGCAGCCGGTGCAGCACGTCGCCACCCGCTGTGGGGTCAAAGAGGGGCATGTTGACCCACACGTTGAACGCCCCGTGGCGCATCGGCCATCCGAGGATACGGACGAGGAAGAGAAAGGCCGTCATCGCGCACAGCGAACTGAAATAGGCCATGCCCGCAGCCGTACGCACCGATTGCACCAGTTCCTCTTCGGACCCGTCGGGCAGCATCAGGACAACCATCCGCACCGGGCTGTAGGGGAAATCGATGCTGTTGCCGACAATCGTTCCGATCGAGGTCAGTGCCTGTGTCATCGCTGTCGGGTCCACTTTGCCCTTCAGGATGTAGCTCAGCGAAAATACGGTCACGAAAAGGGCGGCAAACCGAAGGCGGTTGAAGGGCGCGGCATCGCGGAATTCGACGATGCTGGGGCTTGTCGCGTTGTATTCGATAAAGGTCAGAACAGCCGCAATCAGCGCAATCAGCACCGTGATCTGCGAGGTGTCGATGGACACGCCCGGTACCACAAGTGACGGTGTTGCGATCAGCAATGCCACCAAGATAGCGCGCGCAACCGCGCTCGTCATACGTGCAATCACGTTTCGATCCCTTCAAACTGGCCAACCACGATACGTTGCCGCGGCTTGTTCCAACTTGATCCCACCGGGTCAGGCGGGTGCCTCATTCTTGCCCCATTTCTGCCTTGATTGACCCGGTCTCTCAAGCTTGTGGTTAACAAGACTTAAAGGCTGCGGCATTTTGAGGGAGCGTGTGGTGCGTTTGTGCATCATTTCTGAGGCGGGATTTTGGCGAACCGCAAGATGTTGTGTTTGGGTCCCGCCAAGGGCATAGCGATACGCCACCGCTATGCCCAATCCTGTCTAATATGGGCTTACACCCAGGGGCGCGCCTGCGCGGCTTGCGCTTCGAAGCTGTCGATGCTTGCCGCTTTTTCCATGGTCAGGCCGATATCGTCGAGCCCTTCGAGCAGGCAGCGCTTCTTGAAGGCATCCACCTCGAAGGCAAAGCTCTCACCGTCGGAGGTGGTGACGGTCTGGTTTTCCAGATCAACCGTCATGCGCGCGTTCGAGCCCTTTTCGGCGTCCTTCATCAGCACGTCCACAGCCTCTTGTGGCAGCACGATGGGCAGAATGCCATTCTTGAAGCAGTTGTTGTAGAAGATGTCGGCAAAGCTGGTGGAGATCACGCAGCGGATGCCGAAATCCTTGATTGCCCAAGGGGCGTGCTCGCGGGACGACCCGCAGCCGAAGTTGTCGCCGGCCACGAGGATTTCGGCGTCACGATAGGCGTCCTGGTTGAGCACGAAATCAGGGATTTCATTGCCCTGCCGGTCAAAGCGCATCTCGTCAAAGAGATTGGCGCCGAGGCCCGAGCGTTTGATCGTTTTCAGGAACTGCTTGGGGATGATCATGTCGGTGTCGATATTCACCAGCGGCATCGGTGCCGCGATCCCAGTCAGTGTTTCGAATTTGTCCATGTCACGTCTCCTTTGATAAAATGGCCGCGCGTTTCAGACAAGAAGCTGCGCGATGATGTCCGGGGCGTGGTGTCGCCGGGACACCAATCTGTCATGTTGCCAGGGATGATGGGCATAAAGCCCCAACCCAGTTACAACCGTGGGCAAGTCGTGGCGGATGCGGTTGCGCGCGTCCGATGCAAGGCTTTCGGTGTATGCAGCCAGAAACTGGCGCATCGCCTGATTGCGGACACATTGCGCAAGGGCGAAGTCCAGCATTACCGAATTGGGGATGAAAAGCGTATCGTAAATGTTCAGATCCCACGCGGTCTTGATCCTTCTATTATAGGCGATCTGATCCGGGTCGTGGGGATCCCATTCCTTTTTGTATCGCATTGCATCCGCATCACCAGCGGCAGTGGACCTGTCAAAACGCCTGAGGGCGGCGACAAGAGCCTCTTCTTGCGCGGTTGGCAAATCAAGCAGAGCAAAGGCATCTTCATCGCATGCGACCCGCAAAGCCATGATCCAGCTGTCAAAGGCGGGGTTTGGCCAATGAGGCGTGTCTGGCTGGCTTGCATCGACAATTGCAGAGGCCGAGACGGCGCCGTCCACAAGCTCCTGCCCCCGTGTGGCTGGCATCACAGAAACCAGCTGGGCAAGGGCGACCGGGAAATCGACGTTGTAGGGAAAGGTTGTGAGGTCCGGCTGGCTGCGGAGCCAACGGTGCAAGATTTCGCGCTCTGGCCCATCCAGAACAGGCAAACCAAATTGTGGCGCAGGTCCGTCCATTACGTCGAGAGACAGGATCACAAGGGTCCGTGCAACATCGGCCTGATCCGCATGGTTGGGCAAATGGGTCATCGCGGCATTTTCCTCATGACACAACGTTTGGACCGGGTGGCGTCTGGTTGCGCAGTTCGATCACAGCATCCCGGCCGCGTCCACGACGTATCAGGTCCGGCACAGTTTGGCACGCAGGATGAGAGGCCCCCAGCCACTCGGAGGGGCTTGGAACGAAAGATGGGTCGGTCGCCCACTGATAATCCCCCCAATTTATGTTTTCCTCTGGATGGCCCATGCAGCCGTTCTGAAGATACTGTTCATAAAGCCTGCGCAATTCGTCTTGCTGTCGGCGCAGAATGTCGTCGTGAACACGCCAACTGCCCGTCCCGGGGCCATTGGGACCGCAAATCTGTTCAGCCCGTCTGGGGAACTGACCATGATAGCCATTCGGCTGCTCACCCAGCCCCGTGGCGCGGCGCTTGCTGTTGTAGAGACGGCGGTTGATGTCTTCCTCAAGGCGCACGCACTCCTCGGAGCGGCAGGTCTCGCATTCTTCTGTGTCATCTCGTTCTTGTGCCGCCTCTTCGGGTTCGGCGGCATCATTTGCGTCATCGATGGCCTGTGCGAGCACATTGCCCAGAACGCGCCCACCCATACGCCCCAGACGTGACCCAAGCCAGCGCCCGGCCATTGTGCCCACCGGGGGAAAGACCAGTGACCCGATCACGCCGCCGACCGCGCCACCCGCCAAACCACCAGCGATTTCGCCAGCTGACCCAACCGCTGTCACGACGGTTTGTCGGGAAAGATCCGCCCATCCCTGAGCGCGCGCCCCGTGTGTGTCAGAAGCGCTTTGACCTGATCGTCAGGGGTGGTGCCCCCACGTCGGACAAAATCGATGGCCTCCTGCGATTGCGCAATTCTGCCTTCCGTCAGCACCCAGAGATAGGCCAGACGCTTGTGGGCGCTGAGTTTGGTCAAGCCCAGCACTTCTTCACCGAATGTCGCGCTGTCCCATGTGATCTGGTCCAGTTCCCCCTGTGACCGCTCAAAAAGTTCCCGAGGCTCGGCAGATTGAAGATAACCGCATACCGACGCCGCTATTTTTCCCCGGCGCGCCGGGGCGAAATGCCCCTTGATGTCACCGGGGATCCGAAAAGACACGTTACATCATCTCCCGCACGTCTGTCAGCTTGCCGGTGATCGCAGCCGCAGCGGCCATGCCGGGAGAGACAAGATGCGTGCGGCCCTTGTAGCCCTGACGCCCCTCGAAGTTGCGGTTCGAGGTCGAGGCGCAGCGTTCGCCTTCGCTCAGCTGATCGGGGTTCATGGCAAGGCACATGGAACAACCCGCGAGCCGCCATTCGAAACCGGCCTCCTTGAAGATGTCGGCCAGCCCTTCCTCTTCGGCTTGTGCGCGGACCAGACCAGAGCCGGGCACGACCATGGCGCGCTTGACCTTGACCTTCTTGCCCTTGAGTACTTCGGCCGCGGCGCGCAGATCTTCGATCCGACCATTGGTGCAGGAGCCGATAAAGACGGTGTCGATTTCGATCTCCGACAGCGGCGTGCCGGGCGTCAGGCCCATGTAGTCAAGCGAGCGTTGGGCCGCCCCCACCTTACCGCCTTCGAAATCGTCGGCGGACGGCACATTGGCGGTGATCGGCAACACGTCTTCGGGCGAGGTGCCCCATGAAACATTCTCCCTGTTTAACATTGACACCCACAATCAAGGGGTTGCCGT
>CAZRUV010000158.1:0-5145 GCA_964603315.1 uncultured Rhodobacterales bacterium
ATCCGAGCCGCGGCAGAACGCCGCGGGATGCCGACCGGCGTCGAGAGGACGAACGAGGACTGGAAAGAGGGCGACTACGTCAATGGCGAGATGTCCTACGAGGCGCTGCCCGAAATTCCGGAAGTCGACATGTCCAAGCTCAAGCTGGAGCGTCTGGTGGTCAAGGCCGACGATGCCGCCATCGACGAAACACTGGGGTCTCTGGCCGAGAACGCGCAGGACTTCAAGGCGCGCAAGAAGGGCGCCAAGGCCAAGGACGGCGATCAGGTCGTGTTCGACTTCCTCGGCCGCGTGGATGGCGAGGCCTTCGACGGCGGTGCTGCCGAGGACTTCCCGCTTGTGCTGGGCTCGGGTCAGTTCATCCCCGGCTTCGAAGAGCAGCTTGTCGGCTCCAAGGCCGGTGAGGAAAAAGACGTCACCGTGACCTTCCCCGAAGACTATCAGGCCGAAAACCTGAAGGGCAAAGAAGCCGTCTTCGAATGCAAGATCAAAGAGGTCAAGGAACCCGTCGCGGCCGAGATCAACGATGATCTGGCGCAGAAATACGGGGCTGACGATCTCGATGGGCTCAAGGCCCGCATCTCCGAGCAACTCGAAGGCGAATATGCCGGTGCGGCGCGTCAGGTCATGAAACGCGGCCTGCTCGACGCGCTGGACGATGTGGTCAGCTTTGAGCTGCCCCCGAGCCTTGTCGAGGCCGAAGCCAAGCAGATCGCGCATCAGCTGTGGCACGAGGAAAACCCGGATGTCGAAGGCCACGATCACCCCGAGGTCGAGCCCACCGAAGAGCACACCAAACTTGCGACACGCCGCGTGCGCCTTGGCCTGTTGCTTGCCGAGATTGGCCAGAAGGCCGAAGTGGACGTCACCGACGCCGAGATGAGCCAGGCCGTGATGGCGCAGGCGCGTCAATACCCGGGTCAGGAACGCCAGTTCTTCGAATTCGTGCAGCAGAACCCGCAGATGCAACAGCAACTGCGCGCGCCCATCTTCGAAGACAAGGTCGTGGACCATATCGTCGAAAATGCGGCCGTTACGGACAAGGAAGTCAGCAAGGACGATCTGCAAAAGGCCGTCGAGGCGCTGGAAGACGACTGATCGCGCCCATCTGCATCGCGTCACAAGGCCGCCCACCGGGCGGCCTTTTCCTTTTGCCCGTCCGAAATCAATCCGAATTTCCACCTGAGGTAGTTGACTCGATGCCGGTTCTCACCGACCGTCTCGGCACGGGGACTTTTTTCAACAATTTCGTTTCAAAACTTTTTCATCACCTCCCCGCGTTTTGGACAATGCGCGCGGCATGCGCGATTTGGAGGATATTATGGACCTGAAAACATTCACTTATTCGACTTGCGCGGTGTTGCTGTCGACCACGGCAGCCATGGCGCAGATGACCATGCCCACGGATGCCGCCGCCACCTGCACCGCAGATATTGCCCCCTGGTTCGGCGGGACGGTCACTCCGGACGGCGTCGTGCGCCCGCCCAGTTCCGTCACCTTTTCCGATGACAATCCAAACAACGGCGAAGGCCCGCAAATCTGCAATTTCTATCAATGGGGCGCGCAGATGTTCCTGTGGCTGACCTCACCCGAAGGTGACGGGCTCGTGTTGGATGGCGAGGCGATCTATAACGTGCTGCCCGAGGATGAAAACGGCGCGCGCACATTCCAGAACGCGGCCACGACATCCGCGCTGAATGTCGCCCTGCGGTCGGAAAAGGCGGTGGATTCGCTGGGTGAAGTCACGCAGGCGGGCGGCGGCACGCTGATGAGCCAGGGCAAGTCACTGGTCTATTACGGTGTGCATTCCAACGACATCTACGCCGACTTTCTCACCTTGCAAAAGAACAGCAAGGCCGAGGATTTCACGAACTTTCCCATCACGGCTGACGAACTGAAGGCGATCGAGGCCTATGTCGCAAGCGTCGGGCTGGACACGCCCGTGGCGCCTGAAACGCTGGCGATGGAGCTCAAGACCTCGTGGGTGGATGCGGCAACGCTGGCGGACGCCTCTGGCTACGTGACCATGCCCGCGGTTGTCCCGGCCTACACGCCCAACGCCGACAATACCGTCTGGACACCAAGCGGCACGCAGAGCCTGACGCTGGCCCTTGTGGGCATGCATGTGGTCGGCACGGTGCAGGATCACCCGGAATTCGTCTGGGCCACATTCGAGCATGTCGATAACGCGCCGGACGCGGCCTATTACTATTCGAATGGTGGTTCGACCCCGGTGGAATGGCCTTTTGACTCCAGCGGCACGTACACGTTTCTTGCCACCGGAGGCACGCCCGACGCGTCCAATGTCGAGTGTATGACCACCACCAAGAACAAGCAGACCGGCTTGGTCGAGATCACCGCAGACAGAAACAGCGATGGGACACCTGTCTGTGCGGGCGGCATCGTGCCATCCGATACGGTGCGTCTGCGGCCCTGGGGCAGCATCGCCTATACGCCTGCGGATGTGGCCAGCGGCAAGGTCAGTCAGGAGGTCTTTGACAAGGTGGTCACGAACAACACCGAACTGGTCTCGCTCAACACCGATGTCCTGCGCCAGCTCGCATCTGGGGACCCGCGCAAGAATTACGTCCAGACCGGTGGCATCTGGACCACGACCCCGCAGGGCGGGGGCGACGCACCCATCCCGAACCAGAATGGTGACCAGACCGCGCAGATGCGCGGCTCGCTCGATCTCTATAACGCGACGATGGAGACCTATTCACAAAGCTTTGCCAACAACTGTTTTGTCTGTCACCAGCTGTCCAAGGACGCGCCCGACAGCTTTGGCAAGTTCCAGCTGTCGCATATCTACTACCAGCTTCAGCCGCTCGTCAGCGAGTAGGCCAAAGCCAGGGGCGGCCTTCGCGCCGCCCTGAGCCGCCCTAGTACGCGCGCAAATCGTCCAGCGTGTAGGTGCCGCTCACGGGAAAGTCCGGGTCAGGTTGGTAGTCGGGGTCCGGGATCAGGCAGCCCTGACCACAGATTTGCCGCGCAATCTGGTTGCGCGCATCCACATACCAGAAGCGGCCACCGGGTGTGGCGATGTATCCGTCCGTTCCGTCCTCGATATCCGTGCGCATGTCGTCAAAGGAGGGCACCTCGGTCAGAAAGTCGGGATCCCAGGCGCCGTGGGTGTGCCATGACGCCAGCACGTCGAAATCGGCAAAGCGCGGATCGGGGGGCAGGCAGGTGGACTTGCGCCCCCGCACCGGTTCGGTGGCCACATAGTTGCCCGCCGCATCGACGCCGATCAATCCGCAATACTCCCGTTCCTGCGCGATCGAGAGGGGCTGGATGTCGTTGAAGAGGCGCGACATGAACGCGATTTCGGACTGGTTTTGCGGCAGTGACCGCGGTGTCATTTCAATGCTGGCCGGGTCTGGCGCGAAGCAGGCGGCAAGCGGAAGGACAGACAAAAGGAGGAGACGTCGCATGTCGGCACGGTGCCCGCGCCGCTGCGCACTGTCCAGCCGATTTTGCGGTGTCGGCCTCTTCTGGTGCGAGTGGTGTGGGGGAACCACAAGGCAAAGAAACATCGTGCACCAGACACCAATGAAAATGGAGGCTGTATGCGGCTTCTGGTTGACAGTGCTGCGTTCATCCACCGCATGGACGGCAGGTTCAGGTGTACCGGACGACCGCGTTTTCCAAACGTTTCATCTCAACTGCGACCCTCGGGTGCAAATCCTCGATTTTAACGTCTCTGCAGTTCTTGATACAAAGGCCATTCTCGTCGCGTTCACAAATCCGGACGTGTCCCGGCATTGCAGACAGTGTTACGCATTTCTCTCCCATTGGGCTTCCTCAGGTTCATTGATTTACGAAAGCGCCAATTATGTTGGCGTCGTGAACTGCTGCGGCTTCTTCTGCCAATTTGGCTCTGTCTTCACTTGTGGGTCCGAGGGTAACCAAGACCGAATGTGCGGTCGAACGTCCGCCTGAAAATGGCGTGCCTGCCGAACTGAGTTTGCGTTGAACAAATGTCCAGGTCGGAGTCAAACGTCCGGTCGACGCAATGTCGAATTGCACACGATACGTAAAGGACTCGCGCTCCGTTATCGATCCAATGATGTTTCTCTCAACCAGTGACAGTCTGGTTCTGAACCAACTACCTAGTCCCAAATCACTTCCGTTGGGAACGATTTTGTTGCCTTTATCGCGTTCGCAACGCTTCTCGTTTGCATAGAGTTTCAAAGTGTTGAAGGACTGATCGGTTTCTGTCCTCGTCGCTCTTGCAGATTTTCCAATTCCCGTGCCTATCGTAAATACGCGGTCTCCCGGTTGAGGTGTGATTTCAGAGGTGCCGGACAAAGACGCATCGAAAGAGAAGTTTTCGGCGACTTGTAGTGTGAGCGTGTATTTGACTCCCCACGTCTCAAAGAAGGACGCTGTTCGGTGTTGTAAGCCCGGATTTTCAGCAGCAAGGCCGAGCGTGTCATGGACCGCATCGATAAGTTCGCAGCGCAAGGACAAATGCACGTCTTCAACAAACAGTTGATATTGTTCCGGGGGGGCCATGTCTGGGACGTAACTGCCGCAACCAGCCAGTACAGCAGTAACGGTTGGAGCAAGCAGAGCGGGGCGAAACGGCATTGGACGACCTTGGAAAAGCAATAGAGTAAAAATCGCGCCAAGCGCGCAATCCTGTCAATATACCGACTTGAAAAACAGAAGATCACTCCAGAGAATACGATTCACATTTCTATGCCTACAAGCATACACAAAAAAACCGCGCCGGGATGCGGCGCGGTTTCGGGTGTTTTTGTCGCGAAGCGGTCGCTTACGCCTTGGGCGCGTCGTCCTCGGCGGGGGCGTCTTCTTCGGCAGGGGCGATGCCTGCCGATTCCGCCAGTTCCTCGTCGTCGGATGCCGCAGCGCCGATGTCGTCGAACAGTTCCTGGATTTCGAACTCGGCGGCAGCCTCTTCTTCGGCGGCCAGTTCCTGGATCGATTTGCCGGAGGCTTGCAGTTCGGCCTCTTCGGTGGAGCGGGCCACGTTCAGCTTGATCACCACGTCGACCTCGGGGTGCAGGGTCACGTGCACGTCGTGCAGGCCCAGTTCCTTGATCGGTGTCGGGATGACGATCTGCTTGCGATCAACCGAAAAGCCTTCGGCGGTGGCGACGTCTGCGGCGTCACGCGGGG
>CAZRUV010000159.1:0-4971 GCA_964603315.1 uncultured Rhodobacterales bacterium
GTGAGCCCGCCGCCCGGGAAATAGACCTGCGCCATGGCAGCCATCGCCCTGAGGTCGTCGACGCAATTTGCATCTGCGGCCGGTTTGAACCGAATGGCTTCGAACACGGGCACATCAATCGCGGCGGGCTTCAGTGACGCCTCACGCACGGGTTCCGGCTCCGGTTCGGGTTCGGGCGCGCGGACCGGCGCCGGGGCCGCAGCAATCACATCCTCGACCACGTCGGTTTGCAATGCGACGGTTGTCAAACTGGTCTCGGGCGTGGCCTGCCGCGCAACAACCTCGTCCTCAACATCCACAACCTCCAGAACCGGAGCGGGCAGCACAGCTGCCACCTCGGACACCGAACTTTTGACAACGGTTTGTTTCGGATCCGGCGGCGCGTCCCCGTTCATGAACACAAAGGCGGCAAATGCGATTGCGGCAGATGGAACCAGCCAGACGACACTGTCATGTGCATTTCGAAAACTCATGATTTCCCCCAAAATTACGCACCAAAAATGCTCGGACACCTATATCTTGTGTCCGCACATATAGATTGCTGACTGTCGCGGGGTCGCGTCAACTGTCGATCCGGCTTATCCACAGAATTACAATTCTAAGGGGTGGAATCCGGCGACGTACGGGGTCTCGCCGGGGGGGTGCGCAAGATACCGCTCACGCAATTTCCCGGGCCGCGTGCAATGACACGGCATGCGCGAGTACGGAAAAGCAAAAGGGCGCGCGCTGATTCTGCGCACGCCCCTTGGCCGGAGTTCCGACGTCTCGAGGTCTCAGGTCTGCTTGTTGACCTGCGTGTATTCCAGTTCGACAGGCGTCTCTCGCCCAAAGATCGAAACCGTGACCTTGAGGCGCTGATTGTCTTCGTCGACCTCTTCGACCATGCCGTCGAAATCCTCGAACGGGCCGTCGTTGACCTTGACCTTTTCGCCCACTTCAAAGCTGATCATGAGCTTGGGCGCTTCCTCGCCCTCGGCCACACGGCCCAGGATCTGTTCGACCTCCGCATCGCGCATGGGCATCGGCCGACCCTGCGGTCCGAGAAACCCGGTCACGCGGTTGATCGAGTTGATCAGGTGATAGCCCTCGTCCGACATCTCCATATGCACCAGCACGTAGCCGGGCATGAAACGCCGTTCCGTGGTGACCTTCTTGCCGCGACGCACTTCGATCACTTCTTCTGTCGGCACCAGCACTTCGTCGATCTGGTCCTCCAGACCCTTTTCCTCGACCGAAGTCCGGATCTGTTCTGCGATCTTTTTCTCAAAGTTGGAAAGAACGCTGACGGAATACCACCGTTTTGCCATGTCGCGCGTGTCCCCTCGTCCTTGGTCTTGGCCCGCCGCATTTGCCGGGTCCCGGATATAAAAGTGGCGCGGGGCTCGAATCGCCGCGCGCCATGTTCAGGTCAGGTTCGGGGAATACGCCGGAGGCGGTCAAAGCGCAAGAGGCGCCTCAGCCAAAGGTGGTCAGCACCGTTTCAAGACCCCAGCGGATCAGGATGTCGACCAACGCAAAGAAAACCGCTGTCAGCGCGGCGAGGATGAACACCATCACGGTTGTCAGGAAAACCTCGCGCCGGGTTGGCCAGACAACCTTCGCCACTTCGGCGCGGACTTGCTGGATGAACTGGAGCGGGTTGGTCGTGGCCATGAGCGGCGATCCTCGTGCTTGCGATGCAGGGCACATAACGACCGCGGCGCAGGAATTCAAGCGCGGAGGCGTGCGCTCTGACGCGGTGATCAGCCGCCTTCGACCATCCGGTTGAGCCGGTCTGTCACGACACGTTCCAGTTCGGCTTCCCTGTCGCGGTTCAGGTCCTGGAAATCCGGCATGTACAGCTCATCCGCCATGCCATCCGGCAGCAGATCCAGCAGACTGTCCCAACGACAGGCAAACCGGTCCAGACGGGCGCGCAGTTCGGCACCGCGTGCCGCGTCCTTGCGTTCAACCCGCTCGACGCCACGCAAGACGGCGCGCCAGATGCGCTGTGCCCCGAATGTCAGGAACAGCGCGGTCACCAGCATCAGCGCCACGATCCCGCCGATCACGAACCAATGCGGGCGCACAACGACCAGCAACAGCGTCGAAACGATGGCCAGATGGCGCGTCGTCGGGCGGAACCCCGTCACACGGCGCGTCAGACGTTCCAGGTGGCCCGACATCTTGCCACGTGCGCGCGGCTTCGGTTCCGGTTCCGGAACGTCGCGAAGCACCGGGAGGTCGGCAGACCGGCGGCGGGGCGCGTCTTCGGCCGCGGTCGTGCGGTCGGCAAAGGCTTTGGCGCGGCGACGCGGTTTTGCCTCTGCCGTCAATTCTTCGGTCAGGATGGCACGGATCGTGTTCAGCGTTTCTTCTTCAGTGCCCTCGAAAGGCTTGCCGGGCATCAAAGTGTACTCAGTCATCTGGCAGCGTCCTTTCCCCAAAACATAGGGGTTAACAATACGTCCCGTCACAACGGGGATGCGGCAGAGCTAGGGCCACACTGTGCCGCTCGGGTGTCAGAAATGAGGCAAGTTTGTGTCACTGTCCGTGCTGCAGGGACAATCATCGCCGCATCGGCACATCGGTTCCAAAGCAGTGCAGCAAGATGGCAAAACCACGGTAAACGCAGCCACATTTGCGCCGCGAGTCGCCGGTGCAGGTCGGTGTGATGGGTGGGAAATGGCAGGGGCAGCAGGGTTCGAACCCGCGACCTACGGTTTTGGAGACCGTCGCTCTACCAGCTGAGCTATACCCCTGCAGGGCACGGGTGGATTACGCCTGCGTGCCGGTTAATGCAAGGCCCGAAATCACGCCGCGCGCGCGGGTGTGTCGAGTGCCGACCACAGGTCCCGCAACCACCGGGCCGCAAAGGAAGGTGACTTGTGCCCGATGTCGTCCTCTTCAATGGCACCCGCGCAGCAATACTCGGCTTTGGTCAGAATTCCCGAGGTCACGGTATCTTCGGGCTGGCGGATCAGGGTGATGCCGTCCCGCGCCGCCACGCGTTCAAACGCCTCCCACAGATGGGCCCGATCCTGCGCAGTGGCTGCAAAGGCTGCCGGGTGGTCATGGTACAGGTTGCCCGGGGCCGCGAGATCACGCACGCCGTCCGAATTAAAGGGCGCAGGTACGTAAAACACGCGATCCCCTGCCGCTGCCAGTTCACGCCCCATCCGGTATGCCCGCGTGCTGATGGCAAAGTCATGCACGGCTGTGTCGAGGACGGATTGGCTGGGCAAGGTGATCCGGCCGGACGCCCACTGAAAATATTCGGCAAAGAACATCGCGACCCGCAACCGCGCGCCGTAAAAGACGACGCCGTCGAACTGGCCCGGCGCAATATGGTCGCGCCCGTTGCCATTGATCGTCAGGACCCGTTCCAGTGCGGCGGGGGCCGGGCGGATCGCCCCGTCGACCCAGTCGATGCTGCGGAAGGCTGGCCCCTCCACCCCCCAGAATTCCATCTCATAGCCGTCAGGTACAGCCGCCAGCCCGTCTTTCAGGGCCAATGCGACGCTGCCGATCTGGCTGTCGCCAATCATGCACAGGGTTTTGGTCTTAGCGCGCAAAGGCATCCAGCAAGACCTCCTCGCACCGCACGTCCTCTTCGGCCACCGCCGCCGTCTCGGCCTTGCCCGGCATCACGCGCAACTCACGCAACTCTGGAAAGGCCGCAATCTGGTCTGCGAAAAAGTGCTTCATCACCGTGGCCACACCTTCGGGCACAACGGACCGCATGTTGGGGGCAAAGAACATGCCCCGAAACACCGGATGCGTGATGATTTCGTAAGACGGGAAGTAGTCGACAAAGCTGTAGCGATCTGCTGCCATGCCTGCCACCGCGCGCAACACCGATTTCGAATAATGCGTCGCCGTCAGCACGTGCTTGCCCGACGCCGTGGCGGTCAGCGGGACCGGAGAAACGGTCAGCAGGATGCGCAGCTTGGGCTGCTTGCCGCGCAGAAAGCGGATCACATCCCTGAGCGCTGCCGCCGTCTGGCGCGTGTTCGCGTTGACAAATATGTGCTGTTCGGGGTCGAACGTGCCCGCCACCGTGCCCGGACAGAGCGCATATTCCACATCCGTCTTGGCGTTGCGCCACCGCTCGGTCAGACCCAGCGTAAAGACGAACAGATCCGTTGTTTCAACCGCGCGGCGCAAGGCGGCATAGGTCTCTTCCCGCGCGTCCCGGAGCTCCGCTTCGGTTGCAAACCCGTTTGGCTCAATCGCAGGGCGCAAAGGGTCGTAGAACCGGGCGTCCTTTTCCCAAATCTCGCCGCTGTCGGCGCGCACCCCATAGGCGAGGTGCAACCATTGCAGCAGCATTGCCGGTGTGTAGATGTTGCCGGTGCGAAAGCTGAACACGCCATAGCCATGGCTGCGTGCGTGTTCTGTCTGCATGTAGGGCGGCGCGGGCTCGCAATCGATCCAGCCATAGCCGCGTTCCGCCAGCGCCCGCCCGATATGCTGGGCAAAACAGGACCCGGCGGTGACAATCTTGTGTTTGGGTCGGACGGGAAATTTCGGCTGCCACAGACCGGACAGGCCAAAGGCACCGGGTTCAGCAACTGCTGTCTTCCAAAAGGCTTCAGGCCCCAGGTCATCATAGGGATGCGTCACGCTCGATCAGCCTCACCTTGTTTTTTTCAAAAGGTACCCGTTTTCCGAACCGCAAACAAGGACGCCTGGCATCCCCGCAGGGCGAGAAATGCTGTCAATTGTCTCCAGCGTCCGGATCGGTCAGGAGCAGCTTCGATATCATCGAACGCATGAGAAAACCCCGCACGCGGAAACGTGCGGGGTCCTGTTTCGGGTGGAGGCAGTGTCGCCGCCGACGTACTTTTTTGCCACCGGGTGCTGCGGCGGGGTCTCTCGTGCGCTTTCTTTCAGAAAGCCACTGCCGACCTGTGCCGCCCACACGGTGCCGTCACAAAATCACTCTGTGATTTTCGACACCACGCCGGCGCCGACGGTGCGGCCGCCTTC
>CAZRUV010000160.1:0-4901 GCA_964603315.1 uncultured Rhodobacterales bacterium
CAATTCGGGGGACAATCTATCCCAGTTGGTGGACCACTTTCAGGGGGCTACTCCAGAGGCGCATTGTTGAATTTAGTAGCTGTAGACAGGCGCTTGTGCTTGCACCACGCATGCTTTCCTTGTGCACGCGCAACGCGGCATCCTCTGTCTGGTGTTTAGGAGCCCGGGTCATAGACGTCGATCATCGCAGATCTGCGGGACGCAAACAGATAGGGTCCCATGCAAGCGGAATTTTCCTGAATTGATGCCGAGGGACGATGTTCAACGATCATCCTGACGCGGACAAGCACCTGTTCACGACCAGATGGACAAAAAGCTGGCAAGGTGGCCGCTAAGTGGTCGCTCAAGCGGACCGAAATCATCAATCCGGACGCAAGTCATTGATCTTATGGCGATCCCTGAAGGACTCGAACCCTCAACCTGCTGATTAGAAGTCAGCTGCTCTATCCAGTTGAGCTAAGGGACCGCTGGCACTGTCATGCCGCAGCGCGCGTCACAGGGCAAGCGCTCAGAGCGTGCGGGTCATGAAAACGCTCAACGGGTCCCGCACATAGTCTGCGAACGGCGCGCAATAGCGAAACCCGTGTGCCTCGTAGAGCGCGCGGGCGGTCGCAAATTCCGGGGCTGATCCGGTCTCGAGGCTCAAGCGATCCAGCCCCTTCGCCCTTGCCGCGTCGAACAGGGCCGCCAGCACCGCGCGCGCCACGCCCTTGCCACGCGCCGCTGCGGCAGTGTGCATCGACTTCAGCTCGCCATGGCCCGGTGCGATCACCGCCAGCGCGCCGACGCCCAAAACGACGCCGCTCTGGCGTGCCGCGTATAACGTGACGCCCCGTTCCAGCAACGTGTCCGGGGTCATCACATGACAACTTTCCTCGGGCGAGGTGGCCCGCATCAACTCGAAATGGCGGGTGAGGAGCGCCGCGACATCAGCGGTTGCCGCACTGTCACGCGTGACAGTCAGTGCGTCCATGCACCGCGCCGATTGGTGGCAAAGTTGTCGCCGTAGCCGCCGGGACGAATATTTGCCTTGCGCTTGTTGGGCTCCTGCACGAGCGCGTCAATCCCGTGCTCCTTGGCATAGTCCAGCGCGGCTGCCTTGGTGTCAAAGCTCATGCGCACTTGTGCCTGCGTGTCCGAAGACGACGTCCAGCCCATCAGCGGATCAACCGACCGCGCCGAAGCCGGCGCAAATTCAAGCACCCAATGCTTGGTCTTGGCCGTGCCCGAGGACATCGCCGTTTTGGCTGGCTGAAAGATGCGTGCACGCATGCTGAGGCTCCTTGATCGCTGGTGAATATATGGAAAATTCGGTCCCGCCCCGCAAGACGCGAATTGTCTCAGACGCGCGGCGTAACATATCTAGGGCAATGACGTGGGACGCTGCACCGCATATCGAGTGGGTTCTGGCCGAGGGTCGGTTCAACCCGGACATCAACGCCATGTTCCTGGAGCTTGGCGCGCGCTTGCATCACGCGGGCGCGCCGTTCCAGCGCGTTCGCTTTGCCATGCGCACCGTGCACCCGCTGGTGACAGCGATCAGCGCGGTCTGGGACGCGGATCCCGACCGCGTGCTTGAATTCAAGCCGGAACACGGGATGGAGCAGCGCAGTTCCTACGTGGGCAGCCCGATCCAGATCATCTCGCAGTCAGGCGAACCCTTGCGGCTGCGCCTTGACCGCGCATTGGGCCCAGAGGCGCATCTGGTCGTCCACGAGATGAAAGCGCAGGGCATCACCGAGTATTACGGTCTGCCGATGGCTTTTGCCCAGGGTCCCCGAGGCGCCGTCATCGCGGTTGGGACGGCGCGCGCAAACGGGCTGACGGATCACGACATCACCGAAGTTCATCGCCTGGCCCAGGGCCTTGCCCCTGTCGTCGAGGCCTATGCCGCGAACTACATGGCCACCGCCATTGCCACCAGCTACCTCGGACCGCGTACCGGCCAGCGGGTGCTTGCAGGCCAGATCACACGGGGTGACATCGAAACCATCGAAGGCGCGATCCTCTTTTCCGATATCCGCGGCTGGACCGCATTGAATGCCACGCGTCCCGCCACCGAAGCCCTGGAGGTCGCAAACCGCTATTTCGAAGTGATCTCGGACGCGGTCGGCAACAATGACGGCGAGATACTCAAATTCATGGGCGACGGCATTTTGGCCCTGTTTCCGTCGGACGGATCAGAGGTGGGCAAGACACAAGCCTGCCGTCATGCGGTTGCTGCCGCGCACGCGGCACACGGAATAGCCGCGCTGGCGGAATTGTCCGTGCCCTTCGGCATCGGCATTCACTACGGCGAGGTCCTTTACGGGAATGTCGGAGCGCGCGAGCGGCTGGACTTCACCATTCTCGGTCAGGCGGTCAACATCGCCGCGCGCGTCGAAGCGTTCTGCGGTCGCCTTGAGGCGCCTGTTCTTGTCTCGGACAGCGTCGCGGAGGCCGTGGGCGGGCCAACGGCGCATGTCAGCACCGAGGCGCTCAAGGGTGTGGACACGCCGATGGGACTCTATGCGCCTCAGTCTCCTGCCTCTGCGTCATAGGGCAGCCTGACTTCGCTCAGGGTGCCGTCGGCCGCGCGCGCAAAGCCCGCCAACTCACCGGATGAGGCGTTATAGGGGACTTCAATGGCAAGGCTCAGGCCAATTTCGTTCGCGAGCACACGCAGCCCATCCTCGATGGTTTCCTCGACCGGGCTCTCTGCCTCTTCTTCCACCGCGTCGAAATACTGCTGTATTTCCACCGCCGGGCCGGGGTGCGGTGCGCCGTCGGCGATTGGGCCGTTGACCACCGAAAACTCTATGGCGCTGTCCGCCGCTTCGTATTGCCCGCCGACAAGCGCGTCGCCCTGCATGTCGATCTGGTAACGCAGCCCGCCCATCAGTGCCGTGATGCGGTCCATCACCTCCAGCGGAGCCATGGGCTGCCCCGGACCGGTCCACCCGCCCACAATTGCGCCGCGCCCCAGAACCACCGGAAAAGGCACCGCACCCGGGCGCAGCAACGTCTCGGGCACGAGACGCTCGGCCGACACCAGATCCGGCGCATCGTCAGATCCGCCAAACATTTCGTCATCGACCGCTTCGGCGATCTCCGCAGCCCGCCCCGGTGTGCCCAGCAACAGGGCAGCAAAAGCATCGGGTTGCGCAGGATTTGGCACCGCTGCTGCAAATCCCGCTCCCTGCATCTCGGCCACGACCGGCGCGTCATAACTCAAAAGCAAATCTTCGCGCGGTGCATAACGGTCGGGATGGGCCAGAATGGCGATCGCCTCGGAATGGCCAAGCTCGGTCGCGAAAAATGCGCGTGCCGCATCAGTGCTCACGAAATCGCCCCGGTAGGCGCGAAACTCATCGTCTATGCGATAGCCCAGATCGGCAATCCGTCCGAGGTCACCGGTCACGACCTGCTGCTGTTCCGCAACAAGCCCATGCCGATCCGAAAACGCACCCAGCGCCGAATAATCGGGATCGAGGCTCGGCCCACCCATCAGCGCAAAAAAGATCGTGATTGCCGCTGTCATCAGGTCCTCCAATGCGCACCGCCCAAGGGGGAATGCGTCACCAGACCCGGGCCTGGTGTGATATGGTTGAAATAGGTTTTGACAAACCGCTTCTCGCCGCAAATCACGACGAAAATATTGTACGGCGTGTCCCTGTTCCGGCAAAACACCGCATAAGCCGCCAGTTGCGCAATGGCCACGAGTTGCTTCTGCCGCCACTTGTCCCCGGCATAGCGGGCAAAACTCTTGACCGGCCGTGGTCTGCGCCCGAAGCGACGGCCCAGAAAGCCCTTGATGGCCTGACCGTCCTTGTAGCGCTGATAGGCGAGGCGCAGCCACCACTTCCTGTCTCGGGTACGCACGAAAATGCGACGTGCAACATACAGCGCCTGCGACGTGTCAGGTTGGGAGTACTTGGCCTCAAGAAGGCAGCAGCCGAACTTGTAGCGTTGCGGCGCGGCAGGCGGCTCCGTCGCGGCCAGCCCGTCCGCCCAGATTGAACTGCGCGGGTCCAACTCGTAGCCGATGTACTGAATCGCACTGACGACCCAGTTCGGGTCGTAGATGTTGTATTCCAGTGGCCCGCATTTTTCGGTCTGATACGCGACCCACATGTTCCTCTTGGACGTGTCTGAGGGCGCCACTTGAACACGGACGCGCATTGTTGGCAAACCGTCCTTGAACGCCTGCGCGCGCCCGTCATTGCAGCATTCGCTGCACCACTCCACCTCCGCGTCGCTCGGACTTGCCAGACCTGTTTCCGCCACGTGCACACTCGCATGATTTTTCCGGAAAAATCATACCGGCCACCGGTCAAAGCACAAGCCCTGCGTGCATGCACCATACTGACACATCCTGGCATGAGCGCCCTTGCGCGTCGCTGTCACTGCGCCACATTAAGTCAATGGCCTATGCACATACCGATTCCCAGGAAACCTACCTCGCCAACCCGGCCGAGGATGTCCGTACCCGCCTCAAGCTTGAAGGTGGCAAACGCCTGACGATGCAGACTGAATTCCAGCCTGCAGGCGATCAGCCGACCGCCATTGCCGAGCTAAGCCAAGGCGTGAATGCAGGCGACCGGGATCAGGTCCTGCTGGGCGCCACGGGGACGGGCAAGACCTACACCATGGCCAAGGTCATCGAGGAGACGCAGCGCCCCGCCATCATCCTTGCCCCGAACAAGACGCTCGCGGCCCAGCTTTACGGCGAGTTCAAGGGGTTTTTCCCGGAAAACGCCGTCGAGTATTTCGTCAGCTACTACGATTACTATCAGCCGGAGGCCTACGTCCCGCGATCGGACACCTATATCGAAAAGGAATCCCAGATCAACGAACAGATCGACCGTATGCGCCATTCGGCCACGCGGGCTCTGCTCGAACGTGACGACGTGATCATCGTG
>CAZRUV010000161.1:0-2934 GCA_964603315.1 uncultured Rhodobacterales bacterium
GGATAAGGCGCTGTGGCGCGGCCGAGGGCGTGGAGGAGGACCGGCGCGCGATCATCCGCCTGATTGAGGATGGCGGCGGTTTCCACCATCTCGACCATAAAGGTCGAGCGGCCCCGCGCCAGATCATCGGACGCACCCACGCGGCTGAACACCTGGGAAACCAGCCCGATATGGGCGGAGGTCGCGGGCACGTAGCTGCCCATTTGCGCAAGGATCGCAATCAGGGCGTTCTGGCGCAGGAATGTCGACTTGCCCGCCATGTTCGGGCCGGTCAGCAGCCAGATGGCGGCGGTGTCCTCGGCGGTCAGC
The DNA here is from genome assembly GCA_964603315.1 of uncultured Rhodobacterales bacterium. Classification (GTDB taxonomy): domain Bacteria; phylum Pseudomonadota; class Alphaproteobacteria; order Rhodobacterales; family Rhodobacteraceae; genus Tateyamaria. Next base: position 310 of record CAZRUV010000161.1, read on the forward strand.
TCGCAATCGTTCGCGATGAACGGCGCGCCGGTCTGTTTCAGGGCGGCCTCGACCACCGGGTGCCGTCCGCCTTCGATGTCGAAGGCGCGCGAGGTGTCGAGGGTGGGCTTGCACCAGTCTTCGGTCACGGCAAGGTGGGCGAGTGCGGTACACACATCCAGTTCGGCCAGCGCGCGGGTGGTCTGGCTGATCTGTGGCGCGGCGTCGAGGACCTGCGCGCGCAGCCCTTCGAACAGACGCTTTTCGATCTCGAGCGCTTGCCCTCCGGCATTGAGGATTTTCGTCTCTAACTCGGACAGTTCGAGGGTTGTGAAACGCACCTGGTTCGCGGTGGTCTGGCGGTGAATGAAGGTTTCGTTCAGCGGCTCCGACATCATCTTGTCGGCGTGGGTGGCGGTGACTTCGATGAAGTACCCGAGCACGTTGTTGTGCTTGACCTTGAGCGACTGCACGCCCGTCTGGCCCGCATAGGTCTGTTGCAACTGCGCGATCACGCTACGCCCTTCGTCGCGCAGGGTGCGGGCCTCATCCAGTTCCGCGTCGCAGCCCGCCGCGATGAAACCGCCATCACGTGCGAGCAGGGGCGGTTCGGCGATCAGTTGATCATCCAGCAGCGCGATGAGGTCGTCGTGACCGGCCAGATCGCCAATTGCGGACTGCAGCAACGCGGGCAGGTCCGGTTGGGCCGTTTCGTGCAACTGTTGTGCCTGGCTCAGTCCGGAGCGGATCGCGGCAAGATCACGCGGGCCGCCCCGGTCGAGCGCAAGGCGGGACAATGCGCGGTCCATGTCCGGCACGGGTTGCAACGCCGCGCGCACCGCCTCCCGCGCGGCGCCGTCATCCACATGATGCGCGACCGCGTCCTGCCGCTCCGACACAGTTGTCAGGTCATGGGAGGGCGAGGACAGGCGCCGTTCCAGCAACCGCGCCCCGGCTGCGGTCACGGTCCGGTCCATGACGGACAGGAGCGAACCGGCGCGCCCGACGGACAGCGCCTCGGTCAGTTCCAGATTTCGGCGGGTCGCGGCGTCGATCTGGACCGTGCGCGAGATGCTGTCCTGTTGCGGCGGCCGCAGCAGCGGCAGCTTGCCCTTTTGCGTGATCTCCAGATAGGCGACCAGCGCGCCCATCGCGCCAACCTCGGCCCGCGAAAACGATCCGAACGCGTCCAGCGTTGCGGTCTTGAACAACGCCGCGACGCGGTCTTCGCCCGCGGTGCTGTCAAAGGATGCGCGGCCCAGCGGTGTGAGCGCCACGCCAAAGTCTTCCGCGATGTCGCGCATCTCGGCCTCGGAACTGTCGGAAACGACGAGTTCCGAAGGCGCGAGGCGCGCCAATTCAGGCCCTAACAAGGCTAAATCGACTGACATGACGTGGAAAGCGCCCGTGGAAATATCGACCCAAGCCAGCCCGCCGGACCCGCGCACCTGTGTGTATGCGGCCAGAAAATTGTGCCGCCGCGCCTCAAGCAGCGAGTCCTCGGTCAGCGTGCCGGGTGTCACCAGCCGCACCACATCCCGTTTCACAACCGCCTTGTACCCGCGTTTTTTCGCTTCGGCCGGGCTTTCCATCTGTTCGCAGACCGCGACCCGGAACCCCTTGCGAATGAGCGTCAGCAGATACCCTTCGGCGGCGTGAACCGGGACGCCACACATGGGAATGTCCTTGTCTTCGTGCTTGCCGCGTTTCGTCAGGGCGATATCAAGCGCCTCGGCCGCGGCGACGGCATCGTCAAAGAACATCTCGTAGAAATCGCCCATGCGGTAAAACAGCAGCGCCCCCTCGTGCGCCGCCTTGATCTCGAGATATTGCGCCATCATTGGCGTGACTGACATCTGCTCCCCCAAGCGTTTCGCGCGACCTTACAAAGCCCGCAATCGGAGCGAAAGCCAAAGTCGGATTGAGACGGCTCAATCGCTGGGCTATGACGGCGGGACCGCGAGGAGGACAGTATGAGCAAGACCAAGGTGACAGCGGAGGACGCGCTGGCGTTTCACATGGAGCCGACGCCCGGCAAGTTCGAGGTGCAGGCGACCGTGCCGATGACCACGCAGCGGGACCTGAGCCTTGCCTATTCGCCGGGGGTTGCCGTGCCGTGTGAGGCCATCGCCGAGAACCCGGAGACGGCTTATGACTATACCAACAAGGGCAATCTGGTCGCGGTGATCTCGAACGGGACGGCGGTGCTGGGGCTGGGCAACCTCGGTGCGCTGGGCTCGAAACCGGTGATGGAGGGCAAGGCGGTGCTGTTCAAGCGGTTCGCCGACGTGAACTCCATCGACATTGAGCTCGACACCGAAGACCCGGACGCGTTCTGCAATGCGGTCAAGCTGATGGGGCCAACCTTTGGCGGCATCAACCTCGAAGACATCAAGGCGCCGGAATGTTTCATCATCGAGCAGCGCCTGAAAGAGGAAATGGACATTCCTGTCTTTCACGACGACCAGCATGGCACGGCGGTGATCTGTGCGGCGGGTCTGATCAATGCGCTGCACATTTCCGGCAAGAAGATCGAGGATGTGAAGATCGTGCTGAACGGGGCCGGTGCTGCTGGGATTGCGTGCATCGAGTTGCTGAAATCCATGGGTGCGCGGCATGAAAATTGCATCGTTTGCGACACCAAGG
>CAZRUV010000161.1:2944-4898 GCA_964603315.1 uncultured Rhodobacterales bacterium
TATCAGGGCCGCACTGAAGGCATGAACCAGTGGAAATCTGCCCACGCGGTAAAAACCGATCTGCGCAGCCTTGAAGAAGCAATGAAAGGCGCGGATGTGTTTCTGGGCGTGTCGGTCAAGGGGGCCGTGACCCCTGCAATGGTCGAGAGCATGGGCGACAACCCGGTGATCTTTGCCATGGCGAACCCGGATCCCGAGATCACACCCGAAGAGGCGCACGAGGTGCGGATGGACGCCATCGTGGCCACGGGACGCAGCGATTATCCCAACCAGGTGAACAACGTTCTGGGCTTTCCGTACCTGTTTCGCGGGGCGCTGGACATCAATGCACGTGCGATCAATGACGAGATGAAGATTGCCTGCGCCCATGCGCTTGCGGCCCTCGCGCGCGAGGATGTGCCGGATGAGGTGGCGATCGCCTACGGCAAGTCACTGAGCTTTGGGCGCGATTACATCATTCCGACGCCGTTTGACCCGCGCCTGATCCACCGCATCCCACCCGCCGTGGCCAAGGCCGGTATGGACACAGGTGCGGCCCGGCGCCCGATCATCGACATGGACGCTTATGAACTGAGCCTGAAGTCGCGCATGGACCCGACGGCGAGCATCCTGACAGGGATCAACGCCCGGGCGCGCGCCGCGCAGGCGCGCATGATCTTTGCCGAAGGGGACGATCCGCGCGTCTTGCGCGCTGCGGTGATGTACCAGCGCTCGGGCTTTGGCAAATCGCTGGTCGTGGGCCGGGCTGACGATGTGAAGACCAAGCTGGAAGAGGCGGGTATGGGTGACGCCGTGCGCGAACTGGACGTCGTGAACGCGGCCAACACCACCCATCTGGATGCCTATCGCGATCATCTGTACCAACGGTTGCAGCGGCGCGGCTTTGACCATCAGGACATTCACCGGCTCGCGGCGCGGGATCGCCACGTTTTCGCTTCGCTGATGCTGGCGCACGGGCATGGCGACGGCCTTGTTACCGGGGCCACGCGCAAGTCGGCGCATGTGCTTGAGCGGTTGAACCATGTGTTTGACGCGCATGAGAATTCCAAGGCGGCGGGTGTCACTGCCGTGTTGCACAAGGGGCGGATTGTTCTGATCGGGGACACGCTGGTGCACGAATGGCCCAGCGAAGAGGACCTTGCCGATATCGCGGAACAGGGCGCGCATGTGGCGCGCAATCTTGGGCTTGAACCGCGCGTGGCTTTCGTCAGCTTTTCGACCTTTGGCTATCCCGTGTCCGAGCGGGCGGAAAAGATGCATGCCGCGCCCCGCGTGCTCGACGCGCGCGGCGTCGATTTCGAATACGAAGGCGAGATGACCGTGGATGTGGCGCTGAACGCGCAGGCGCAAGCGGCCTATCCGTTTTCGCGCCTGACCGGGCCCGCGAATATCCTCGTGGTGCCTGCGCGGCACTCTGCCAGCATTTCGGTCAAGCTGATGCAGGAAATGGCTGGCGCGACCGTGATCGGGCCGATCCTGACGGGCGTCGGGTCGTCGATCCAGATCTGCTCGGCAGTATCGACGGCAAATGACATTCTAAACATGGCTGTGCTGGCGGCGTGCAAGGTGGGTGAATGAGCGTCTTCAACCTCGGCTCGATCAACATCGACAATTTCTACGCAGTGCCGCACATTCCCGGCCCGGGCGAGACGCTGGCCGCCACCGAATTTTCGCGCGGGCTGGGCGGCAAGGGGGCAAACATGTCGGTGGCTGTGGCACGCGGCGCGGCGCGCGCCATTCACATCGGGGCCGTGGGCAGAGATGGGGCGTGGTGTGTCGAACGGCTGATGGAATACGGGGTCGACACAAGGCACATTGCGACGCTGGCTGATGCCCAGACCGGCCATGCCAACATCGCGGTGGCCGAGGACGGCGAGAACCAGATCGTTCTGTTTGGCGGCACCAATCAGCAGATCACCGAAGACATGATTGGCGCGGCGCTGTCAGAGGCGGG
>CAZRUV010000162.1:0-4580 GCA_964603315.1 uncultured Rhodobacterales bacterium
GTCGATCTGCCCTCGGGCGTGAGCGCTTCGCTCTCCGGCCAGACCATCGAAGTGAAAGGCCCCAAGGGGACCCGCAGCTTTACTGCAACCGACGATGTGACCCTCACCGTTGAGGACAACGTGGTCAAGGTCGAGCCTCGTGGCAAGTCCAAGCGCGCGCGCCAGCAGTGGGGCATGTCCCGCACGCAGGTGCAGAACTGCGTGACCGGCGTGACCGAAGGTTTCAAGAAAGAGCTTGAAATCCAGGGCGTTGGCTACCGTGCTCAGATGCAGGGCAACACACTCAAGCTGAACCTTGGCCTGTCGCATGACGTTGACTTTGTGGCGCCCGAAGGCGTCACCGTCTCTGCCCCCAAGCAGACCGAGATTGTTGTCGAAGGCATCGACCAGCAACAGGTCGGCGAAGTTGCCGCGAAAATCCGCGAGTGGCGCAAGCCCGAGCCCTACAAGGGCAAAGGCATTCGATACAAGGGCGAGTTCATCTTCCGCAAGGAAGGCAAGAAGAAGTAAGGACCAGACAGATGGCAAACAGCAAACGGACCCTGTTCCTCAAGCGCCGCCTGCGCGTCCGGAACAAACTGCGCAAGGTCAACGCCGGGCGTCCCCGCCTGAGCGTGCACCGTTCCAACAAGAACATCAGCGTGCAGCTGATCGACGACGTGAACGGCGTGACCCTCGCTTCCGCCTCCACCCTCGAAAAAGACCTCGGGCTGGTGGGCAAGAACAATGTCGAAGCAGCCGCCAAGGTGGGTGCAGCGATTGCCGAACGCGCAAAGAAAGCAGGCGTCGAAGAGGCCTATTTCGACCGCGGCGGTTTCCTCTTTCATGGCAAGGTGAAGGCTCTGGCTGATGCCGCGCGTGAAGGCGGGCTGAAGATTTAGGTGGGATGAAATCCCACCCTACTGTTCGTTCGGTAGGGTGGGGCTTCGACCCACCTGATACGTGCAGGCGGCACGCTCCGCCTCGATGACCGGGGGGCTATGGCCCACTGCGGTTGACAGAAACTGGCGCAAGCCACCTGAGTGAAGGATGTTCTGATGGCAGAACGTGAAAACCGCCGGGGCAACCGTCGCGACCGCGACGAGGCCCCAGAATTTGCAGACCGTTTGGTCGCAATCAACCGTGTGTCGAAAACCGTGAAGGGTGGTAAGCGCTTTGGCTTTGCAGCACTCGTCGTTGTCGGCGACCAGAAAGGCCGCGTCGGCTTTGGCAAGGGTAAGGCCAAAGAGGTGCCCGAGGCGATCCGCAAGGCGACCGAGCAGGCCAAGCGTCAGATGATCCGCGTGCAACTGCGCGAAGGCCGGACACTGCACCACGACATGGAAGGTCGTTGGGGTGCCGGCAAGGTCGTGATGCGCACCGCCCCTGAGGGGACCGGGATCATCGCCGGTGGTCCGATGCGTGCCGTGTTCGAAATGCTGGGCATCAAGGACGTTGTGTCCAAGTCCATCGGCTCGCAAAACCCCTACAACATGATCCGCGCCACAATCGACGGCCTGAAGAAAGAGCAATCGCCCCGCGCGGTCGCCCAGCGTCGTGGCAAGAAGGTTGCCGACATCCTGCCCAAGCGGGACGAAGCGCCTGACGCGTCGGCTCAAGTGGCTGAGGAGGCCTAAGTCAGATGGCAAAGACAATCGTCGTCAAACAGATCGGCTCGCCCATCCGTCGCCCGCAGGAACAGCGCGCGACCCTGATCGGCCTGGGCCTGAACAAGATGCACAAGACCCGCGAGCTTGAGGATACACCCTCCGTGCGCGGCATGGTCCGGAAAATCCCGCACCTTGTCGAGATCATCGAAGAAAAGGGCTAAGTCAGCCTGACTGACAAAGCATCGAAGGAACCCGGCCGACTGGTCGGGTTTTTTTGTGGCCGCGAGACGTGCAATGCACGTTTGAGAATCGTGTGCAGGAGGTCATTTGCCTGGCCATGCGCTATTCGAAACAAACGGCGATGCAGCGGGGTTTCGTTGCCAAATTGGAAACAAATACCCATGGAGAATAATCGCTCCGGTAGAATCACTTCTATCCCCGAGGGAAGTGCGGCGCGGAAACGATCAATTTCCAAAATTTTCGAAGAAAATCGTTCTTATTTGGCGTCGCGATATTGCGGATAAGCGATTTTTTGCTCATCTATAGGCATAAGAAATTCCGCGTTTGTTCCGGTTCAGAGGTTAAGATGAGCTTTTTGCGTACAACTTGTATTGCGGCGGTGTTTGCAGGGTCCCTCATCGGATCTGCCGCACATGCCATCACGTTTTCATTCACAGGCAGCAACCTGCCTGATGCGCAGGTGCGCACGTTCTCGTCCGAAGGGCTTGGCCTGACGGTAACAGCTGGCAAGTTCTCGTCGTCCAGCAACCCGAGCACCGTCAACTTTGCCGCACGTCGTGTGGATCAGGACCCCGACGGCCTTGGCGTCGACGGGTCTTTCGACAGCGATCAGATTGACGGCAAGTTCGGCAACGACGTGTTGGTGTTCACGTTCAGCGAGGCCGTGGTTATCGAGACTGTGAAGTTTGGCAATGTCGATTCAAACGACGACTTTGCCTTTGGTACGGTTGTCGGCAGCACGTTCAACCGGATTGAGGATTTTGTAGACATTTCCAACCCGTTCGACTTGTCAACCATCGCAACGGCCGCGCAGCGGACCGGGCTGGGGTTTGGATTTGGCGCAATTGGCAAATACGACAACTTCACCATCAAGAATTTGACCGTGTCGCTGGCAACCCCGCCGGGGAATGAACCCCCTGCGGTGCCTCTGCCTGCGTCCGGTCTCATGCTACTGGGGGCGGTTGCGCTGGCTGGTGGCGCGTCCGCGCGTCGCCGTCGCAAAGCGGACCAAGTGTAACTGTAACGATTGTTCAGGCACGGGACCGAGTGCTCGCTTAACCATCAACGCCTGAGATTGAAAGCTGCCCGCGAAAGCGGGCAGCTTTTTTACTTTCCGAAAGGCCCGGGCGAACGCCGATGACTGTCCGGCCGAAATGTCTTTCAGGCAATCCGTCTGTCGTAGGCGATCGCACGCCCTTCGACGAGCCGGCCGCAAAGAATGGCGCAGACGACCATGCCGTTCAGGGCAAACAGGTAGACCGGATAGGCAAGCAGCAGCCAGTCTGACGGGCCAACAGCCACGATCGCACAGCAGGACGCGACAAGGCAGATCGCCCATTTGCCCAATGTCTCGCTGGCCGGGCACTGGTACGCCTTGAACAAGGTCAACGCCCCGCCCATCAGGCTGATTGTGATGGTCAATGCCAGGGTGTAGGCGGCCGTTTCGGTAAAGTACCAGATGACCAGACCGATGATGGCCAGCCAGAGCACCCGCTCGTCCGGGCGGCTCAGGAACGCGCCTCTGCCGTGGGTGATGGACATCAGAAAGACGGTGACGGTTCCGACCACCTGCGAACCTGCGAACCAGAGCGATGTGGTTGCGCCTTCGGAGTATTGTGCGGCAAAGGCCAATGAACTCAGCAGTGACCATATCAGCCAGGATGCACGTTGCGGGTGGCTTTTGCCCCGCGCGATGTCGCGCACATACGGCATGTAGGCAATTGTGCTCAGGACGGCTGACAAGACACCGACGATGTACTGAACCTGTGCGTCAAACACGAAAAATGCTTGCATCAGAAATGCCCCAAAATAAATCGCCCGCGAGAGAGGCGGTCTTGAAAAAAGTGCGGTCAGAAAAAACCTTGGGTTAGACTTAGAACAGTTTGCGCCAGATGCTTATGGAGGAATACCCCACCTTTCCGAAATTTGTGGCGACCCATCCGAAATCTTCCGAAACCAAGCTGAAATAGCCTTGCGAACGGAGGCGCTTGCGCGGATCAGCGTGCGGCGTTATACGCCCCCGGTGGCCTCTGGCCGCACTCAGAATCAACCAAGAAACGCCGAGGTTGGCCCGTCATCGCTTCGTGGGTCACATCCGGCAAAGGAGAAGCGATATGAAACTGCATGAGCTGCAGGACAATCCTGGTGCAACCAAGCGCAAGAAACGCGTCGGCCGTGGCCCCGGTTCGGGTATCGGTAAAATGGGTGGCCGGGGTATCAAAGGTCAGAAATCCCGCTCGGGCGTGGCCATCAATGGCTACGAAGGCGGGCAAATGCCCCTCTACCAACGTCTGCCCAAGCGTGGCTTCAACAAGCCGAACCGCAAGAGCTTTGCCGTTGTGAACCTGGGCCTGATCCAGAAATTCATCGACGCGGGCAAGCTGGACGCGAAAAAAGCCATCGACGAAGATGCACTGGTGGCCTCGGGCCTCGTGCGCCGCAAACTGGACGGCGTGCGGGTTCTGGCCAAGGGCGACATCACGTCCAAGGTTGAACTCTCCGTGACCGGCGCGTCCAAATCCGCTGTCGAAGCTGTTGAAAAAGCAGGTGGCAGCCTGTCTGTCGCCGCGACGGCAGCCGAGTAAGCTGAGCCATGACTTGTGAGCCGCGCCCGTGCGGCTTACATAGTCTCTAGTTTTTCCCGACGCCGTCCGCCGGAAAACCGCGCTGGACGGCGTTTTGCCATAAAGGAACATGCCCGCATGGTATCTGCCGTCGAGAACATGGCCGCCAACACGAGCTGGAGCGCTC
>CAZRUV010000163.1:0-4512 GCA_964603315.1 uncultured Rhodobacterales bacterium
CGCCCGCAGGCACGTCGATCGTGATGTAGCTGCCCGCGGCGCCACGGCCCAGCTGCAACGTGCCTTCCAGCCCTTCGATCAGGCCGTTGACGATGCGCCCGCCCACGGATGCGGCATCGGGCCATTCCATGTCGGACGGAATGCCTACACCGTCATCGGCCACGATCAGGCGCAGGCCGCCCGCGCTCAGCTGGCTCATGCGCACCTCGACCAGGCCCATGTCGATCCGGTCAAAGGCGTGCTGGAACGCGTTGGTCAGCAGTTCGGACATCACCAGGCCGACCCGCGTTGCCGTTTCGATCGGCACCTCGAGCGGTTCGATCTGCAGCGACAGGCGAATGCCCGAGCGGCCTTCGATATGCGCAATGGCGGCGGCCAGGCGCGACAGGTAGCTGCCCATCTGGATCGTATCGCGGTTGGACTGCCGATCGCTCAGCTTCATTTCTTCGTACAAAAGCTGCAGCGTCTCGATGCGGCGGCTCAGCGCGGCAAAGTCATCCGGCACCGATGTGGTGCCCGATTGCTGGCGGATCATGCCGATGATCATCGACAGGTCCGACGCCACCCGGTTCTGGATCTCGATAAGCTGTGCGTTGATCTCTTCGGCGCTGGCCGAGGCTTCGCTCTGGCGCAGTTCCTTCTGCACGCCGACAAAGTACCGTGTGTTGCCCGCGTCGTCATAAACTGGCGCCACGATCAGGCGGTTCAGGAACGGCTCGCCATTGGCGCGGTAGTTCATGATGTCGACCGAAACGCTTTCTTCGGCCTCGATCCCGGCACGCAGGCGGTCCACGTCTGCCTTGTCGGTATCCGGCCCCTGCAGGAACCGGCAATTGCGTCCGATGGTGGCGGATCGCGCATAACCGGTGCTGCGCGTGAACGCCTGGTTCACATAGACAATCGGGTTGTCTTCGAGATGCGGATTGGTGACGACCATGGCGACCTGCGCACGGCTGAAGCCCTCAAAGGACTTGTCGTCTTCCAAAAGCTGTTCAACGGTATCCGGCACGGCCTTGCTCCTTACGCGGCGCGGGTTGTGCGTTGTTCGATGCGTTTTTCGTGTTCGCCCTGGATCAGGCGGTGGACGTAGATGCCCGGCAAATGGATCAAGTCGGGGTCCAGGCTGCCGGTGGGAACGATTTCTTCAACTTCGGCCACGCAGACCTTACCACACATCGCGGCGGGTGGGTTGAAGTTTCGGGCAGTCTTGCGAAAGATCAGGTTCCCGGTCTCGTCCGCTTTCCACGCCTTGACGATGGACAGGTCGGCAAAGATGCCTTCTTCCATGATGTAGGTTTCGCCGTTGAAGTCGCGGTGGTCCTTGCCTTCGGCGATGACAGTGCCGACGCCCGTCTTGGTGTAAAAGCCGGGGATGCCGCACCCGCCCGCGCGCATGCGTTCGGCCAACGTGCCTTGCGGGTTGAATTCCAGCTCCAGTTCGCCGCTGAGATACTGGCGCATGAACTCGGCATTTTCGCCCACATAGGACGAGATCATTTTCTTGACCTGGCGGGTCTGCAACAGGATGCCGATGCCAAAGTCATCAACACCCGCATTGTTCGATGCAAAGGTCAGATCTTTTGTGCCGGCATCCTTGATCGCATCAAGCAGTAGTTCCGGAATGCCGCACAGACCGAAGCCGCCCGCTGCGATGAACATCCCGTCGAACAATACACCGTCGAGCGCCTCGGCGGCGGACCCGTAGATTTTCTTCATGCGCACTCCCCACAACCCCGTTTTCCGGGTTGTCCTAGTTCAAGCGCAGTATGTGACGGTATGCGGTATCAAAGTCAACGCACAGGCACCGGTTGACGCTCTGCCGCGCGGTTGTTTGTAGCCCTTTGAATTATAGTGCATAGCGCCTGACGACGCGACGCGCGGCACCGGGCCGCGCGTCGCAAAAAGGTGTCATTCGGATGTGCTGGCTGACGGCTTTTGAACCGTCTTTTTGCCCTTGTCCGCCATGTATCCGTCAAAGTCCGTCGGGAATTGCAAGGTGACGGGCGTAAAGCTGGTCACGCCCGCGAAAGTTGGCGTCGCCAGCGGCAAGGCGAGTGCAAGCGTGGTGAAGGTTGCGATCAGGACGTTTTTCATGGTGAACCTCTTTCGGTACGATTATCGCACTAATTGCTGCGAGTATCGTACATTTAAGAACTCCGCTTGCAGGTTCAAGTGCACTGGGCGAATGTCAGGTATGTCGAAGGAACAACAACTGCTGGATCAGGTGAAAACGCTGATGCGGGTGATGCTGATCAGCGAGCGGACGCCGCCGGAACATCAGCACATCATCAAGTTCAATCCACTGGACTTTCACACGCTGGGCATGGTGCGGGACGCACCCGGCGTGCGTGCAGGCACGGTTGTGGCGGCACTCGGCATTGCGCCGACCACAGCGAGCAGCGTGATTGGGCGGCTGATCAACCGGGGTCTGATCCAGCGGCAGCAATGTACGGATGACCGCCGTGCCTACGAATTGTTCCTCACCGACGAGGGTCAGCAAATCGCGGATACGATCAATCGACAGGACCTGCAGAACATGGGCCTGTTCCTGTCAGCGCTGACCGATCGCGAACAGGATCAGATGCTCAATCTGCTCAGCAAGGTCGTGGAGCGCGTTGCCGCGCTCGAAGACGCCGGGTCAGGCTGACTTCTTTTTCGCGGCGGCCTTTTTCTTGGGGGCCGCTTTCTTGCGTGTCTTCTTCTTGGGCGCTTTTTCCGCGATCAACTGGACGGCCATTTCCATGGTCACATCCTCAGGCTCGGTGCCTTTGGGAATGGTGGCATTCACCTTGCCCCATTTCACGTAAGGTCCGTACTTGCCCTTCATCACGGCGACGGGGCCGCCCTCATCCGGATGCTCGCCCAACTCATGCAGCGGCTTGGCCGCAACGCCCCGGCCACCCCGGCTGGCAACCTTTTCAGCCAGAAGCTGCACGGCACGGTTCATGCCAACGGTCCAGACCTCGTCGATGCTTTCGAGGTTGGCGTTGGTGCCGCCGCGGTCCGACGTGCTTTCGGCATGTTTCAGATAAGGCCCGTAACGTCCGATATTGGCCCAGACCATGATCCCGTCCTCGGGGTGCGGCCCGATCTCGCGGGGCAGGGACAAGAGCATCACGGCACGGTCCAGTTCCAGTTCTTCCGGTGCCCAATCCTTGGGAATGGACTGGCGAGGTGGCTTCTTGTTTTCCTCGGTCACTTCTCCACGCTGCACATAGGGACCAAAGCGGCCCTTGAACACGCGGATTTCGTCGCCGTTGTCTTCCCCCAGCAGTTTGCCCTCTGGCGGGATGGCACTGGCTTCGGCCTCGGGGTCAGGCGGGCCGAAGGGCCGGGTATAACGGCACTCGGGGTAGTTCGAGCACCCGATGAACGCGCCGCCCGACCGCGCGGTGCGCATGGACAGGCGTCCGGCACCGCAATTCGGGCACAGGCGCGGATCACCCCCGTCTTCGAGCGGGGGAAAGAGGTGCGGCTCCAGCACCTCATTGATCTTTTCCAGCACGTCCGTGATACGCAGTTCCGACGTCTCGGCGATGGCGGCGGAAAAATCCGCCCAGAACCGGCCCAGCACATCCTTGTAGTCGCGATCACCGGCGCTGACGTCATCCAGTTCCTCTTCCATCGAGGCGGTGAAGTTGTAACCGACATATTTGCGGAAGTAGTTTTCGAGGAACGCGATCACCAGCCGCCCCTTGTCTTCGGGGATCAGGCGGTTCTTGTCCTTGCGCACGTAACCACGGTCCTGAATGGTCGTGACGATGCTGGCATAGGTCGACGGGCGTCCGATGCCCAATTCTTCCATACGTTTGACAAGCGTCGCTTCGGTGTAGCGCGGCGGTGGCTGGGTAAAGTGCTGATCCGGCGTGACCGAGCGTTTCTCGGCCTTTTCACCGGTCGAAAGCTGCGGCAGACGCTTGTCGTCATCATCGACGACTTCGTCGTCCCGACCTTCCTCATAAACGCGCAGAAACCCGTCAAAAAGGATCACCTGCCCTGTGGCGCGCAGGCCGACCTGGCCATCGTCGCTGCCAATCTCGACCGTGGTCCGCTCGAGGCGCGCGCCCTCCATCTGGCACGCCAGCGTGCGCTTCCAGATCAGATCGTACAGCTTGCGTTGATCGTCATCGACGATCTTGAGGCTGGCTGCATCCCGCGCCATGTCCGTGGGCCGGATGCATTCGTGTGCCTCCTGCGCGTTCTTGGCCTTGTTCTTGTACATGCGCGGCTGGGCCGGCACGTATTCCGCGCCGTACCGGTCCTTGATCGCATCGCGCGCCATGGTCACCGCCTCTGGCGCCATGTCGATACCATCCGTCCGCATATAGGTAATGTAGCCCGCCTCATAGAGGCGCTGCGCGCTCGACATCGTCTGGCGCGCACCCATGCCGAAGACATCGGCCGCATGCGCGATCAGCTGGAACGCCTGACGGCCGAGCTGGAGGCCAAGCACACGGCCGAGCTGGCCGCTCTGCAAGACGATCTGAATACCGCGCAGAAGGCTGCATCGGA
>CAZRUV010000164.1:0-4430 GCA_964603315.1 uncultured Rhodobacterales bacterium
AAACTGGGGGCTAGACATGCCCAAGCCCGTGAAAATCGGCGGACGCCTTTACTGGGCAGAAGCCGATATCGACGCCGCAATCGCGGCACATGCGGGATAAGACCCGCTCAACCGTCTGCGCGGACGCAGGGCGGATCGAGCGGGAATATACCGTGGAAAGTATGCCCAACAGATACGCCCAGCGCTCTTGCAGATCAAGCAAGGAGCCTTTCATGGCTGAAAATTCAAACTGGGGCACAGCCCTGTTTACCATCCACCTCAACGATTCCGAAACATTTACCGTTTCAGTGTCAGGACGCGACCGCTGGGCGCTTGAAGCGCTTATTGCGGCTGGTCCTAATGGGTGCACACCCATCGACACGCCCGGCCCACGTTGGAGCGGCTACGTGCATAACTTGCGCAGTCTCGGCGTGCCGATTGAAACCATCACAGAGGCCCACGATGGACCTTTCAAGGGTACCCATGCGCGGTACGTCCTTAGGGCGCGTGTGGAACGTGCAGGGCGGGATGCGGCATGATGGACCCGGCACCCAAGCGACCAACGCCACGCGACCTGTTCGAGCGTAAAATCCGCCATCAGTTCGGTGTGCGCGGCGCAATTCTCAGGGCGCTGGGCGAACTGAACTATCAAGGTGAGCGCAAGTAATGGCTCGGTCCCACACCAAAGGGAAAAAGGGGGCTGGGCTTCACGTCCAGCTTCCTGAATACCTACAGGCAACCGAAGCCTGGGCGACCCTGAAACCCGGCCCACGTGCGCTCTACATCGAACTGAAACGCCGCTTCAATGGTTCGAACAACGGGCGCATCATCTTGAGCCATAGAGAAGCCGCCAAAGCGTTGAATGTGCATCGTAATACAGTTGGCCCTTGGTTCGCGGAACTGGAGGCGCGCGGCTTTATCCGCATGACTCAAGGTCCGTAACTCGGACCGTCCGGTGTAGGGCTTGCAGCACATTGGGCACTGGAGGAATTGCCAACTGTAGACGGCAGATCGGCAACCAAAGGTTTCGCGGCATGGCGGGCAAATCAAAACCCCCGCACAAAATCCGTGCATCCCCGTCACAATGACTGTGACACCTCGCCCCGAAAGACCGCCCAGCGCACCGACCCTGTCCTGAAAATTGTGACGTGAGGTCGAATTTATCCAATGTCACCGACGCACAGAAAACAGGACATATCTACATCTGGCCATAGGTAGGAAACATGAGCAACGAACCTGTAAAACAACCAAAGCACCGCCTTTATCCAAAACTCAAAAAAACTGAGGGCAACAACACCTATCAGGCGGAGGTTCCGCCGGGATGGGCCGCGCAGGACCTGTTGGGCATGAAAACCCACGATGCGGCATCGGGTATCTACACGACTGCAATCACGGCGCTGGGTAATGGGGCTGAAAAGCACGCTGATTTGGCCTCTGCTATGTTTGCGGAGACTGAGCCGCGCGACGCATTCGAGGCGATGCTGATTTCGCAGATGACTGCCACGCACGTTGCGATGACAACACTGTGCGAACGGATGACCCATCAGACCTCATTTAACGTTCGGGAATCTCTTGAACGGTCTGTGACCCGCCTTAGCCGCACGTATCTGGCCCAAATGGACGCGCTGAAAAAGCATCGGGCCAAAGCACAGCAAGTGGTTCGGGTCGAACGTGTGGACGTTCACGACGGCGGACAAGCGATTGTCGGAGACGTGACGCACGGGGGGAGGGTTGGCGATGAAAAGTGACGCGAACCCCATGCAAAGGGCGCACGCATCGCCGCGATGCACTGCCCGCGCCAAACGCACCGGCTTTCTATGCAAAAATCCTGCCGTGCGCGGCTGGTCCGTATGTCGGATGCACGGCGCAGGCGGTGGCCACCCGCCGGGTCGCGACCATCCAAGCTATCAGCACGGATTGAGAACTCGTCGGATGCAACAGATCAAACGGTTGACGTCGATGCTTTGCTCAAAGGCACGTGACTATTGACTGCATCAATTGCAAAAGGGTGGGTATTGGGGTGGATGAACCCAAACTTATTCAGAATTTATCTTTTTAAAACAGATGTTTAAGTTAATTATATGGTGCCGCTGAAGGGACTCGAACCCCCGACCCCATCATTACGAATGACGTGCTCTACCAGCTGAGCTACAGCGGCACCGTGGCGCGGCGTTTAGCCGAATTTGCGTTGCCCGTGCAAGCCTGTTTCACAGGCCTTGCGGCAAAGCGTCCTTGCTCTGGGCGCCAAGGTTCGCGCGCCTAGGTTTCATGCAAACAGTCCGGAGCGCTTCATGGCCAGCATCACCCTACTTCTCGCCGCAACTCTCTTTGGTGGCATGGTGTTTTTCAGCTTTGGCTTTGCGCCGGTGCTCTTCAAACAATTGCCCATAGCCCAAGTCCGCCCGCTTTTGCGGGGCACGTTCCCCTTCTACTACCTCGCGATCATCGTTCTGTCGGCGATCACCGCCCTTGCCGCCGTTGCTCAATCCGGCCTGGCCGCGCTTCTGATCGCAGCGACGTGCGTCAGCACCATTTATGCGCGGCAGTCTCTCATGGGGCAGATCAATGCCGCCACCGACCGCGGCGACCAGAAAGCGTTCCACCGCCTGCACATGGTCTCAGTCGTGATCCAGGTGATTCAGATCGGTCTTTGCGGTTGGGCGGTGGTGCTGCTTGGCTAGCCGAGGGTCATCCGGCAAATCAAGGTGTTGTCCTGCTCGAGGCTCGGGCCCCAGATCAGTTCGGCCTTTCGATCCCAACGGATGCGGTCATAGCCATCCTTGGGCCGCACCGCGCGGGCGCTGTACTCGGTGGCCTTTGGCCAGGTTCTGTCGTCAAAGTCGGCCCTGTCCCAGCCTGCGGGGGCATCATGCGTTTCAGAGGCGCAAGCCCCCTGCCCCACTTGCGGGTCACGCGACTTGGCACAGGATACATCGACGGGCGCGTGATGCAGCACCATGCAGCGCACCTGATCATCGGTCACCCCGACAACAACGCCATTTGCATTGGTGAATTGCGCAACAAAGCCGCCGTCCCCCATCTGCTGCCGACGCGACCCGATATATTCGAGCCCGGTGTCATTCTCTTTGAAATCCTTCACGGTAAATGCGATCTGCGCAGGCAGGTCCATGTCAATGGTCGCGGTTTCTGCGTTGAAGGACCGTTCCGTGGTGATGGGGACAGAGTCTTCCAGCGCGGGCGTGCCGTCGACCGACATGGAAAACCAGTTATCCGCCCAGACCGATACCGTAATGGGCTCTGCGATCAGAATATTCGGGGAGAGCGCTAGAAGGAGGGATGCGAGGCGCATGGGAATTCCTTAGGTGGTGTCTGGTCACTGTGTCGTTTGGCGACGCCAGAGTGGAGTAAGGCTTTCCTGACCCGGCGAGTCTTGGCCGACGACGCGCGCAGGCGCTGCATATTGGACGGACCTCGGCCTTTCGATGGTGCGAAGGTTTGGGCGCAAGTCCGCGCCGAGCTCACCGCCGGACATCACGAAGAGTTTCAATTCTGCTGGTCCGAGGATGGTCCGGAGCGCCAAACACATTCCTCGACTTAGAACTACTTTGAACTCTTGGCTTCGCTCATAGGGCGCATCTCACCGAAAAAAGTAGCGACGCAAAATGAAAAACCCCCAACGCAAAAGCGCAGGGGGTCAATTCTCACCGTAGGGCGGGGTTCACCCCGCCACCACATTACCAGTCTTCGCGTACGACCACGCGGCTCTTGATCGGCAGTTTCATCGCCGCCAGACGCAGGGCCTCGCGGGCGATGTCGTCGTTCACGCCGTCGATCTCGAACATCACACGGCCAGGCTTTACCTTGCACGCCCAACGGTCGACCGACCCTTTACCTTTACCCATACGCACTTCGATGGGCTTGGCGGTCACGGGCACATCAGGGAAAATCCGGATCCAGACCCGGCCCTGACGTTTCATGTGACGGGTCATCGCACGACGCGCCGCTTCGATCTGGCGCGCGGTCACCCGCTCGGGCTCAAGCGCCTTGAGACCATAGGTGCCAAAGTGCAGGTCGGACCCGCCCTTTGCCTTGCCCTTGATCGAGCCCTTGAACTGCTTGCGGAACTTCGTTCGTTTCGGTTGAAGCATCTCTCTTCCTCCTTACCGGCGGCCGCCAGCGCCACGGGGGGCCGGACCGTCCTGGAGTTCCTGCGCCTTGCGATCCCGTGCGGCCGGATCATGTTCCATGATCTCGCCTTTGAAGATCCAGACCTTGATCCCGATGATCCCGTAAGGGGTCGAGGCCTCGGCATGGGCGTAATCGATGTCGGCACGCAGTGTGTGCAAGGGCACACGACCCTCACGATACCACTCGGTCCGCGCGATTTCGGCACCGCCGAGGCGGCCCGCGACGTTCACACGGATGCCAAGGGCACTATTTTAAATCCTCCTCTACTACCGAGAAGTCATAGTTTCCCATTCCAGGTTCTA
>CAZRUV010000165.1:0-4358 GCA_964603315.1 uncultured Rhodobacterales bacterium
CCGATCCGTCCGCCTTGACGCGGACCTTCACGTTGTAGTCGATCACGCGTTTGACGGGCACCAGCACCTTCATGAGCGTTCCTCTCTTCAAAAATGCGACTCAGCATCGCCAAGCCACTTAGTTGTTCCAAGCCGGTTTACCCAACCTCGAACAAGGGAAACAGGACAAAATCGTCACGTCACAACGCTAGGACGCCGCGTCTTGTGCAGTATAGTGAACGCAGTGTCACGAAATGCGATCCGATCGGAGGGTTTGGATATGGAACGGGTTCAGGGATTTGGCGGGTTTTTCTTTCGCTCCAAGGCACCCGAGGCATTGGCAACATGGTACCGGGACACGCTTGGCATTGATCTGGTGCCGACCGCAGTCGATCAGCAGCCATGGGTGGCAAAAGGTGAAGCAACCGTTTTTGCGCCATTTGCGGCCGACACCGACTACTTTGCGGCCGACAAGGCGTTCATGCTGAATTTCCGGGTGGGCAATCTGGATGCGATGGTGGCGCAACTGCGCGACAAGGGAGTCGAGGTCAAGGTGCTGGACGACATGCCGGGCATTGGCCGTTTTGCGCATTTGAGCGATCCAGAGGGCACGCCGATCGAGCTGTGGGAGCCGGAGACGTAACGGGCGTTGTTGTCGGTTTTGACGCGCCATCCATAGCGCGCTTTGAATTGACAATGCTTTTTTGCGCGGGGCTGGAATGGCAGACCCCGGGGCTCCGCCCTTCCGGGAGTTGAACGCTCCCCCGGAGCGTTCGCCGCGCTAGGCGCGGTTCGCTCCCGGAACCCACAACACATCGTCCTTGCCGCCGTTGTTGGCAATCCGCGCGGCGACAAAGAACCAGTCGCTGAGGCGGTTGAGGTATTTCACGGCCGCCGGGTTCACCGCTTCCATCGTGGCCAGTTCCACCGAAAGCCGTTCGGCCCGCCGCGCCACGGTGCGGCACACGTGCAGATGCGCCGACAGGGCCGACCCGCCCGGCAGGATAAAACTGCGCAGCGGTTCAAGATCGCCATTCATCGCGTCAATCTCGGCCTCAAGCCGGGACACCTGCGCATCCGCCATCCGCAGCGGCGGGTATTCTGCCTCGGCGTCCTGCTCCATATCCGGGCGGCACAGATCCGCGCCCAGATCAAAGAGGTCGTTCTGAATGCGGCTCAGGGCCGCGTCCATGTCGCCATCGGTCGACAGGCGCGCCACGCCGACAAAGGCGTTCAACTCGTCTGCCGTGCCATAGGCCGTGACCCGCATCGCGTGCTTGGCCACGCGCGCGCCATTGCCAAGCGCGGTTTCCCCGGCATCGCCGGTCTTGGTGTAGATCTTGTTCAGGACAACCATGCGCTCAGCCCCCGGTTCGGTTGAAATAGACATAGGCCAGGATCAGCAGCACCGCGACGAACTGCGCCGCAATCCGCGCCTGCATCAGCTTGTTGGAGTTTTTCTGTGCCCAGCCTGACCCTTTGGCAAACCCGCCAAGGCCCAGCATCAGCACAACCACAACAGCGAGCACCGCGAAGATGATCAGCAGAATAAGCGGGTCAAGCCCCATGTCCCTTGTCCTTTTTTTGTCTTGTTCGCGGTCATGTAGGCGGTGCGGTGCAAAAAGCGAACCACGAAATGCGGTCAACCGCGCGCAAGCACCCAGTCCAGCGCCCGAGTGGGCAGGATGCGCCGCAATATGCCCATGATATAGGTCGGCGTCGTGACAAAATAGCGCGGGCGTGGCCGTGGTGCCTCAAGCGCATGTATCAGTTTCCTGGTCACGGCTTCGGGCGGCAATTCGAACGCATCCGGGCCCGTGTCGCTGTACAGCCGTTGCTTTAGTTCGGCGGCGTATTGGTCCGCGCGTGCTGAATGTTCCCAATCAATCCACTTCTCGAAATGGGGAATTGAATTTGCGCGTATCCGGCTGGTCACGGGCCCCGGTTCGATCAGGATCACGTGGATCGGCGTATCACGCATCTCGATCCGCAATGTGTCTGTAAGGCCCTCGATCGCATATTTGGTGCTGTTATACGCGCCACGCCACGGCAGGGTGACAAATCCCAGCACCGAACTGCATTGCACGACGCGCCCATAGCCTTGCGCGCGCATGACCGGCAGGACGTGCCGGGTCAGTTCGTGCCAGCCAAAGACGTTTGCCTCGAATATGGCGCGCAAGGCGTCTGTGGGCAGGTCTTCTACGGCGCCGGGGATCGCGTAAGCGCCATTGTTGAACAGCGCGTCCAGTGTCCCGCCGGTTGCCGCGAGCACCTCGGCAAGACCGCTCTCGATGCTGCCTGCATCTTCATAGTCGATTTGGGGGCTGTCGAAGCCTTGGGCCTTGAGACGTGCGCAGTCTTCGGCCTTGCGACAGGCGGCAAACACCCGCCATCCGCGTGCGCGCATCCCGTGCGCAGCCGCATGGCCGATGCCTGTGGAGCATCCGGTGATCAGTACGGATTTGGGTGTCATGTCCTGCGCCCGAAATTTGCCTCGGGCGCATCATGGGTCACGCGGTAACGTGATGCAATCAGCCTTCGCTGAGCAAAAAGTCCGCCATCCAGCCGACGGTGCCGCCGCCAACAGGGCGCAACTGCACCCAGCCATTTCCCGGGTCCTGCAGCACCTCGACCTGATCGCCCTGCACAAGCCGGTTGACCACGGAATAGTTGGTGCCGGGCCCGCCACGCACGTTCACGCTGCGCCCGGTGACCTGACGGATTTCGGTGGCTGTGTCCGGAGTTGCGGCCACGGTCTGGACCGAGGCGTTGTTGCCGAAATCAACCGGTGTGATCACGGGCCGGTCCACCAGCAGACTGGGCAGGATGATCGTCGGTTCTTCTTCGGACACGACCTCTTCCGGCGTTTCCACAGCGCGTTGCACCGCCGGTTTCGTGCGCAAGGTCGGCTTGGGGCGCAGCACATCGCTGACCGATTCAAGGTTCAGCGACACGCGCGTTACATCTTCGGGCAAGGGCGTGCGGGCGGGTGCTGCAACAGAGGCGTCCGCCACATCGGTATCCAGCGGGGCTTCGGTGACTTCGGCCGGCGCATCGATTCGCGCCAGACGTGTTTCCTCGGCGTCGAAATCGGCGCCGCCGCTCATCTCGTAGAAAACGAACGCCAGAAACGCGAAGGTTACTATGATGAATCGCGTCATACTACGCGTCCCCCCAACATACTCATGGCCACCAGCAGCTTGATGACACAAAAATGTTAACAGACCGGTCGATTCCCTTCACTGGAAAAAAGCGGTCAGATTTCCCCCTCGGCACATTGTGCTTTGCGCGCAACGTGTTCTGCCTGTGGGTGGCTACTCATTGCACAACGCATCAACAACGCCGCTTGTTCCCGCAAATGCGCTTCGCTACACA
Organism: uncultured Rhodobacterales bacterium; assembly: GCA_964603315.1. Taxonomy (GTDB): domain Bacteria; phylum Pseudomonadota; class Alphaproteobacteria; order Rhodobacterales; family Rhodobacteraceae; genus Tateyamaria. The sequence goes on from CAZRUV010000165.1 coordinate 3,355, forward strand.
GCATCTATGTCAGATCAGGCCGATCCCCCCAACATGGACCTCAGCGAGCCCCTGCGGCGCGCGCTGGGCGAACGCTATCTGACCTATGCGCTGAGTACGATCATGCACCGCGCGCTGCCCGATGCGCGCGACGGGCTGAAGCCGGTGCACCGCCGGATCATCTACGCCATGCACCGGTTGCGGCTGGCTTCCGGGGGCAAGTTTCTGAAATCCGCCAAGATCAGCGGCGACACGATGGGCGATTTCCACCCCCACGGGGACGCCGCGATTTACGACGCGATGGCCCGGCTCGCGCAGGATTTCAACGTGCGCTACCCGCTCGTGGACGGGCAGGGCAACTTTGGCAATATCGACGGCGATAACCCCGCCGCGTCCCGCTATACCGAAGCCCGCATGACGGCTGTGGCCGAGGCACTGCTGGACGGGCTGACAGAGAACGCCGTCGATTTTCGCGACAACTACGATGGCACGCTGACCGAACCCGTCGTGCTGCCCGCGCAGTTCCCGAACCTGCTGGCCAACGGATCCAGTGGAATCGCGGTTGGCATGGCCACCAACATCCCGCCCCACAACATCGCCGAGCTGTGCGACGCCTGCCTGCATCTGATCAAGACGCCGGATGCGCGCGATGATACGCTGCTGAACTATGTGCCCGGCCCCGATTTTCCCACGGGCGGCATCATCGTCGAACCCGCCGACCAGATCGCACTGGCCTACCGGACAGGCAAGGGCGGCTTTCGCCTGCGCTGCCGTTACGAGGTCGAGGACCTCGGGCGCGGCCAGTGGCAGATCGTCCAGAAATCCAAGCTGATCGAAAAGCTGGCCGAACTGATCCAGACCAAGAAAATCCCGATCCTGGGCGATGTGCGTGACGAATCCGCCGACGACATCCGCCTGATCCTCGAACCACGCTCAAAGAATGTGGACCCGGACGTGCTGATGGGGATGCTCTATCGCAATTCGGACCTTGAGGTGCGGTTTTCGCTGAACCTGAACGTGTTGAT
>CAZRUV010000166.1:0-4346 GCA_964603315.1 uncultured Rhodobacterales bacterium
TATCGAGATCCAGGTACTGTGCGATGCCCACGGCAACGGCATTTACCTCGGTGAGCGCGAATGCTCGATCCAGCGGCGCAATCAGAAAGTGGTCGAAGAGGCGCCGTCGCCCTTCCTTGATGAGGCGACCCGCAAGGCGATGGGCGAACAGTCCGTCGCGCTGGCCAAGGCGGTGGGCTACACCAGCGCGGGCACGGTCGAGTTCATCGTGGACGGGGACAAGAATTTCTATTTCCTCGAGATGAACACGCGCTTGCAGGTGGAGCATCCGGTGACGGAACTGATCACCGGCGTGGATCTGGTGGAACAGATGATCCGGGTCGCCAATGGCGCGCCACTGAGCATCGGCCAGGATGACGTGAAGCTGCACGGCTGGGCCATTGAAAACCGGCTCTATGCAGAAGACCCTTATCGCGGGTTCCTGCCGTCCATCGGTCGCCTGACGCGTTACCGCCCACCTGCCGAGACGCCGGATTATGCGCCGGGCGTCGTGCCGCAGTCGGAGGTCGTGCGCAATGACACCGGCGTCTACGAGGGCGGCGAGATCAGCATGTATTACGACCCGATGATCGCCAAGCTGTGCACCTGGGGGCCGGACCGTGCCACGGCCATCGAGGCCATGCGCGTGGCGCTTGACCGGTTCGAGGTCGAGGGGATCGGGCACAACCTGCCGTTTCTCAGCGCCGTCATGGATCACCCGAAATTCGTCAGCGGGGACATGACTACGGCCTTCATCGCCGAAGAATACCCGGACGGGTTCGAAGGGGTCGCGCTCGCCGATGACGACCTGCACCGCGTTGCAGCCGCCTGTGCCGCGATGCACCGGGTCGCGGAAATCCGGCGCACCCGGATTTCGGGACGTATGGACAACCACGAGCGCAAGGTGGGCACCGACTGGAATGTGACCGTGCAGGACCAGTCCTTTGACGTGTCGATTGCTGCCGATCACGACGGATCAACCGTGACCTTTGCAGACGGGGGTGTCTTGCGGGTCTCGGGCGACTGGACGCCGGGCGACACGCTGGCCGACATGGTCGTGGACGGGGCACCACTGGTGCTCAAGGTCGGCAAGGTGTCGGGCGGATTTCACATCCGGACGCGGGGCGCAGACCTCAAGGTGCGGGTGCGCACGCCGCGGCAGGCGGAACTGGCCCGCCTGATGCCCGAGAAGCTGCCCCCCGACACGTCCAGGATGCTGCTGTGCCCGATGCCGGGTCTTGTCGTCAAAGTGGATGTCGAAGAGGGGCAGGAGGTGCAGGAAGGTCAGGCGCTGTGCACCATCGAGGCAATGAAGATGGAAAACATCCTGCGCGCCGAGAAGAAGGGCACCGTGTCCAAGATCAATGCGGGCGCTGGTGACAGTCTGGCCGTGGATGATGTGATCATGGAGTTCGAATAAGGCATGGCCACGGTGACGCTCATTACGGTGTTTGGCGTCGCTGGCGTGGCCATTTACTTTGTTTACCTCAGCGACAGTCTGGTGCGACCTGATCGCACTGGCTTTGAGATGCCGGTTCTGGTCCTGATCCTGATGTTGATCCTCTCGGGAGCCGTGCTGATCTTTTCCGACCGGGACGATTTCAACGTCACGGTTGTCACTGGACTGTTGGTGGCGGGCTCGGCCCTCTTTGGTCTGGTGTTCAATGCCGCGGTCGCGCGACAAACCGATTACCGGCGGCGCGAGGAAAAACGGCGCGACATGCGCCGCGCCTTGCGGGCCGAGATCGAGGATTTCGTGCGCGAATTGATCCTGACCGAGGACAAGCGTGACCCCGACCGGGTGGCACGCGCCTTTGCGCAGGACGCGGATTTTGTGCCGTTTGTGATCGCGTCACGGCGCGACAAAGTGTTTTCCACCGTGCTGACGCAATTGGAAGTGCTCGACGACAATCAGGTTGAAACCGTTGTGCGGTTCTACGCCCTGCACGAAAAGATCGTGGATATGGCGGTTCGGACGGAAACCGATCAATACGCACGTCTCACACCTGCGCGGCGTCAGGCCGTGTTGACCTCGCTCCACCGGATCGAAGATTTGCTGATTGATTACGGGTTGGACGCTCTTGCCACGCTCGGCGATCCCGGTGCGCGTAACCGCTTGTGGCAGCTCAGTAAAACGGATCAGGTCCGTTCTGGCCAGGAGGCGGAGGCGTGAAATCTGTGTCTTTGTCCATGACGCACTCCTTACGTTGTGATGCGTTAAATATAGGTAATGCGGCCGATCTGATCAAGCCGGCGGCTCAACTGCCGTCCAATCCACGGCGTTCACGGATTTCGCGTTGGCGTATCGGCATCTTGTCAATCGTGCGGCTCAGTTCCCGCACATCCCACGGAAACGGCTTGCGCAGTTTGACGCCACCATCCTTGCCGATGAGCACCAGCATGAAGCCGCGCGGCCGCAACGTCTGCCGCAGCGGTCCTTCGGCGGCGGGGTCCGTGTCGGTCAGAACGATCACGTCACGTTCGGCAAGTGCTGCAACCTGGTCTTCGAGATACTCCATCTGCAGCCCGAAATTCGGGTCATTGGGGCTGTCGGCAAAGACGACGATGGGGCGCTTTTCCCAGACAAATTGCTCCAAATTGGACACATCCGTGCCCACCAGCGCAAAGGGGTCCAGTGGCTCAGCGCTGGCCGATTGTCCGAAAAAACCTGCAAGAACAATAGGTAAAAGTTGTTTCATGGGCGCTCCTGTCAGGGTCAATGTAGCGGCTTTTCCCAGGATTGCGACGGGCGCTCGCAGCAATTTTAGCATTAATCTACCTCTAACGCCTGCCGCATCACATCTGTGCGATGAACCCGCGCGCCGTGCGATCCATGCACGAACCGCCGCAACGGAAAGACCGCACATGAAGACTGTCCTGCATATCGGCGCACATCGAACGGGGACAACGACCTTTCAGTCCTACCTGTCCCGCCAGAAAACGCCGCTGTTGGCGCAGGGCGTGGCGAGCTGGGGCCCAACGATCACGCGCAAGGGCCTGTTTTCGGGCATTTCGCAGCCGACACCCGCGACCAGAAACAGCGCGATGGGTCGGGCCCGGGGCCGGCTGGCCCTGCGCCGCGAAAAGATCAAGTGGGAGCAGGGCGTACACACGCTGGTGGTGAGCGAAGAAAACATCATGGGCTCCATGGCGCGCAATCTGCGCCGCGCGCGGCTCTATGACGATGTGGGCGAACGGGTTGCACGATTTGTGGCAGCCTTTGGCGACCGCGTGGATCATGTGGTCCTTTCGATCCGGTCGCTCGATCACTATTGGGCGTCCGTTGCGTCGCATTGCGTCGCGCGCGGCCACGCGGTGCCGGACCGGGCCCGATTGTCCCAGATCGCGGCCAGTCGCCGGTCGTGGCGGGATGTCATCACGGACATTTCATGCGCCGCACCGGATGCGCATATCGAAGTGCTGCCCTTTGAACGGTTTGCTGGCCGCCCGGACGCGCTCATGGCCGCCATCCTGCAAAACCCCGCGCCCCGTGACACGGGCAAGAACTGGCTGAACCGGCGGCCCGACCTGCCCACATTGCGCCGGGCACTGTCGGACCGTGGCGAGGTGGCGGAGACGCTGCGCGGGTCAGACAACCGCTGGACCCCGTTCACGCCCGCCGAAGTGGCGGACCTGCGCGAAACCTACGCGGACGACATGTTTTGGCTGATCTCCGGTGCCGGTGGTCTGGCCACAGTGACAGAGGATCTGGACCGGACAGAGGCCGAATGGCCCACCGGTTCGCTGACAAGAGGACAACCCGATGACAAGCAAGAAAGACGCATGGCGCAACCTCGCTGAAGGGGAATTGCGCGGGCGACCGCTGGATGATCTGACCTGGAATACCCTCGAGGGGATCGCCGTTCAGCCGATCTATACCGAGGATGATCTGGCAGATGTCGACCATCTGGGCACCATCCCGGGGCAGGGCCCGTTCGTGCGCGGGGTCAAGGCCACGATGTATGCCGGGCGCCCCTGGACGATCCGGCAATATGCGGGCTTTTCCACCGCCGAGGAATCAAACGCGTTCTACCGCCGTGGCCTTGCTGCCGGGCAACAGGGCGTCTCTGTGGCCTTCGACCTGGCCACGCATCGCGGGTACGACAGTGATCATGAGCGGGTCGTCGGCGACGTCGGCAAGGCTGGCGTCGCAATCGACAGCGTCGAGGACATGAAGATCCTCTTTGACGGCATTCCGCTCGACAAGGTGTCTGTGTCGATGACCATGAACGGGGCCGTCATTCCGATCCTTGCCAATTTCATTGTCGCCGGCGAAGAGCAGGGTGTGGACCGTGCGGCGCTGTCCGGCACGATCCAGAACGACATCCTCAAGGAGTTCATGGTCCGCAACACGTACATCTACCCGC
>CAZRUV010000167.1:0-4343 GCA_964603315.1 uncultured Rhodobacterales bacterium
AGGGGCAAAATTCATGGGTATTGAGGCCATCAGTTCCACACGGATGATCGTGCTGATGATCATGGGCGGATTGTTTGCCTGTGTCGGCCTCTACATGATGTTGCGCCCGCGGCCGGAAGGGGCGGCGAAGGTCGAACTCTTCGGATTGAAGTTTGAAAGCTCGTCGGCCGGATTGCTGGTGTTTCTGGTCGGTTCTGCTTTTTTGGCAGTGACATTGTTCGTGCCGGAAAAGCCACCATTGGCCAATAACACTAACCCGGCAAATAGTACCGCCGCACCACTGCCGCCTGTTGGCGGAACATCCACGGGTGAGCAGGCGACAGTCGCGACTGAAGATAGTGACAGCGCGCGTCCGGTCGCCGTTTCGACTGTTGCGGGCGCAGTGGCAAAGGAAAGCGAGCCCAATCAGCTGGTGCGGGATGCTGATCCTCTGGCATTGTCCGGGATCGGGACGGGGAAAGTTGGCAAGAACGGTGATGAAGACTGGTGGCAGGTAAGCCTGCCCACGAACGACCTTACAGCTTATGAGGTAAAGGTAAGCCATGTGGCGGGCAGCACCATTCAAGCGTTTGTCTTTGACGGGCGTGAGCGGCAACTTGGGATGGTGTCGGTCAATCAAGGCAGTGAATATCTTCAATTCGACGAGGGGGTGACGGACAAGCTCTTCATCAAGGTGCGTGGAGGTCAGTCATTTGACCGCCACTATGAGCTGTCAGTGCTCCCGCGGGTGTCGCAATAAGTGCCGGAATATCCCGCACTGGACCTGCCCGAAACCCCGCGCCTTGCGGGCAACATCACGCATTTTGCCCGTGCCTTGCGCAGGGCGGGCCTACCCATTGGGCCGGGACGTGTGCTGAACGCGATTGAGGCGGTGACGGCGGCAGGGTTCACGGAAAAACGCGACTTTTACTGGACGCTGCACGCCTGTTTTGTGTCCAAGCCTGAACAACGCGCGGTTTTTGCGCAGGTGTTCCGGCTCTATTGGCGCGATCCGCGCTATCTTGAGCACATGATGGCGGCCATGCTGCCCGCGATCAGGGGCGTGCAGGAAGATCGAACGGCGCAAGCTGCGGAAAAACGCGCGGCAGAGGCATTACTGGATGGTGCCGGCGCGGACATCGCGTTGCCCGAGGATGATCCCGGCGGGACGGAGATCGAAGTGGATGCCTCGCTCACCATGTCGCGCGAAGAACGGCTGAAGACTCTCGATTTCGAGCAGATGAGCACCGAAGAGATGGCGCAGGCCAAGGCCATGCTGTCGCGTATGGAAATGCCTGTTGATCCGATCGCTTCGCGGCGGACCCGTGTCGCCGCGCGTGGGCTGATTGATCCCGCAAGGACCATGCGCGCCTCGATGCGACGCGGCGGGGATCTGCGGGACCTCAAGTGGAAGACGCCACGGCAACGCTATCCGAACCTTGTCGCCTTGTGCGATATCTCGGGGTCCATGAGCCAGTACAGTCGGGTGGTGCTGCATTTTCTGCATACGGTCTCGAATGCCAAGGGGGCAGGCTGGGCGCGCGTGCACGCATTCACCTTCGGCACGCGGCTCACCAATATCACGCGACATCTGCATCAGCGCGACGTGGATGCCGCTCTGCGCGCGGCGGGCGCTGAGGCGCAGGACTGGGAAGGCGGCACACGAATCGGGGCGTGCCTCGACGCCTTCAACCGCGACTGGTCGCGACGGGTTCTGGGGCAAGGGGCGGTGGTCCTGCTGATCACCGACGGGCTGGATCGCGGTGATCCGGATCAATTGCAGCGACAAATGGAACGGTTGCACCTGTCGGCGCGACGGCTGATCTGGATCAACCCGCTGTTACGATGGGAAGAGTTTGCACCGCGCGCCAGAGGCATTGCCGCGATGCTGCCGCATGTGGACGCGTTTCGCGCGGGCCATTCGGTCGCGTCGCTCGAAGACCTGGCCGCGATGATCACGCGCCGCGACGATGTCGGCGAGCGGGACCGCCTGCTGGGCCTGTTGCCAGATTGAGCGCGCTGGCGCGCGCACGCGATTGCCGATTTGGCGCCACGGGGCTGGCCAAGGACGGGATCAGGCGAACGTGTCGGCGAATGTGGACCGGTAGAGCGCCGACAGATCGGCCAGAGGCGCGCTGGCGCTGTTGCCGAACCAGACGGTGTCGGAGGTGAACTTGCCCACGGACTGGATCGGCACGCCGGCGTTTCCTGCTGCGATCATCAGCGCTTCGGCCTTGTCGAAGCTGCACGCGATCAGGTACCGCGCCTGATCTTCAGCAAAGAGGAAAGCGCTGTCATCGCTGTCGAGCCAGACCGCGATGCCCGAGGCTTCGGCCAGTTCGAAGGCGGCGAGCGCCAGCCCGCCATCGCTGAGATCCGTGCAGGCGTTGATCAGCGCGGCGTTGGCGCGGATGAAATCCGCATTGCGCTTTTCGGCGTCGAGGTCGACGGGCGGGGCGTCGCCTTCGGCGCGGCCGAAGACCTCCGCCAAAAGCGCGGACTGCCCCAGATGGCCGGATGTTTCACCAACCAGAAGCGCCACATGCCCGTCGCGCACGTCACAACCGATCATATTGTCCGGCGATGCGATCAGTCCCACGGCGCCGATGGTCGGCGTAGGCAGGATCGCGGCACCGTCGGTTTCGTTGTAAAGCGAGACATTGCCCGAAACGATCGGCATGTCGAGCGCGGCGCAGGCTTGTCCTATGCCGTCAAGCGCACCCACGAACTGACCCATGATTTCGGGCTTTTCGGGGTTGCCGAAGTTCAGGTTGTCCGTGGTGGCAAGGGGTGTCGCGCCCGTGGCGCTGAGGTTGCGGTAAGCCTCGGCCACGGCCTGCTTGCCACCCTCAATGGGATTTGCGCGGACGTAGCGCGGGGTCACATCCGAGGTGAAGGCCAGCGCCTTTTCGGTGCCGTGCACGCGCATGATGCCTGCGCCGATGCCCGGGATACGGGCGCTGTCGGCCATGACCATGGTGTCGTACTGCTCGTACACCCAGGCTTTGGACGCGTAGTTGGGGCTGGCGAGCAACGTCTTGAGCGCATCAACCGGGTCGACACCCGGTACATCACCCAACGGATCGACGGGCGGAGTCGGCACCCACGGACGGTCATATTCGGGCGCTTCGGAGGACAGTTTGGACAAAGGCAGGTCAGCTTTGATCTCACCGTCATGTTCGATGACAAAGCGGTCTTCGGGGATGGTTTCGCCCACGATGGCGAAATCAAGGTCCCATTTGTCGAACACCGCTTTGGCTTCGGCTTCGAGTTCGGGGCGTAGGACCATCAGCATGCGCTCCTGGCTTTCCGACAGCATCATTTCGTAGGCGGTCATATTCTCTTCGCGCACGGGCACGGCATTGAGGTTCAGCTTGACGCCCAACCCCCCCTTGTCCCCCATTTCCACGGCAGAGCAGGTGAGGCCCGCGGCCCCCATGTCCTGGATCGAGATGACGGCGCCTGTCGCCATCAACTCAAGCGTCGCCTCCATCAGGCGCTTTTCGGTGAAGGGGTCGCCGACCTGAACGGTCGGGCGCTTTTCCTCGATCGTGTCATCGAACTCGGCAGAGGCCATGGTCGCCCCGCCGACGCCATCCCGGCCTGTCTTGGCGCCGAGATAGACCACGGGCATGCCGACACCGGAGGCGGCGGAATAAAAGATCTTGTCCGCATCCGCGAGCCCTGCCGCAAAAGCGTTCACAAGGCAGTTGCCATTGTAGGCCGGGTCAAAGCGCACTTCGCCGCCTGCGCACGGCACACCGAAGGCGTTGCCGTACCCGCCGATGCCTTCGACAACGCCATGGACCAGTTGGCGGGTCTTGTGGTGTCCCGGTTCCCCGAAGCTGAGGGCGTTCATGGAGGCGATGGGGCGCGCGCCCATGGTAAAGACGTCGCGCAGGATGCCGCCCACCCCTGTGGCCGCGCCCTGATAAGGCTCGATGTAGGACGGGTGATTGTGGCTTTCCATCTTGAAGACCACAGCCTGCCCGTCGCCGATATCCACAACGCCCGCGTTTTCGCCCGGCCCGCAGATGACCTGGGGTCCGGTGGTTGGCAGCTTCTTGAGGTGTATCTTGGAGGACTTGTAGGAACAGTGTTCGTTCCACATCGCCGAGAAAATGCCCAGCTCCGTAAAGCTGGGTTCGCGGCCGATGATCTCGAGGATGCGCGCGTATTCGTCCGGCTTCAGCCCATGGGCTGCGATAAGATCATCTGTGATGGCTGGCTCTGTCATGCCCCTGGTATCCCCCGGCAGGTGGTGCGTGTTTTGGCACCTCTTACAAGCCAGTCCAGCCGGGGGAAAGGGTTAGCAACTGTATTTCTCAGAGTGTCTGAGAAGACCAGTTTTGTCCTGATTTGAC
>CAZRUV010000168.1:0-4047 GCA_964603315.1 uncultured Rhodobacterales bacterium
CAGCTCAAGCTGGTTTGCAGATGTAATGGCCATCAGTTGTCCTCCTCTGACCCTTCGGTCGTCTCAATCTCGTCGAAATCCGTTTCGTTCAGCACGCCTGCCGCTTTGCGTTGGCGCAGCATTTCCTTGATCAACTCGTCCGTCAGCACCAGCTTGGCATCGCTCAGCCACTCGAACTTGAGCCCGATTGTCCCCTCGGCCACGTTGATCAGCACTTCGTCGTCTTCGATCCCGGCCAACACACCCTTGAACCTGCGGCGCCCGTCGATCAATTCGTCGGTCTCGAGCTTGGCCTCGTACCCTTCGAACATGTCGAAGTCCTTGAGCCGCGTCAGGGGCCGGTCAATGCCCGGGCTGGACACTTCAAGCGTGTAGGCATCAAGGATCGGGTCCTCAACATCCAGCGTGGCGCTCACAGCCGTTGAAATCGCCGCGCAATCGTCCACCTCGATCCCGCCATCAGGTTTGTCGGCCATGATCTGGAGCGTCGTTTCCTTGCCGCTCATCAACCGCACGCGCACAAGCTCATAGCCAAGATCTTCGATCACGGGCGTGATGATCTCGGCGAGCCTGCGGTCGATGGCGGCTTTGGCGATGAGGTCGTTCGACATAAGTTCCAATTCTTGCATGCGGGCACAAAAAAACGGGCGCGCGGCCCGTTGGTGTTTCCCGGTGGAGCGTTGGGTGTGGACCCCAGCGCGCCGCTGTTGAGGGGCATATACGCATGTGCCCCCGAGTCTGCAAGGCCTCTCAGCCCATCCACCACCGTTCTGCCATGCGGAAGTTGTCGAGCGGCCAGGTTTTGCCGACGGTGAGCGGTACGGTGACGGCACGATTGGCAATGTGCGTGGGTGCGCCGGATGTGGGCAACAGTTGGAAATCCTGCGGGTCGGCCATATCGTCCAGCGCGATGACGTCCGCCACGTCCACCAGCCGCTCTGCCAGTGCCTGGCCACGCACCTGATCCGCGCCGAACTGCACGAAATCGACCGAATCGAACCAGCCTGCGCCAGACTTCCAGTGATGGGCGACGCGCTCGCCAATGAAATGCCGTCCGGCGTCCAGTTTGCGCACGCTGTAGAGCCCCGTGCCCGTCGCGCCCCGAACCTCGAACCCCGGCTGCGCCAGACGGAACGGCAGGTTTGTGTCCGGAGCATCCAGCACAACCTCGATCCGGTGCGCATCGAGGATGCGGATATCGAGCGGCAGACCGTCCAGTGACATTGCATCAAATGCGGTGCCGTCGTGAAACGTGACGCCTTCGCGCAAGGCAAATGTCCAGCGCGTGGCATCGGCGTTTGCGCGCCACTCCGTCGCAAGCTCGCCGCGCAACGTGCCGTCGGCCGCGATTTCCGTCAGGTTGTCGTAGACCGTTGCCGCCACGGCCCGCTCAAACAGGTCGGGCGACAAGGCAGCCCGCAACCGCCCGCCGCGCTGCTGCGATGCCGAAACGCCTGTTGCGGCCAGCAATGCCGCAGCGGCACCGGTGGCAAACAAGGCGCGGCGGTCAAAACGGGTCATTTGCCAGCAATCCTGTCCATGGTGCGCACCAGTTCAGCCGAAATACCCGGCTCTGACAAGGCGTGGCCAGCATTGCGCACCATCTTGAGCTGCCCCGCAGGCCAGGCCTGCGACAGCGCATAGGCGCTGTCAGGTGGGCAGATCATGTCGTAGCGGCCTTGCACGATTGTGCCGGGAATGTGCTTGATCCGGCTCGCGTGGGCGAGGATCTGGCCATCAAACTCCAAAAAACCCGCATTGGTGAAATAGTGATTCTCCAGCCGGGCAAAGGCGCGGGCATAGTCGCCCGGCGCCTCACCCCCCTGTCCCGCGGAATGGATCGATGCCAGCGCATTCTCCCACGCAGACCATGCGCGCGCGAACCGCGTCTCGAGCGCCACGTCACCGGAAAACAGCCGCCGGTGATAGGCCCCGATCAGATCGCCACGCTCGTCCTCGGGTACAAGCGCCACGAACCGCGCCCAGACCTCGGGCCAGAACTTGCCCGCGCCGCCGCCGTAGAACCAGTCCAGCTCGGCTTGAGTCATCAGGAATACGCCGCGCAGCACCAACTGCCGCACATGTGCCGGGTGCGCTTCGGCGTAGATCAGGGCCAGCGTGGCGCCCCAACTGCCGCCAAAAACGATCCAGGCGTCTACATCCAGCGTACGCCGGATCAGTTCGATGTCGGCCACCAGATGCCACGTTGTATTGTTCGCCACGGACGCATGGGGCCGCGACCGGCCGCACCCGCGTTGGTCAAACAGGACAATCCGGTAAACCGCAGGGTCAAAATACCGCCGCATCGCCGGGCTGCACCCGCCGCCCGGACCGCCATGCAGGACAATGACCGGGATACCATCCGGGTTGCCGCATTGCTCGACATAGACCCGGTGCCCATCGCCCACGTCCAGCATCTGCTGATCGTAGGGATCGATCGGCGGGTACAGATATTGCACTGCGCGCTTTTGGTTACTGTGCTTGTCCATAGACCTGACTACATAGAGCTCAAAGCGCACATGAGCATATGGGAGCGGAAATGCAAACGCATCAAACCACGGTAGACCCCTCCGAAATCGCAAAATTCGAGGCGATGGCCGCAGAATGGTGGGACCCGAACGGCAAATTCAAACCGCTGCACATGCTGAATCCGTGCCGTTTGGACTACATCACTTCACAGATTGCGGCGGAATTTGATCGCGATCTCAAAAAGCCCGACGCGTTCAAGGGCCTGCGGATCCTTGATATCGGCTGCGGCGGAGGGCTCTTGGCGGAGCCCATGGCGCGCCTTGGCGCGGACGTGGTGGGCGCTGATGCGGCCGAACGCAACATCCCCGTGGCCCAGGTGCATGCCGAACAATCGGGCCTCAGGATCGACTACCGTCACACAACCGCCGAAGACATGGCCGCCGCGGGCGAACAATTCGACGTTGTCCTGAACATGGAGGTGGTCGAACACGTGGCCGACCCGCTCAGTTACCTGACCGCCTGTCGCCAGTTGCTGAAACCCGGTGGCCTGCATGTCTGTTCGACGATCAACCGCAATCCCAAATCCTTCATGATGGCCATTGTCGGCGCAGAACACGTCATGCGCTGGCTGCCCAAGGGCACGCATGAATGGTCGAAATTCATCACGCCCGATGAACTCTTTGACCTGATGCGCAATGCCGGGCTCGACCCTGTCGACCGCAAGGGCTTTGTGTTCAACCCGATCACATGGAGCTGGAAGCTGTCCGACAGGGACCTGAGCGTGAACTACGTTACGGCCAGCCTCAATCCGGCTTAGCCTTGGCGGCCAATTCGGCCCGCATCTGGCGCAGGATCGGCACGGTCGCACGCACCGGGCCTTCGCCAAGCTTGTCGATCACATCGCTGACCATCGGTGCGATGGAACTCAGCGCTTGATCGCGTGCTTTCCGTCCCGCGGGGCTCAGCGCCACCATCTTGCGCCGCGCGTCGTCCCAATCGGGGCGGATATGCACGTAACCTGCCCATTCCAGACGGTTCAGCGTGTTGGTCATCGCGCCACGGGTCACATTGAACGTCTCGGCCAATTGCGCCGGGCTGCGTTCGCCGCCATGCCATGCGAGGTGATTGATCACGGAAAAATGCGAGATTTCCATACCTTTGGGCAACACGCGATGCAGCCGGTTGCGGATCATCTGATCCGCCGCCAGCACTTCGCTGAAGAGCGAGATGGCAAGACTGTTTTTGTCTTCGCTCATTTACCCCTAAGGGCCGTCAAAGGGGCGCGCATTGTCCCGGGACGGGATGCGGCGGCGCGCTTCGGCCACTTTTTCCATGTCTAAATCAAAGACATAAACGCCGGGCGCCTCGCCTGCGTCAAGTGACACATCGCCCCATGGGTCCACCACCAGCGAATGCCCGTATGTCGTGCGCACTTTGCCTGTTGTGCTGGGATGGGTGCCGGTCTGCGCAGGTGCCAACACCCACGCGCCGGCTTCGATGGCACGGGCACGCAACAGGCTGTGCCAGTGCGCAGCGCCTGTAACAGGCGAGAATGCGGACGGGTATGTGAGCACCTGC
>CAZRUV010000169.1:0-3932 GCA_964603315.1 uncultured Rhodobacterales bacterium
GGCGGGGGATTTTGAATCCCCTGCGTCTACCATTCCGCCACTTGGGCCTCGCCACACTCTCTAAACGCAGGAGCAAGAGGTGCACAAGCCCGGGCGGCCAATAATTCGCACCCATGCACCCGCGGGTGCTGGTACATCCCAAAATCCTTTGCTACCCGGTGTCGTCACTTTGGGAGACTTCGACACGATGACGGTGCCGTCACATGACATGGCCATCTCTGACCGGTTGGCGCAACTGGTCACGGAAACGGACGATGACACTGTGACACTGGACTGGATTCTGGAGCAGTTGCACGAACGGGCGTTCGGCCTGTTTCTGATCATCCTCGCGCTGCCCTGTTGCATTCCGTTTCTCTACGGCGTGCCACAGGTCGTGGCCTTGCCATTAATGTTCGTGTCGGTGCAGATCGCGCTGGGTCGCCGGGTGCCATGGCTGCCAGCCAAGCTCGGCGCGCGGCGCGTGTCCCGGCAAAGCCTCGCCAGCCTCTCCAGTCGCTCGGCCCCGTGGCTCAAACGGATCGAGGCGGTGAGCCGTCCGCGGCTGGCCCTGCTTACCCGCCGCCCGTTCGACCGGATCGTGGGCGTGGCACTTGTGCTGTTCAGCGCGTCGATCCTTGTACCGCTGCCCGGAACAAATACGGTGCCGGGCTTTGCCGTTGTGGTTGTCGCCATGGGCCTTTTGCAGCGGGACGGCATTCTGGTTCTGGCGGGCTCTGCCCTGGGCACAGCGTGGATCGCCTCCCTTGTCTTTGCCGGCGCGACGCTTGTGAGCCTGATCAAAGCGTGGCTGGGCATTTGACCCGCCACCCCGTACACCCCATGTCGTCGCTGGGCGTCGCCCCGGATGCGGCCCGCAACACACACACAGACGGAGCGTATTGTGACACGTAGAGGATTGATTGGACTGGCCGGTCTCGGCTCCGCCCTGTTGCTTGGCGCTGCGTTTTTCTTTCAGGCACTCGGCTGGGCGCCATGCGCCATGTGCCTCTGGCAGCGTTGGCCACATGTGGCGGCGGTTGGTTTCGGTGCCGTGGGTCTGGCGCTGCCGCACCGGCTCATCGCGCTTGGCGGCGCGCTGTCGACGGCAACCACCGCAGGCCTCGGCGCGTTCCACTCCGGGGTGGAGTTGAAATGGTGGCAGGGGCCTGCGACCTGCTCGTCTTCGGGGCCGTCCCTGATTGGCCTCGAAGGCTCGGCACTTGTGCCCGGCGGTGGCGACGCGCCTGCGCTGGTTTTGTGCGACACGCTCACGCCGTTTTTCCTTGGCCTGACGATGGCCAACTGGAACACGCTCGCGTCGCTTGTCCTGACGGGCATCTGGGTGCGCGCGCTTATGCGTTCATCCTAGTCGACAGCAGCAAGGACGTCTCACTCGCCACAACGCCGTCCAGCCGCCGGATCCGGAACAGGACCTTGTCAAACGCATCCAGCGTGTCGGTTCCGATCTCCACGATGACATCCCAGCGGCCATTGGTTGAATGAACGGCCCGCATCTCGGGCATGCCCTGCAGCGCGCGCATGATCTTTTCGGTGCCGCGCCCCTCGATCCCGATCATCATCAGCCCACGCACCGGATCGCGCTGAACGTCCGCCTTGGTCACGACGGAGAACCCGACGATGTCGCCGCGCGCCACCATCTTGTCGATCCGCGCGCGTACAGTGGCGCGCGACAGGCCCAGCGTTGCCGCCAGGGTCGAGTGTGACGCGCGGGCATCCGCGCGCAGTGCCGCCAACAGGCGATTGTCCATTTCGTCCATGCTAGCTTCTCACTTTGCGCAATAGTATCTCGATACTGTCAAATCCTACCCTTGTCGATACCGCAAAACGGGCGCAGGTCTGGCAAAACGCGAATAGTCGGAGCCCAAGACATGCCCCTTTCCCCTATCAAACTCATCGGTGTCCCGATGGATTGCGGCAAGCGGCGGCAAGGCTGTCGCATGGGCCCGGATGCCTATCGCATCGCCGCACTGCAATCCGCGCTGGCCGACCTTGGCCACGACGTCACTGACCTCCGCAACGTCGCACCCGCCCCCTACACCGCGCAACATCACGACCGTATCCACGCGCGCGAAGAGACCATCGCCTGGACAACGGCCCTGTCACGTTGCGCACAAGACGCCGCCGCGGGCGGGCTGCCGATTTTCATGGGGGGCGATCACGCTCTGGCGCTTGGCACCGTCCATGGGCTCGCCGCACATGCGGCCCAGGCCGGGCGCCCCCTCTTTATCCTGTGGCTTGATGCGCATACGGATTATCACACGCCCGACAGCACATCGTCCGGCAACCTGCATGGTACGCCGGTGGGTTATGTGACCGGACGCGGCGGATTTGACGGGTTCCCGGCCGTGCCGCATCCGATCCCGCATGACCGTATCGCCATGCTGGGCCTGCGCTCTGTCGATCCGGCGGAGCGGGCCGCCCTGCAAGCCACGGATGTGACCTATGTGGACATGCGCCACATCGACGAACATGGCATCGGCAAACCGCTGAGTGCCTTTCTCGACAAGGTGCGCGCGGCAAATGGCATGTTGCACGTGTCGCTGGATGTCGACTTTCTCGACCCGTCCATCGCGCCCGCCGTGGGCACAACCGTGCCGGGCGGTGCCACATTGCGCGAAGCGCATCTGGTGATGGAGATGATCTGCGACAGCGGCGCGCTCACCTCGCTGGACCTCGTCGAACTGAACCCTTTCCTCGACGAACGCGGCCGCACCGCGCACGTCATGGTCGATCTGGTGGCATCTGCCTTTGGCCGCCGGGTCTTTGACCGCCCCACCCGCGCCTATTGAGGATCACGCCATGGAACCTTCTGACAAAGCGCTCGTGCCGTTTGTATCGGTCGATCACATGATGCAACTGATCCACCATGTCGGTCTGGAGGACATGCTGCGCGGGCTGGCCGCTTATATCGCGGAGGATTTCAAACGCTGGGAGCAGTTCGACAAGACGCCCCGCGTCGCAGCACACTCGCCCGAAGGCGTGATCGAGTTGATGCCCACGTCGGACGGCGTCAGCTACGGCTTCAAATATGTGAACGGCCACCCCAAGAACACCGGTCACGGCCTGCAGACTGTCACCGCCTTTGGCCTGCTCGCGGATGTGGACACCGGCTATCCGGTGCTGCTGACCGAAATGACGCTGCTGACGGCGCTGCGCACGGCGGCCACATCGGCGCTGGTGGCTGACGCGCTTGCACCGCAGGGTGCCACGACAATGGCCATGATCGGAAACGGCGCGCAGTCCGAATTCCAGAGCCGCGCGATGCAGGCCATCGCGGGCATCACCCATGTGCGGCTCTGCGACATTGATCCTGCCGCCACGGCCAAATGTGCCGCAAACCTTGCAGGCTCCGGCCTGCAGGTCACATCCTGCACCAGCGCCGAAAAGGCCATCGAAGGCGCGCAGATCCTCACCACCTGCACGGCGGACAAGGCCTACGCCACGATCCTCACAGACAACATGGTCGGCTCCGGTGTGCACATCAACGCCATCGGCGGCGACTGTCCGGGCAAAACCGAGATCGCGCCCGCGATCCTGCAGCGCGGCGATATCTTCGTGGAATACCCGCCCCAGACCCGGATCGAAGGCGACATCCAGCAACTGGACGAAAACCATCCGGTGACGGAAATCTGGCAAGTGCTCGCCGGGCAAAAAACGGGCCGCACCTCGGACAAGCAGATCACGATCTTCGATTCCGTCGGCTTCGCGATCGAGGATTTTTCCGCCCTGCGTTTCGTCCGCGACCACATCGCAGACACAACGTTCTACCACCCCCTCGACATGCTCGCCGACCCCGACGACCCGCGTGATCTGTATGGCATGTTGGAACGTGCCAGGGCGGACTGACGGGACCTGCGACACGTATATTGCGAAAATCCTGACCTGCCCCCCGAAACCTCCCGCACTTTAATGTAGAGTTTGCTCAACCTTTC
>CAZRUV010000170.1:0-3919 GCA_964603315.1 uncultured Rhodobacterales bacterium
CTCGACGCGCTTGGCTTTGGGCGACTCGGTCCACGGGATCCGGACGCAGCCCGAGCGGTTGCGGGCGGAGTATGCGCGCAGCACGGGCGCTTCAAAGCCGGGGATCAGGCGCTTGTAGCTGTTGGTTGACGGGTTGGTGAAGGCGTTGAGCGCCTTGGCGTGCTTGAGGATACCGCCGATGAAGAACAGCGCCTCGTCCGACAGATCGGCATATTTGTCGCCAGCAAAGAGCGGTTTGCCGTCTTTCCAGATCGACATGTTGCAGTGCATGCCGGTGCCGTTGTCGCCCGCGATGGGCTTGGGCATGAACGTGGCCGACTTGCCGTAGGCGGCGGCGACGTTGTGGATGACGTATTTGTATTTTTGCAGCTCATCGGCCTGCTTGGTCAGGCTGTCAAAGATCAGGCCAAGCTCGTGCTGGCACGACGCCACCTCGTGGTGGTGCTTGTCGACCTTCATGCCGAGGCGTTTCATGGTCGACAGCATCTCGGAACGCAGGTCCTGGCTCTCATCCGTGGGGTTCACGGGGAAGTAGCCGCCCTTGACGCCCGGACGGTGGCCCATGTTGCCCATCTCGTATTCGGTGTCGGTGTTCCAGGACGCATCCGTTGCATCAACTTCGTAGGACACCTTGTTGATGCTGTTGGAAAAACGCACATCGTCAAAGAGGAAGAATTCCGCTTCGGGACCAAAGAAGGCCGTGTCGCCGATGCCGGACGCTTTCAGATAGGCCTCGGCCTTTTCGGCGGTGCCGCGCGGGTCGCGGTCATAGGCCTCGCCGGTGTCGGGCTCGACCACCGAGCAGTGCACGCAGATCGTCTTTTCGGCGTAGAACGGATCGACATAGGCGCTGTCCTGATCCGGCATCAGCTTCATGTCGGAGGCTTCGATCGACTTCCAGCCCGCAATGGACGAGCCGTCAAACATGAAGCCTTCCTCGAGGAAATCCTCGTCGACCTGATCGGCCATGACCGTCACGTGCTGCAGCCTGCCGCGCGGGTCCGTGAAACGGATGTCGACATATGCCGCATCTTCTTCTTTGATGAGATCAAGAACAGGGTTTGCCATGTCCCGAAAATCCTTCCTAAGTTACGTTATGTATTAAAGCGCGTCCGAGCCGGTTTCGCCGGTGCGGATGCGGATGGTCTGTTCGACGGAGGAGACAAAGATCTTGCCGTCGCCGATCTTCTCGGTCTTGGCGGCGTCCACGATGGCCTGGATCGCGCCGTCCACCTGATCGTCGTCCAGGATCACCTCGACTTTGACCTTGGGCAGGAAATCCACGACATATTCGGCACCCCGGTAGAGCTCCGTGTGTCCCTTCTGGCGCCCGAACCCCTTGACCTCGATCACCGACAGCCCCTGAACGCCAACCTCTTGCAAGGCCTCTTTGACTTCATCAAGCTTGAAGGGCTTGATGATGGCTTCGATCTTTTTCATGGGGTGCCTCCCTTTGGCATGTCTCGGTTAGGGGTGGACCATCTGCGCGGTGGACCGTCCATCGCACGCGGGTCAGAATGGGTATTCGACAAGGTGATTTGATAGGGTGCGTCTTAAAAATATGCAACGCGATGAAAAAATAGGCGTTATGAAAACTTTTCAGGTTTTACCATGGCCGAGTTGCTGACAGCCGCCCAGATGCGCGCCATCGAACAGGCCGCCATCGAGTCGGGGGAGGTGACCGGGCTCGAGCTTATGGAGCGGGCCGGGCAGGGCGTGGTCGAGGCTGTTTTTGAGGAGTGGCCGGAATTGGCGCAACGCACGCATCGCGCCGTGGTGCTGTGCGGGCCGGGTAATAATGGCGGCGACGGGTTTGTGGTGGCGCGGTTGCTGGCGTCGCGGGGGTGGGAGGTCAAGGTCTTTCTCTATGGGGCGCATGAAGTGCTTCCGCCTGATGCGCGAACCAACCACGACCGCTGGCGTATGATGGGTGACGTCACCGTGCGTGCAATCGACCCGCCGCCTTTTGTGGACGACAGCCTGCCCCTCGGCGCGCTCGATCTGATTATAGACGCTTTGTTTGGCACGGGCCTGTCGCGCCCGTTCAAGGGATTGTTTGCGTTTCTGGCGGATGCGACCGACCTGCGACGCAGCAAGGGCATGCCTATGGTTGCGGTGGATATGCCTTCGGGTTTGTGCAGTGACAGCGGCCGTGTCCTGGGCAGGGTCATACCGGCCGAATTGACCGTAACGTTTCACCGCGCAAAGCTTGGCCATTATCTTGCCCAAGGACCGGAGATGTGCGGCTCCGTCGTCGTCAAGGATATTGGCTTGCATGACTAGATCACCCATCAACCGCGTCTCGGGGGCGTCAGATCCCTATCGTGCGCAAGGTGCAACTGAGGCGGACTCAAGCCCTTTGTCGGCTTCGGTGCAATTGGTCAGCGAACCTTGCGAACTCGCCAAGAAAACAGGTCACAAGTTCAACCACGGTCATGCATTGGTGATTGCCGGCGGCCCAGGCCGCACTGGTGCTGCCCGCCTCGCTGCGCGCGGCGCGTTGCGGATCGGGGCGGGGCTCGTGACGCTGGGCGTGCCACCGGCGGCGCAGATGGAGGTTGCGTGTCATATCACGGCGCTTATGCAAACCCGTGTCGCGGATGCCGATGGGCTGAATGCCGTGCTTTCGGATAATCGGATCAATGCGCTTTGTATCGGGCCGGGTTTCGGGCTCAGCGATGAAAAGGCGCTTCTGACAGAAGCGGCTTTGAAGAGCGCACGTCCCATTGTTCTTGATGCCGATGCGCTGACGCTCATCGCGCCGTCACCGGCCCTCTTCGCTTTGTTGCATGCCAAATGTGTTTTGACGCCACATGGCGGCGAATTCGCACGTCTGTTCCCGGATATCGCGGAAAAGCTGACTGCCGTGCCGGATCGCGGCCCGGCATTTTCGAAGGTTGATGCGACACGCGAAGCGGCGGCGCGCAGTGGTGCGACAGTTTTGTTCAAAGGGCCCGACTCAGTCATCGCGGATCCTGGCGGGCGATGCGCCATTCACAGCGCTGCCTATGGTCGCGAAGCGCCATGGCTGGCCACGGCCGGTGCAGGGGACGTATTGGCCGGGTTCATCACCGGACTGCTTGCGCGCGGCTTTGACCCGATGGTGGCGTGCGAAACAGCCGCATGGCTACATGTGGAATGCGCGCGCACCTTTGGCCCCGGGCTGATCGCGGAGGACCTGCCCGAGATGTTGCCGCAAGTCTTGCGCGCATTGGAAGGCTAGGCTGCGATCACGGCCTCTTCGGCCACCATGGCGGGCACCGACAATTCCAGCCCATCGGCATAGATCACGTAAGGCGCGTCAAATCCCAGTTTGACCAGCACCATCTGCCGCGGACCCAGCGACGTAATCTGTTCGTCGTCCACAAGGCATCCCGCTGGCATCACCGCCTGCGATGCACCACCCAGAGCCTTGGCCCGCCAGTCGCGCACCAGTGCGGTTTGTGACGCGGGCAGCATCACGGTGTGGGGTGGACGGTTCTGGCCCAAAGCGCCTGCGTCGATGCGCACCGCTTCGGTCTTGACCTTTTGCGTTTCGATCGCCTGCAGTGCAACCATCCCTGCGTTTCGGGTGATGATCCTGTCGCCGGGCGACAGAAATTCAACGGGGATCTCACCATCGCTGGTCAGAACAATGGTGCCGGCCACAAGGCCCACATGGGAAATACACGTGCGTTGTTGCGGGGAAATCCCGCTCGATGCACGCCCGACCGTTTTCGGTTTCATGGCGTTTCTCACTTTGTATACCTGCCTCAGGTATCGAAATAATAGCTGAACTTTCCTTTAATGTCGCGCAAATTCTATCGGTCGCGGTGGCGAATGGGTCTCGCCTCCTGAGAGATGACTTGCTAGATGGGGCAATGATGCGGGCGTGGCGGAATTGGTAGACGCACCAGATTTAGGTTCTGGCGCCGCAAGG
>CAZRUV010000171.1:0-3793 GCA_964603315.1 uncultured Rhodobacterales bacterium
AGCATATCTCCGCCTGCGGATGGGCCAGCCAGCAGGACATGGACGATATCGTCAGCCTCGCGCTGCGGGTGAACGATTTCCTGAGCGGCGT
The DNA here is from genome assembly GCA_964603315.1 of uncultured Rhodobacterales bacterium. GTDB lineage: Bacteria > Pseudomonadota > Alphaproteobacteria > Rhodobacterales > Rhodobacteraceae > Tateyamaria. Next base: position 92 of record CAZRUV010000171.1, read on the forward strand.
GATGATGGCCGTGGGGATCCGCCTCGTGGACTTCAAGATCGAGATCGGCCGGGTCTATGACGGCGATTTCATGCGCCTGATCGTGGCCGACGAAATCAGCCCGGACAGTTGCCGCCTGTGGGACATCGAAACGGGTGAAAAGCTCGACAAGGACGTGTTCCGCCGCGATCTGGGCAACCTCGCCGATGCCTATACCGAAGTCGCGCGACGTCTGGGTGTCATGCCGAAGAACGCGCAACCCATGACCAAGCCGACGCTGATCAATTGATGTCGTACCCACCGCTGCTCCGTCTCACGCTCTACACGCGCAGGATGGAGGAGATGGTGGCCTTCTACGCCTTGCACTTCGGATACACGGCATGGGGTGAAGCGGGCGACCGGCTTGTCGAGTTGCGCCCGCCGGGCCAGGGTCCCGTGATCAATCTGCACGCGCTGTCCAAGGGGCAGAAGGCGGGGCAGGTGCTGGTCAAGCTGGGCTTTGAGGTGGAGGATGTGGGCGCATTCATCGCCAAGGCCGCGCAAAACGGACTGAAATTCGGCAAACCATTCAACGCCAACGGATACCAGTTTGCCAACGCCAAGGATCCTGCCGGCAATTCCATCTCGGTGACCAGTCGCGGGGCCGCGCAACTGGATCTGCAGCCATGGCCCGTCGCAGACGCTTGAGATGCGCGCAGGTATGGGTTAGCGGGAAGAAAACGAGGAGAGCACAATGAAAGCCACAGTCCATGTCATGCTGAAGAACGGGGTGCTTGACCCGCAGGGCGAGGCGGTGCGCCACGCGCTTGGGGCGTCGGGCTTTGCCGGTGTAAACGGCGTGCGCCAGGGCAAGGTGATCGAACTGGACCTCGCGGATGGCACGACCGAGGCGCAGGTGACCGAAATGTGCGAAAAGCTGCTCGCCAACACGGTCATCGAAAGCTACCGGATCGACATGTCATGAAGGCGGCGGTGATCGTTTTTCCGGGGTCAAACTGCGACCGTGATCTCGCCGTGGCGTTCAAGGCGGCCGGTGCGGACGTCGAAATGGTCTGGCACAAGGACACCGAATTGCCTGCAGGCGTTGATGTCGTCGGCGTTCCGGGCGGATTTTCCTTTGGTGACTATCTGCGCTGCGGGGCCATCGCCGCCAATGCGCCGGTGATCGGCGCGCTCAAGGCCCATGCAGCGCGCGGCGGCTATGTCTTCGGTGTTTGCAACGGGTTTCAGGTGCTCACGGAAACCGGACTGTTGCCCGGGGCGCTTCTGCGCAATGCGGGGCTGAAATACATCTGCAAAACCATCGGGCTGCGGGTCGAAACCTCGCAAAGCGCTTACACCGAAGGGTACAATGCTGGTGACGTGATCGATATTCCGATTGCGCATCATGACGGCAATTACTTTGCGGACGAGGTCACGCTGGACCGGCTGGAGGCCGAAGATCGCGTCGCATTCCGCTACACGGACAATCCGAACGGGTCGCAGCGGGATATTGCGGGCATCCTGTCGGAGAACCGGCGCGTCCTGGGCATGATGCCGCACCCCGAGCGGGCGGCGGACTTGGGCCATGGTGGCACCGATGGTCAAGCGCTCTTTCGCGCATTGGTTGCACAGGTCATGATAGCCTGACTTGAGCGCCGTGCGCAGGCTGCGTAAATTAGCCGCCATGGCGCGTGACACATCACCCGCGGGCGGGACCGCTCGAACCCCGACATTCAGTTGGCGCGCGCGCATTGCGATGCTCGTCTTCATCACGTCAGCCGTCGCGACGGTGTTTTTCACCAACATGCTGCTGACCAACCGGTTTACGGAAACCACCCGAAACCGGGCAGAACTGCGGCTGGCCCTCTATTCCGGAAACCTGCTCAGCGAGTTGCGGCAAACGGCGGTCGTGCCGCAATTGCTGTCACGTGACCCGACCCTGATCGGCGCGCTCAACTCGTCCGACTACGCTCAATCCACCGCACGGCTGATTTCGTTTGTCGAGGAAATCGGGGCTGCAAGCCTCATGCTGCTTGATCTGTACGGTCGGGTCGTGGCGGCGACAGATCGCAACGTGTTGGGGGAAAGCCACCGGAATTCGCGGTTTTTCTTCGAAGCGCTGCGGGCGACAGACACGCTTTTTACCACGGAACAAAGGGAAAGTGGCGGCTACGACTTTGTCTATTCGCGTCGCATTGTTGCGGGCGGTGATGTTCTTGGTGTGATCGTGGTCGAAGTGGACCTGCAGAAATTCGAACGTGCCTGGGCAGGCATTTCAGCGGCTGTGCTGGTGACGGACAGCGCGGGCGAGATCATTCTGGCCACCGAACCGCGCTGGCGTGGTCGCAGCGAGGAAGAGGCGTTGGCCGCACAACCGGCGCAAAGCGCCATCGAACGGGCCATCCGGGCCACGGCAGACTGGACCGCGCTGCCACCTGATGCGTATCTGCAGGGCGAAGGGGTGATGCGGCTTGAGACGCGTATTCCGTTTCGCGGATGGCGCATGACGTCGTTCACAACCTACGCCTCGGTGCGCGAGCGTGTGAACGGCGTTCTGGCCCTTGAGATCATGGGATTCGCGCTGCTGCTGGCGCTGGCCTTTTATGCGCTCAGCCGTCGTTCGGCGCTGCGACTGGCTCTGTTTGCGCGCGAGTCGGCGGAGTTGCGCCGCCTGAACACGCAGTTGCAGCGGGAAGTCGCCGAACGCATGCGCGTGCAGGAAGACCTCGCCGTCGCCGAACAGACGCTGCAGCAATCGTCGAAACTGGCCGCCTTGGGTGAGATGTCGGCGGCTGTAAGCCACGAACTGAACCAGCCACTGGCGGCGATGAAAACCTACCTCGCCGGTGCGCGCCTGCTTTTGCGCCGCGACCGGCCCGAAGAGGCGCTGGTCAGCTTTGGCCGCATCGACGATCTGATTGAACGGATGGGAGCCATCACGCGCCAGCTCAAATCCTATGCCCGCAAGGGTCAGGACGAGTTCACCCCTGTAAACATGGGCGATGCGCTGGCCTCGAGCCTGTCCATGATGGAGCCGCAGTTGCGTCAGCGCAAAGTCCTGATCAACCGGATTGTGCCGCCCGCGCCGATGATGGTGCTGGGCGACAGGCTGCGCATCGAACAGGTGATGGTGAACCTGCTGCGCAACGCGATCGACGCGACAAAGTCCGTCAGTGCGCCACAGGTGGACATCATCCTGTCCGCCGGCGAGACGGTCACGCTGACCGTGCGGGACAACGGCCCCGGCATCGAGGATCTCGATGCGCTCTTCGAGCCGTTTTATACGACCAAGCAGCCCGGCGACGGGGTGGGGCTGGGCCTTGCCATTTCGTCAGGCATTGTGAACGATTTGGGCGGACGGCTCACGGCGCGCAACGGACAAGCGGGCGGCGCCGTCTTTGAGATGCAGTTGCCGGTGCTCGACGATGGGGCGGGCGCCGACAAGGACAAGATCGCCGCGGCCCAATGATATTGGAGGCAAGACAAATGACCCAAGCCATGAAAATCGCAATCGTGGACGACGAACAGGACATGCGCCAATCGATCAGCCAGTGGCTGGCGCTCTCGGGATATGACACCGAAACCTTTGCCAGCGCCGAAGATGCGCTCAAAAAACTGGGTCCGGATTACCCGGGCATCGTGATTTCGGACATCAAGATGCCGGGCATGGACGGGATGCAGTTCCTGAAAAAGCTGATGGGCAATGACAGCGCGCTGCCGGTGATCATGATCACGGGCCAC
>CAZRUV010000172.1:0-3698 GCA_964603315.1 uncultured Rhodobacterales bacterium
GCGGGGCAGCAGCGGCAGCCGCGCGGGCAACAGGGCTGGCCGCAGCGCCGGCACGGGCAGCAGCGGCTGCCGCTCCGGCGGCAGGGGGAAGAGTACGGCGCATGTGTCGAAAGGCCTTTCAGCTTGGTTGCGTTGACCTGACGATAACGGGGCGTTGAACACCGATCAACACGGGCCGCATACCGGAGCCGCACCTGTGCCGACGCGTCCTGCACGTCGTCCCGCATGACGCCAGGCGGAAACGGCAGGCTATGCCCCCATCAGCGCCGGATCATATTCGTAGGAAATCAGGTTCTCGTAGCCGTCTTCGGTGACCAGCACCTGATCTTCGAGCTTGATGGTGAAATCACCGCCAACCTCGCCCACTGCGGCCTCAACGCACAGGACCATACCGGGTTCCAGCGCATAATCGAACGACCCGGGCACCGCCTTGTCGGGATACTGAACCAGCGGCCACTCGTCGCACAAGCCCACGCCGTGCATCAGGCAGCCGTATTTCTGCGCCTGGAACTTGTCGTCGAGCACATGCGTGTTTGCTGTCAGTTCGGGAATGGTCACGCCGGGCCGGATCATCTCCATGTTCGTCATGATGTGCTCGTGCGCGTGCTGCATCGCATAGACCATGTCGGGGCGCGGCTTGTCCGGTCCGATCCACCAACTGCGCGAGATGTCGACGCAGATGCCGTATGACCCGACCAGATCCGTGTCAAAGCTGATGATCTCGTTCTGCTGGCAGACCCGTGGCCCGCATTCCTGAAACCACGGGTTTGTACGCGGACCCGAGCTGAGCAGCCGTGTCTCGATCCATTCGCCGCCGCGCTTGATGTTTTCGGCATGCAGCACGGCCCAGACGTCATCCTCGCATGTCTTGCCGTCGCCCACATTGGCGCGCGCGAAATCCTCCATCGCCTGCACCGACGCCTCGCAGGCATGCACCGCACAGCGCATCGCCAAGAGCTCATCCGGACCCTTGATCGAACGCGACTTTTCCGTGACCTCTTCGCCGTCCATGACCTCGAGCCCCTGCGCCTCGAGCGCGCGCAGCCCGTGCACCATCGGCTTGTCCGCGGCCAGTCGCTTGAGGCCCGGCGCATGTTCCTCGAGCAGCACACGCACCTCGTTGGCAAACACGTCTGCGGCCACGTCCACCTTGTCACCCCGGTCGAAATAGAACAGATCCGCACCCGAGCGGACCTCCTTGACCAGCGGGTTGAACGAACTCAGGAACGGCGCGTTCTTGTAGTCCCAGATCACCATGTAGCCATCGGCGCAGAGCAGCACGGCGCGGAACGGGTTGTGCGTGTTCCAAAGCTGCATGTTGGTGCTGTCGGTCGCGTAGCGGATGTTGAGCGGATCGAACATCAACAGCCCGCCATAGCCGCGATCGACAATGTGCTGCGTCAGCCGTTGCCAGCGGTATGCGCGCATGTTCGCAAGGTTGGGCAGGGTGAGCCCGGCGGCCTGCCACGCCCGTTGCGTTTCCAGTGGTGGGCCAATCTCGATCCGGTCGGCATCGTTTGGCGTGCCATCGGCGAGGGTGGCGCCGCGCGCCGGGTCGATCTTGCGGGTGTCGCGATAATGCTGGTTCATTGCAGCCTCCCTTGCGCCTAGAGTGGCGGCGCGCGCGCATCTCCGGTTGCCGGAATGCGACCATGTTTCGCGTCGTTTTTTGGAGGTGCCATGGCATTTGATCGTGATCGCGCCATCGTGCGGGACACCATCGCCCGCGATCCCGCTTGTGCGGGGCTCGATCTGTCAGATGCGCTGGCAGAGATGGAGGCCGCGCAGGAAAAGAACGCGTTCTTGCGCGCTGTCATGGCGCTGATGGCCCGCGCGGGCAACGGGCACAGCCGCCTGATCCCCAACGCCGCCATCGAGGTTTGGCCCGTGCGCATTGTGGCGCGGTCCTATGGGTTCGGGGTGGTGCATGGGGGCAGGCTGGTACGGCTCGACACCGTGAATGACGTGCCTGTCGGCACTTTGCTGGACCGGTTTCGCCCTTTGCTTGCGGGGACCGCCGCACGACAATCCGTGATCGGTGCGATCCTGATGGCGTGGCCCGGCGCGTTGGGTGCAAATACCGTCGCGTATGGGATGGAGGGAGGCTCAATACGCTTTGGTCCGGATGATCTGACACCGGCGCTGCCGCTTTATCCCACCTCGGACACCGGGATGATTGACGCTGACACGGATGATCTGGCCGGTGAAGGCCCTGTGGTCTGGGACAATACGGTCTGGCGTGTGCGCATTGCGCGGCTGGATGTGCCACTGCCGGAGGGGATCAGCGAAACGCTCGCGACGCGTCCCGCGGCCAACATCCTGTTCGATCTGCGTGGCAACACCGGTGGCAGCTTCCTTCGTATGCTGCCGATCATCGACGATCTGCGGGCGCGGTGGCGTGGCACTCGGATCGCCGTGCAGGTGGACCGGTTCACGTTCTCGGCCGCCATCGTGACGGCTGTGCTCTTGCAACACCAACTGGGCGCGCGTCTTTTTGGTGAGCCTATGGGGGACGGGCTGCGGTTCTGGGCCGAAGGCGACCTGACCCACTTGCCGGACAGCGGGGCGCATCTGCGCTGGTCCAGCGCGTGGCATGACTGGGAAACGGGGCAGGCGGATGACACCACGCCACCCGAAATTGCCCGGCACATGGTTGCGACAGGCCCATTGCAGATCACGCCATGCCGCGATGGGTCGACCGCGCGCGCCTGGGTGGCCGGGTGAACTGGCAAACGGCCCGCGCGCGTGCCACAACGTCGTCATGACGGAAATCCTGCAACGCCACTTGCCCGACGATATGCGCGCCGGCCGCGCACTGCCCGGCATCCAGCCGGAAACGGGGCCGTGGTTGCGCGTGGATGAAGCCTATGCCGCGCAGATGGCGCGGCGCGAGGTGCTGCTGGGCGATTACGCCGACGATGTCCTGTACCTCGACCCCGGCGCACGCCCCGCCGCAGAGGAATTGCTGGAGCAGGTGCTGACTGAACTGCCCGGTCTTGGGTTTGAGCACGTGGGCGACAGCGTCCGCTGCCCGGACGGGCGCGAAGTGCGCGTCGACGCGGGGTCGCCGATGATGACCTTGGGACGCCTCTGCCAATGCGATTTCGTCCTGATGGAGAAACGCGCAGACGAACACGTGCTCACGGGCGCTGTCTTGTGTTTTCCCGCGTCCTGGCGGCTGAGCGAAAAGGCAGGGCGCCCATTGACCGACATCCACGTCCCCGTGAACGCATATGACGCAGACGTCGCGCGCCGTGTGCAACGTCTGTTTGACGGCATTCAGGTGGGCCGACCGCTGTGGCGGTTCAATCAGCTTTGGTATCAGGACCCCGAGCTTTTTCAGCCACGTTCTACGCAGGAACCCCGCCGCGTCGGGTCACGCGCAGACACCGGCCCCTATTACCGGACCGAGCGGCAGACGCTGTTGCGCCTGCCGCGCAGCCGGGCGGTGGTCTTTGTCATTCACACGCTGGTGCTCGCGCGCGCCGACGTGCCCGCGCTGACCTAGCCGCCGGACCAGGCGTCGAAAATCACCATATGGGGCTGACCGTTCGACGTTCTGCGCGCTGACCGTCCCGACGGGTTGACCACGCAATTCACCTGTTGCCGCAGGCATGAGAAATGCGGCGAGTCGACCACATCCACAGCCTGATCAAAGCGCAACGTCAGCGCATAGTGCCCGCGCGACAGGCTGCGCG
>CAZRUV010000173.1:0-3578 GCA_964603315.1 uncultured Rhodobacterales bacterium
GCATCGGACGTGGCCAGCGCAAGGGGGGCCTGTCCCAGCTCGAAGGGCTCAATGCCCAGAAGCAGGTGGTGCATGACCGGGTTGCAGACGAATACGGCATCGACAACCAGCGTCTTGTCGATGGCCGCTTCGGTCGCGATCTGGGTCATGAGCGCGTTCAACCCTTCGCGCACGGCGACGGTCATCTCGCCCGCGCCGCCCGCGTTCATCATGCCATAGCTCACCCGGCTCATCAGATCCTCGCCAAAGCGGATCTGCGGGTTCATCAGCCCCGATGACGCCACAACCTCGCCAGTGGACAGGTCACAAAGATGCGCCGCGATGGTGGTTGACCCGAGATCGACCGCCAGCCCGTAGACCGTCCCGTCATAATATCCGGGCCAGACATGCATGATGCGCGGTGCGTTTTCATCATCGCCCAGATGCACCGCCACCGTGACCTTCCACGCGCCCTTGCGCAGTACCGGTTGCAGGTCTTGCAGAATGTGCAGGTCGGCATGGATGTTGGTCACGCCCCAGTCCCGTTCGATCGCGGCCACGAGCCGTTCCAGATCGCCCGAGGGTTCGTGCATGTCGGGTTCCTGCACCTCGACGTAAAAAAGCTTGGTCGAGGGGTTCATGGTGATGTCCCGCGCCTCGGCGCGTTTGCGCACCACCTGTTTGTGCACCTGGCTTTCGGGGGGCACGTCGATCACCACATCGCCCTGCACCGTCGCCTGACAGCCCAAGCGGCGGCCATCGGCAAGCCCGCGTTTGGTCTTGTAGCGCTCTTCGACCGCGTTCCAGTCCGACAAGGCATCGGTCGAGACGGTGACCCCGTGTTTGGGAAATTCGCCAAAGCTGGGCGCGATCTGGCATTTTGAGCAAATCCCGCGCCCGCCGCAGACTGAATCCAGATCCACACCCAACTGCCGCGCAGCGGTCAGGATCGGCGTTCCCACCGGAAAGTGTCCGCGCTTGCCCGACGGCGTGAAAACGACAAGTGGATCAGTGCTCATACCCGGCCTCATAACTGTTGTGGCTTAGCATAGGTGTCCGGCAGCAAAGGAAAAGCCAAAGCGCGACAGGTGGCGACGTAACCGCGTCAGTTCGGACGCAGAAGCACACGGATATCGACCCTCCGGGGGGAGTTTCCGGGCAAGATGAAGAGAGATCCAATGCTTCATCTTGCTAAAAAAACTCCCCCCGGAGGGTCGGGTTCAGTCTGTCTTCGGGTGAAAGACAAAGCCCAGCAGGTTCATCAGGACCTGCGCGGCCAGGATTGCGGTGCTTCCGGTCGGATCGTAATCCGGCGCCACTTCGACGAGGTCGATGCCGACAATATCGTGCCGCCTGGCTGCGGCCTGCAGCATCTCGAGCACGTCATAGTAGAGAAATCCGCCATGGCTGGGTGTGCCCGTCCCCGGCGCGATGGAGGGGCAGAAGGCGTCAATGTCGATGGTGATGTAGAGCCGCGCGCCCGCCGGGATGCGGTCGATGACGCCTTTCGGTCCCAACGCGCGGGCCTGCCGCACCGACAGGATGTCCGACCCCATGGCGCGCGCATCCGCATAGCCTTCCTTCGCCGTGGAACTCACGTTGCGGATGCCTACCTGCGTGAGGCCGGTGACAAAGCTCTGTTCAGCGGCGCGTCGCATCGGGTTGCCATGGCCATGCCGCACGCCATGGCGTTCGTCGACAAAGTCGAGATGCGCGTCGATCTGCAGGATATGGATCGGCCCCTGATCGTCGAAGGCGCGGATGCAGGGGATGTTGATGGAATGATCGCCACCGATGGTGACGGGCAGGGCGCCCGCCGCCAGTGCGGCGCGCACGCCCGCCTCGATATTGGCATGAGACCCTTCGGTATCCGTGTGGATGATGTCGGCGTCGCCCATATCAACGATCCGGACGCTTTCGGGCAGGTAGGTGGCGTCGTCTTCGTGATCATAGGCGCCCGCATGTCCAAAGCTGAAGAGGGTCGAGGCCTCGCGCACGGCCCGTGGCCCGAACCGCGCGCCGGACCGCCACTGCGTGCCCGCGTCAAATGGCGCGCCAAGGATGGCGACGTCGGCGTTTAGAGCCGTCCAGTCCTCCACATAGGCGCGCTTGCCAAAGGTCGAAATGCCCACGAAGGGCAGGTTCAGGCGACCGGTCTCGTATCCATGGCTCATGCGGTCTGCATCAACAGTCGGGCCCGTTCTGCCGGGTTGGCGCACGTTGCCCTTTCGCTGCTGTCCAACGCCAGCCAACGACAGCGGCGCTCCGGTACATCCGCCGCATATCTGGCGGTTTTCAACAGATCACATGTCTTCATCAGGGTCCCCGCGCCGATTCCTGAGCGCAACCGTGCCGGTGGACCCGTCCCCTTGTCCACGGTTTTTTGTGCGGCCCTTGTGCGCGTCCGCTGCAGTGGGTCTTTGGGGCTTCCCATTCGGGGCGGGCCGTGAAATAGGGAAGCGTCAAACGAACCCTCCCAAGGAGACACCGATGGAGATTCGCGAGGCGCTCACCTTTGACGATGTTTTGCTGGTCCCTGCGGCCTCCAACGTGCTGCCCGCCAGCGCCGATACACGCACGCGCGTGACACAGCGGATTGATCTGAATATTCCACTCCTGAGCTCGGCGATGGACACCGTGACCGAAGCACGGATGGCCATTGCAATGGCGCAGGCCGGGGGCATGGGTGTGGTGCACCGCAACCTCGACATCGAGGCGCAGGCGCAAGAGGTGCGCCGCGTCAAACGGTTCGAAAGCGGGATTGTCTACAATCCCATCACCCTGACCCCGGATCAGACCCTCGCAGACGCGCGCGCCCTGTCCGAACGCTATGGGTTCAGCGGGTTTCCCGTCATCGACGCAGCGCGGCGCGTCGTGGGGATCGTGACCAACCGTGACATGCGCTTTGCCGCGCAGGACGACACGCCGGTGCGCGTCATGATGAGCACGGACAATCTTGCCATTCTGCAGGAACCCGCCGACCGCGAAGAGGCGATCAGCCTGATGAAGGCGCGGCGGATCGAAAAGCTGCTGGTGACGGATGCGGACGGCAAACTGACCGGGCTGCTGACGCTCAAGGACACCGAACAGGCCGTGTTGAACCCTACAGCCTGCAAGGACGAGTTGGGACGCTTGCGTGTGGCCGCGGCATCGACCGTAGGCGACGCGGGGTTTGAGCGCTCGGAGGCGCTGGTGGATGCAGGCGTGGACATGATCGTGATCGACACGGCGCACGGCCACTCCGAAGGCGTGGCCGAAGCGGTGCGCCGCGCCAAGGGCCTGTCGAACGACGTGCAGATCGTTGCGGGCAACGTGGCCACGGGAGAGGCCACCCGCGCCCTGATCGGTGCCGGCGCGGATGCGGTCAAGGTCGGGATCGGCCCGGGCTCCATCTGCACGACACGGATGGTGGCAGGCGTCGGCGTGCCGCAACTGACAGCCATCATCGACTGTGCCGCCGCGGCTGGCGATGTACCGGTGATCGCGGATGGCGGCATCAAGTTCTCGGGCGATTTTGCCAAGGCGATTGCGGCGGGCGCCTCCTGCGCGATGGTCGGCAGCATGATCGCGGGCACGGATGAGAGCCCCGGCGAAGTGAT
>CAZRUV010000174.1:0-3550 GCA_964603315.1 uncultured Rhodobacterales bacterium
AGGCGGGCCTTGCCCCGTCCGTCGTGGTCTGTGTGGCCACAGTGCGCGCGATGAAGATGAACGGCGGTGTGGCCAAGGCCGATCTGGGCGCAGAGAACGTAGAGGCCGTCAAGGCGGGCTGCCCGAACCTTGGACGCCACATCGAAAACCTCAAGTCGTTCGGTGTGCCGGTTGTCGTCGCCGTGAACCACTTTGTCACCGACACCGATGCCGAAGTGCAGGCGGTCAAGGACTTCGTCGCCGAACAGGGGGCCGAGGCGATCCTGTCGCGGCACTGGGAACTTGGTTCGGAGGGCTCTGCAGACCTGGCCACCAAAGTGGCGGAACTGGCGGATGCGGAGACGGCGAACTTTGCGCCGATCTATCCCGACGACATGCCGCTCGCCGAGAAAATCCAGACCATTGCCAAGCGCATTTACCGTGCGGATGAGGCGCTGATGGATCAAAAGATCCGCGATCAGCTGAAACTGTGGGAAGAGCAGGGCTACGGCCATCTGCCGGTCTGCATGGCCAAAACGCAGTACAGTTTCTCGACCGATCCGAACCTGCGCGGCGCGCCGACGGGGCATTCCGTGCCGGTGCGCGAAGTGCGTCTGTCAGCCGGTGCCGGGTTTGTCGTGGTTGTCTGCGGTGAGATCATGACGATGCCCGGTCTGCCGCGTGTTCCGTCTGCGGAGAACATCATGCTGAACGCGGATGGTCAGATCGAAGGTCTGTTCTAGGGGATGACACGGCTCTCACGTTTGGGCGCGCAAGGTGAAATGGAATTGACCCCATGCCCCCTGCACGTCCAGCGTGGCCGCATCAGACCCGAAAGGACCACACCATGACCCGACTGCTTGCCTTGATCGTTGCCCTTTGCATACCTGCGCTGACCGCCCATGCGCAGGACCGGTACGAAGGGTATTACTATCCCGATGTGACCTCGCAAGAGCAGTTTTCCCGCGTGATCCGGCAGGGTCCGCAGTCCAGCAAGAGCGTCCGGGTCGAGTTTGTGACCAACCTGACGGCGGCGCAACTGGCCGCGCCCGAAAGCCCGCGCTTTGTCTTCTTTGCCAAGGGGGCGGACGCAAAGCATCTCAACCTGATCGCGCTGGACGACGATGCGTTTTCGACCCTCTACCGCGCGCGTGCGGTGATGGCGCAGATGACCTCGAACATGCGCAACAACGACTTTTTCCGGGCGCAGGGCCTCGAATATGTCGCCACCTTCTACGACCTTCTGCAGATCATGGAATTCGACACGCTGGTGATCAGCGATGGCGAAACCTGGTCGCATCAGGTGAATTTCTACCGCGATTAAAGGGACTTATCAGACATGACCGCAACCAAGATTGACGGCAAAGCCTTTGCCGCCCAGGTCCGGGGCCAGGTGGCCGAACATGTGGCGCGCCTCAAGGAAGAGCAGGGGATTACGCCGGGTCTGGCGGTCATTCTGGTGGGTGAAGACCCGGCAAGCGAGGTTTACGTTGCGGCCAAGCACAAGCAGACGGTCGAGGTCGGCATGGCGTCCTTCGAACACCGCCTGCCGGCGGACGTGCCCGAGGCGGAGCTGTTTGCCCTCATTGACCAGTTGAACGCAGACCCGTCGGTGCACGGCATCCTGTGCCAGTTCCCTGTGCCAGACCATCTGGATGAGCGCGCCGTGGTCGCCCGCATTGATCCTGCCAAGGACGTGGACGGGCTGAGCGTCGTCAATGCCGGTCTTCTGGCGAGCGGAGAGACCGGCCTCGTGTCGTGTACGCCGCTCGGGTGCCTGATGCTGCTGCGCGACCAGTTGGGCAACATGTCGGGCATGGAGGCGGTTGTCATTGGCCGCTCGAACCTGTTCGGCAAGCCGATGGGGCAACTGTTGCTGCGCGAGAACTGCACAGTGACGATCGCGCATTCACGGACAAAGGATCTGGCGGACGTTTGCGCGCGCGCGGATATTCTGGTGGCCGCAGTGGGGCGGGCCGAGATGGTGGAGGCCAACTGGATCAAGCCGGGTGCCACAGTCATTGACGTCGGCATCACACGCGTGCCACACCCTGAAAAGCCGGGCAAAACCAAGCTGTTGGGTGACGTAAACTACGCGCAAGCCGTCACCGTGGCCAAGGCTGTGACGCCGGTTCCGGGTGGTGTCGGGCCGATGACCATTGCCTGCCTTCTGGCCAATACGCTGACCGCCTGCTGCCGCGCGCACGGGCTGACAGAGCCGCAGGGACTGACGGCTTAAGCCTTGACCGGCACCATGGTGCCCTGAAGGATGGCAACGAGGGTTTCGTTGCCATCCGCGATGCTCACAACCTCTGATGTGACCACGATCAGGCGCCGCCCGGGCTTGATGACGCGGCCACGCGCCACGATCCGGTCACCTGTGGCGGGCGCGGTCAGATTGATCTTGATTTCCGCCGTCACAACCTCCTGATCCTCGGGGATGGTTGTCAGGGCGGCATAGCCTGCCGCGCTGTCGCCCAGGCCAAATGTCAGGGCGGCGTGCGCAAAGCCCTGTTGCTGTCGACTGCCGGGCAGGATCGGGGCAGAGAGTGTCACCGCGCCCTGCGCCACGTCGTCAAGCCGCGCGCCGAACGTTTCCATCATCGTCTGACGATCAAAACTCGTTTCTATGCGGGTGCGCAGGTCCATCAGCTGGCCCGTGCAAGGGGAATGGTGACGGGTGTCTGACCCGTCAGGATGGCATGTGCGTCCGGCGACATGAGGCATGACAGCGCCGGGTCATGGCTGCGCAAACCACCGGTATAGGTGCCGTAGGCGGGCATGATAAGCCTCTGATCATCCAAGAGAAACGCGGGCCGTGTCACGGCCCGTCCGCGCGTGTGCAGTGTCGCCTTCGGGTGGTAGTGGCCGGAAACCTCGCCCGCCGCGCCCGACCGGGCAATGTGCCGGAACGTCAGGGAGCCAATTGTCAGATCCGCCCGGTGCGCGCCACCAAACTCAAGAGGGCCGGGGTCGTGATTGCCTTCGATCCAGACCCATTCCCGACCGGCCTGCAAACGCGCGATCCAGAGCCTGTCATCTTCGGACAGAGCCTCAGCCGCGGCGCGGTCGTCAAAGCTGTCGCCGAGGCAAATGACGGTGCGGGCCTGCGTGTGTTCGATGTCGGTCGTAAGGCGGTGGAGCGTGTCTTGGGTCTCGTATGGTGGCAACTGGCTGCCGCCGCGACGCGCGATGCGTTCGGATTTGCCCAAGTGCAGGTCGGAGATGCAAAGCAGCGACTGATCGGGCCAGAAAAGGGCGCCGGAGCCAAGGGCGCGGAGTGTTGCGCCGGCCAATGTCAGATCGCATGAGTTCATGATTTGTTCATACGCGGAGCGCGGGGCGCTGGCTAGGGGAAAGTGGCACGTGAGTCGTTGCGCCAATTCATCTTGTTTTCAGGAAGATGAACGCGATTTGGGGCGGGTCACAACCTGTACACAGGCTGTGCACAATCCGTGCACCGTTTGTATGCCGTGTGACAGGGTTAACGGGGCGTACGGTGATCCTGCGGACGCGCTGCGCGCGACATGATTTTGTTTGACAAGGGACGCTGTCCCTCGCGCTCCCCGGG
>CAZRUV010000175.1:0-3439 GCA_964603315.1 uncultured Rhodobacterales bacterium
TTCACCATCATCCGCCTCCACGCAATCGTGCGCACTCAGCATGCCTGCGCACATCGTCCGTGTCGTGGAATCATCATCTACAATGAGAATGGTTGCCATCGACCACTCGTGTGATCGGTCTATACACTCGTTCAGTCTAGGTGACGTTGACGGTGTTTACCGTCCGAACAATGGATAGGCGAGAAGGATTTCAGACCTCCGTCACGCTTTTTAGGTCGCCTGTGTAAAAACTGTACTGAAAGACGCCGCGCTTGAAGGTGCGTCGACCACAAGAGGCTGGCCCTGCGAACGCTGTAGCGGTTCGTGGCAATGCGGCACTAGTGTGTCTTCCAGTCATTGAACTCGGTCCGAAACCGCAACGAGAAGAGAATCTCGAGGAGCGCTTGGCGATAGTGGTTATTTTCGCCCAAATGCCCGAAAAGGTGCAGTAGCAAGGCGTTAGCATTAGTCGTTTTTCTCCCGATATGATGCTGTTCATAAGGGGGATGCATAATGGACGACGAGCTTGATGATTTTCTGCCACAGGGGCACCGCTTACAGATTCTCACACCTGAAGAGTACGAGTTTTTGTGGGGTCTGCCGCGCCTCACAGCGACGGAACGAGATCTTTATTTTTCTCTGACGCCACGTGAACAAGCGGTGTTTGACCGCGTCAGAACACCGCGGACGCGGATACACTTTCTATTGGTGCTGGGCTATTTCAAGGCTCGCCAACGCTTTTTCGTGGTCGATACCGATGTCATGAGCGACGACATTGCGTTTCTGGCAGACCGATTGGATTACCGCGTGACTGATGTACTTGTTTCTAAGCACACGCGCCAGATGCACGTGAGTTGGGTCCTTGAGCTTTTTGGCTATCGTCAACTGGATGATCGGACTCGCTTGGGTCTGGAAGAACGGGCGCTGGAAGCAGCACGTATTTCCAGCCGTCCTGTCTATGTGCTGCGAGACCTGGTCGACTATCTTCGCCAACAACGCATCGTGCTGCCGGGCTACACGTATCTGCAAGATGTTGTGCGCCGAGCGCTGGCGTTCGAGCGGGACCGCCTGTCTGACGCCCTGGCGCAGTCTATGACGCCTGCGGACCGACGATTACTGGATGCCCTGTTGCGCGACGATGAGGGCCTCCATGTGGTCACCTCCATCAAGCATCACCTGCGGGATTTTAGTCATCAACAGCTGCTTGCTGAGATCAGTCGCGGCGAACAACTTCGTGATCTCTATGCCGTTGCGCAACGCATCATTGACGATGCAGGCTTATCTGTGGAGAGCGTGCGGTTCTACGCTTCGTTGGTAGATTACTACACCGTGTACAAGCTCAAGCGCATGAAGCGACAGATGACGCGGCTGTATCTGCTGTGCTTCGTCCGAGATCGCTATCAACGCCTGAACGATCACTTGATCTCAGCGTTCTGTGCGTTACTTCGCCGGTATGTGGATGAAGTCAATGAACAGGCGAAGGACGCTTACTTAAGCTACCGGCGGGAAGCCAACGAGGATATCCAGTCCGGTGCTCAAGTATTGCAGCTCTTCATTGATCCGGAGATCACTGATGCCATGCCGTTTGGTGACGTGAGAGCGCGTGCTGAAGCCTTGTTACCGTCTGATCGTATTGCACGGCTCTGCGATTACCTGGTCGGCGAACATGAGCTCGATGAAGCCCAGTTCGAGTGGGCTGCCGTCGATGCCGTCATGGCGAAGGTCAAGCGTAATCTACGACCACTGATCCGGTTCTTGCGTTGGAGTGGTCCTCAAGCACAACAGACGCTGCTCGAGGCGTGCCACGATCTTGCGGACGCCTTTGAGGCTGGGCGTTATGTACCTGCAGATACTAATACTCAATGGATCCCAGAGCGGCACAGGCGCTATGTGATCCTGGACGGCTCTGTACACCGCGACCGCTACGAGTTCCTGCTGTATCGACAGCTCCGTGATCGGATCGAAGCCGGTGATGTGTACTGCAGCGACAGCGGCCGCTACCGGAGTTTTGAAGACGACCTGGTGGACGAAGCCACTTGGGCCCACAAGGATAAGTTGCTGCCGCAAGCGATACCTTCGGCGGCACCGATTAATACCCAGCTTGCCGAGCTCAAAGACGTACTCAACACGCGGTTTGATGCCGTGAACGAGCGCATCCGACGTGGAGAGAACAACTTCGTCCAGATCAAGAACGGCCAGGTGCAGTGGCAGCGCACCCACGGTGCGGATCCTGACGGGGACCATGAACCGCTCTTTGACACCGCCGAGCGGATCGATATCGATCAGTTGTTGCTGTACGTCGATCAGAAGACGGGCTTCTTATCCGCGTTCGAACATGTCATGGGGCGATACCAACGTGATCGAGCCAGTCCGCCCGTGACGATTGCCGCTCTCATGGCCTTTGCCACCAACATAGGCGTCGGCCGTATGTCCGAGATCTCTAACCTCACCCGAGCGCAACTGTCTGGCACAGCGGCCAACTTTATACGCCTCGAGACACTCAAAGAGGCCAACGACCGCTTGGCCAATGCCACAGCACGACAGCCCATCTTTAAGCACTACGACATTGGCGACACGATCCATTCTTCCAGTGATGGACAGAAGTTCGAGGCTGCGATCCCCACCGTCAACGCGCGACACTCGGCTAAGTATTTTGGTTTAAAGAAGGGAGTTGTTGCGTACACATTGCTGGCCAGCCATGTACCGTTAAGTGCACGGATCATCGGGGCCAACGAGCACGAGAGCCACTACGTTTTTGATGTGCTCTTTAACAACCTCACGGATATCCAGCCGGACACGCACTCCACAGATACTCATGGCACCAACCAGGTGAACTTCGCGCTGCTGCACCTCTTTGGTTATCGCTTTGCGCCACGATATCGAGACTTCCGGCGCAAAGTGCAAACAGGACTGTATGCCTTCAAGTCACCCAATGCCTATACCGGCTGCGCGTTCCAGCCGGTACGGCGGATCAAGGAAAGTCTCATTGAGTCCGAGTGGGACAATATCGAGCGCATCTTGCTATCACTGGCGCTGAAGACCACCTCGCAAAGCGTCATTGTCTCCAAGCTCAGCAGTCACCGACGCCAGAACCGCACCAAACAAGCGCTGTGGGAGTTCGAGCACATCATCCGCAGCCTCTATCTCCTCGATTACATCGACTCGCCGCTCCTTCGACGCAATGTGCACCGAGCGCTCAATCGGGGTGAGGCATATCACCGACTACGCAGAGCCATCGCCTATGCCCATGGTGGGCGCTTTCGTGTCCGGTCTCAGCATGAACAGGAAGTCTGGAATGAATGTACTCGGCTGATCGCCAACGCCGTCGTTTACTACAACAGTGAGATCCTCTCAGAGCTACTATCGACCCTGGAAACGCAGACGAACAGCAATGCTATCGATACGCTGCAGCGGGTTACACCGCTGGCTTGGCAGCACATTAACTTCTACGGTAGGTACC
>CAZRUV010000176.1:0-3437 GCA_964603315.1 uncultured Rhodobacterales bacterium
TGTTGCGGTTGGGTGCCGCAGCCGAGGCATCCCTTGGGTGATCCAAAGGACGCCTTCGGCGGCGCGATTTATCCGGTTTGATGGGGGCTCTGCCCCCAAACCTCCGGGATATGTCTGGCAAGAGAAAGGCGAGCCTTTGGCGGATTTGTCACGGCATGGTCTTTTGGCAGTGGTTTTTCTGGACGCCGGACTCCGCCTTGGGTTAATCTAGGAGAAACGGGGCGTTAACGATCCCGAGACCGAGACCGAGGCAGTTTCATGAAGTTTCCCGAGCGGTTTTCGAACCTTCCGGCATATGCATTTCCGCGCCTGCGCGCGCTGCTGGATCATCACACGCCCGGCGGTGATGTGGTGCATATGACGATTGGCGAGCCGAAACATGCCTTTCCGGCGTGGGTGACGGACGTGATCACGGAACATGCGTCGGGGTTCAACAATTACCCACCCAATGAAGGCATTCCCGAGCTGCGATCGGCGTTTTGCGCATGGCTGGAACGGCGCTACGGCGTTTCGATGGACATGGACGCCAATGTCATGCCGCTGAACGGGACGCGGGAAGGATTGTACAACGCCGGTATGGCGCTGTGCCCGGAAGAGAAAAACGGGCAGCGGCCCGTGGTTTTGATGCCGAACCCGTTTTACCAGGTCTATATGCTGGCCGCGATTTCCGCAGGGGCCGAGCCGGTGCTGGTCGCGGCCACCGCAGAGACGGGACATCTGCCTGATTTTGCCGCTGTCGACGAGGCGCTGCTGAACCGGGCTGTCGCCTGCTATATGTGTTCGCCCGCAAACCCTCAGGGTGCGGTTGCCGGCGCAGACTACTGGCGTGACCTGATTGCGCTGGCGGAGCGCTATGATTTTCAGGTTTTCGCGGACGAATGCTATTCCGAGATCTACCGCGACGTTCCGCCCGTGGGCGTGTTGCAATGCGTTGGCGACGCGAACCCCGAGCGTGTCGTCGCCTTTCATTCGCTGTCCAAGCGGTCGAACCTGCCCGGTTTGCGGTCCGGCTTTATCGTTGGCGGTGCAGCGACGATCCGCGAAGCAAAGCAGCTGCGCACCTACGCAGGCACTCCGCTGCCCACACCGCTGCAGCATGCGGCTGCCGCTGTGTGGGCTGATGAAGAGCACGTCATCGAGAACCGCGCGCAATACCACGCGAAATACGACCTTGCGGACCAGATCCTCGGCCATGTGCCGGGGTATGTGGCGCCCGAAGCCGGGTTTTTCCTGTGGTTGCCGGTGGCGGATGGCGAAGCGGCGGCACTGAAGCTGTGGCAAAGGACCGGCGTCAGGGTTCTGCCCGGCGCCTATCTGGCACGAGAGATTGACGGGGTGAACCCCGGCGAAAGGTATATCCGGGTGGCTCTGGTCGCCCCAATGGCGGACACGCGCCGCGGCCTCGAAGCCGTGCGTGACGTGATCTATGCCGCATAATTGACGAGGACGAGGCATGGCATTTCAAACGCGACGTGATCCGCTTTTTGATCCCAACACCAGCATGGCGCTGGAACGTCGGGGCCGCGAGCTGTTCGGCATAGGGCTCGTGATGGTGGGGCTGCTGTCTGCGGCGCTCATGGTCAGCTACACGCCCGCCGATCCAAGCTGGATGGCCGCCACGGACGCGCCGGTGCAAAACTGGCTGGGTCGACCGGGCGCGTCGATTGCCGCCCCGCTGTTCCTGATCGGGGGCTGGGGCATGTTTGCATTCGCCCTCGTCTTCATGGTCTGGGGTGTCCGCTTTGCGCTGCACTGGGGACAGGACCGGGCGCTGGAGCGTTTGATCTTTGCCCCGATCTTTGTCGCCTTTGCCGCCGTTTATGCCTCGACCCTGCAACCCGGCGCTGAATGGGTGGCCACACATGCGTTTGGTCTGGGTGGGCGCGGTGGGGACACCGTGCTCGCGATGATGCTCGCGATCCTGCCGCTGGGGTCGGCCTTTGCGGTCAAGCTCATGTCGCTCCTGATGGCGATTGGCGTTCTGGTTTTCGGTGCGTTTGTCCTTGGTTTTACCCGGGCTGAAGTGCTGCGATTTGGTCGGTTCCTGCTGGTCGGGCTGGTAGTGTCCTATGCCGCAGTTATGACGGTGCTGACGCGCGGGGCGTTCGGAACCGCACGTGTGGCCCGAAGCTTGCAGGCCCGTCAGGCCGAGCGCCGCGCGGAACGCGCCGCTGCCGTCGCTGAGGCGGAAGCCTACGCCGCGTCCATTCCGGTGATGCCAGAGGCGCTCCCGGACGCCGAGCCGGTCACGGAAAAGCCCGGGCTGCTGTCGCGTATGCCCACGCTGATCAAGCGGGCCGAACCGGTGCCGGACACTCTGCCGGAACCTGAATTGATTGAAACACCTCACGCGCCGGATGCACAGGCCCCCAGCGATGCGCGCATCAGCGCCAAGATCACGGATGTCATCAAGGCGCGCGTGCGGTCCAACCCGGCGGTGCAGGTTGAGGCCGTCGCTCCCCTGACCAAGGGACGTGGCCGGGGGCCGGTTCCGCTGATCGCCGACAGCGCACCTCGCGTTGGCTTGCCGCCCGAGCCGCCGCTGACATCTGTCCCGCCGATGCCCGAGGCGCTGGTCGAGGATGACGATATGGCGCTTTTTGAGGCGTCCGAGCCTGTCATGCCTGCGCCAGCCCCCCGTATTCCAACGCCGGAACCTCGGAAGGTTGTGCAGCAGCCCGTGCGCAAGCCCGTGCAACCCAGCACGCAGGCCAAGGCCGAGGCGCAACCCAAATTGCGGTTCGAGGACACTCATCCCGGCTTTGAGTTGCCGCCGCTCAACCTTCTGGAAAATCCGGTTTCGATCGAGCGGCATCATTTGAGCGACGAAGCGCTCGAGGAAAACGCGCGGATGCTGGAAAACGTGCTGGACGACTACGGCGTCAAGGGCGAGATCGTCAGCGTTCGCCCCGGCCCTGTCGTCACCATGTACGAGCTGGAACCTGCACCCGGTCTCAAGGCATCCCGGGTGATTGGTCTGGCTGATGACATCGCGCGGTCGATGGCGGCGCTGTCGGCGCGGGTCTCGACCGTGCCGGGGCGTTCCGTGATCGGGATCGAACTGCCCAACGAGAACCGCGAGAAGGTGCTCCTGCGCGAGATCCTGGCCGCGCGCGACTTTGGGGACAGCACGATGAAGCTGCCCTTGGCGCTTGGCAAAGACATTGGTGGTGACAGCGTTGTCGCCAACCTCGCCAAGATGCCCTACCTGCTGATCGCCGGGACCACGGGATCGGGCAAGTCGGTGGCGATCAACACCATGATCCTGTCGCTGCTCTACAAGCTGACGCCGGAAGAATGCCGGTTGATCATGATCGACCCCAAGATGCTGGAACTGAGCGTCTATGATGGCATCCCACATCTTTTGTCGCCGGTTGTAACCGACCCTAAAAAGGCCGTTGTCGCCTTGAAATGGGTCGTGGGCGAAATGGAAGAAC
>CAZRUV010000177.1:0-3400 GCA_964603315.1 uncultured Rhodobacterales bacterium
AAATCACTGGCTGCGTCGAATCGGAAACAATCCCCAACTCGGAAGATGTATCTGACGTCATTTCTGCCATTCGTTCGGTCATGTCTAAATCTTGTGCTTTAGACTGATCAATTACCAAGTCGATCAATTCAGTCTTTGCGGGAGTTTCAGTCGGAGTAAGGATGCGGTCTGTCTCTCTGATACTTGTTTCTTCATCGTTTCCTCGACACTTGTCATTTTGAGGAACGGAATCCATTCCAGCCTTTGTTGACTTTTTCTCTGGTACAGCCGTTACTCTCTTCACATCAGTTCTCACAATAGGGACTTCTTTATTCGTTATTTCAGTGTCCACTTCTCTCTCATGGGAGTCCTCAATTTGTGCTGTCGTTGGTTGATTTTCTGGAAACAGGCCACGTGTATTTTCATTAGATGAGGTGCCAAAACGTTCTTCTTGTTGCATAATTTTTTGTCCCTTATGCGGTTCGTCTCTTTCAACGACATCTACACTGCATGGTTGTTCAGAAGTATTTATTGTAGGATCTGTATTTCTGGTTGGTGGAGCAGCATTTGTATCCGTATTTTGCGTCGTCGAGTCATCTGTCCTTTCGTTGGGCAGCAGTGATTTTTGTAAATCAATTTCTGTGACCTTTGCGTTTGCTGCCTCATTCGCAGAGAAATCGATTGAATACATCTTTCCCTACAGATCGGGACGTCTGTAGGGAAAGAGTGTACCCGCTCGAAATGATCCAGCAGTCGGCCCGGCGTGGCGATCAGCACGTCGACGCCCTTGTCGATGGCCAGATCCTGTTCCTTGAAGCTGACACCGCCAATCAGCAGCGCCTTGGTCAGTTTCACGTATTTGGAATAGGTGTCGAAGTTCTCGGCCACCTGTGCAGCCAGTTCGCGCGTTGGGCACAGCACCAGGCTGCGCGGCATCCGCGCGCGCGCCCGGCCACGCGCCAGCGCGGTGATCATGGGCAACGTAAAACTGGCCGTCTTGCCGGTACCGGTCTGGGCAATGCCCAGCACGTCACGTCCGGCAAGGGCGTGTGGAATCGCGTCCGCCTGAATGGGCGTGGGGCTTTCGTAACCGGCCTCTTCGACCGCTTTCAGAACCTTTGGATTGAGATCCAGATCAGAGAATTTTGTCATTTACGTCCGTGGGTTGCGGACACTGACTTGGCCCGCTGCGTCTGGTGATGCCGGCCTGCGTGGCCCAGTGGGGGCTTCTGTGCCCCGGCATGCTGCGCGTCCATAACAGAGGCGCTTGTGTCCGTCAAATCACGTGCCCGGGGAAGTGCACTGCCACGCAACCATCGAGGCCGAGATCGTGCTGCCGCAACAGGCCCGCCGCACCCAGACGCGCGCGCAGGTCGGGGCTGTCGCCGATAACCTCGTCGTAAAAGGCGCGCAGGCCGGTTTCGCCCTGTTCTGCCCGAAGGGTCGACAGGAGATCGTGAATGGAAAGGGCGCCCTTCGCGGGCTTGAGCTCTGCCCGGTACGACCCCCTGTCGAGACGGTAGGAAAAGGCCGCGCGCCATGCGTCCCATGATCCGGCGTGGCAATGGGCCAGAGCGATGTCAGGCATTTCCGTCGCCGGAACGCGCGTATCTGCATCCAGGGCGTCATGGATCTGGATGGCCAGATCCGCCGCACCCGTCCGGACAAAGACCTTGCCCGCCACATGGCTGACGAACCCGCCTTTCAGATGATCCCCGAAGGTGGGGTAAAGGCCTCGCACGATCCGCTGCCGGTCGGGGCCTGCGGGGATAAACGCCTTGAAGGTATCGCTTGTGCCGCCCAGCAGTTCCATGGGGCGCGCGCGGGCCGCACGGGCGCCTGCGGGCAAGGCGCTCAGGATGTCCGTCACGGGTGCGGCAGGCACAAGAAATTCGTCCACATCCATGTGGATCAACCAGTCCGCCTCGGTCCGACGCTGATAGGCGTGGGTGGCGTTCAGCGTCTGGCGGACCTGATGGCGCTCGGGCCTGCGCCCGATCAGCCGCTTCCAGTGCGATGTGTCACAGGTCTGTACCCGGATTTTCGCGTGCTGCTTCAGAATGTCGAGTGTGTCGGGGGCCGCGTCATCAAGGTAGATGTAAAGGCGGTGCGCGCCCAGAGACAGGTGATAGGCGGCAAACCGCAGGATGTCAGATGTCGGCGCCTTGATTGTCGCGCTGAGCCCCCATCGCACGCTCATGTGCGCTTGTCCTTCGGCACTTTGAGCGATTGCGCCCGGGCAAAGATGCTGCGTTTGTCGGTCATCACCAGACCCAGCATGCGCATCGCGAGGGGTTGGATCGTGCGGTCGCGTTCCGCCAGTTGCCACAGGCGCGCGATCATCACCTTGTCGACATCGCCACGGGCAAAGGAATAGGGGTTCATGTCGAACCCCAGCGGCATGCGTTCCGGCCGGTTCGACACGGGCAATACCGTCTCGCCGGGAATACCGGCGCGGCGCCGCTCACTGTCGTGCAGCTTGACCAGGTCAAAAAGCAGCGAAAGGCCCATGCCGAGCGCCCGCTGATCAGCATTCTGCCCGCAATCGGCAAAGGTTGTGGCACTTGAGATCAGCCAGCGCACGGGCAAGTCACGCGCCAGCATCGTGCCGTGTTCGTCCCACATGCGAAAGAACAGTGGCAGGGCGTCCGGCGGTGGATCCGCGCGGCGCGATATTGCAATCAGCAGGCCATGCAGGCGAAAAAGCTCTGACCCACCCTGAAATTCCTGCTGAAGTTCCAGCCACTTCCGCTCGACACTGAAACGGGGCAGGTCATCAATGTCGCCAATCGCCGGAGGGACCGTTCGGGCGTGCAGCGCCACGAGATCAATATCTGCTGCGGGGACGCGACTGGCGGCGTCGTCAAAAGGCCGCTGCCGACGTTCGAGAAAGCGCATGAGCCTCGCGAAGCCGCCCGGATATATGACCGCGTCCGGGTCGATCACGTCAGACCATCATTTCCTTGGTGGCACTGAGCGTGACGTCCGGATAATCGCGTGCAACCCGGTCGATGTCCCACTGCAGGCGCGTCAGGTAGACAATGTCGCCGTCGTGGTCATGTGCAATATGCTGTTTGTTGCTTTCCGTAAAGGTATCAACGGCTTGCTTGGCGCCCTTCACCCAGCGGGCGGAGGTGAACTGCGATTGCTCGAACCGCACCGGCAGGCCGTATTCCAGTTCGATCCGGCTTGCCAGCACCTCGAATTGCAAGGCGCCCACAACCCCCACCACGAAGCCCGAACCGATGGAGGGTTTGAACACCTTCGCGGCCCCTTCCTCGGCGAATTGCATCAGGGCCTTTTCCAGATGTTTCGCCTTGAGCGGGTCGCCCGCACGCACGCCCTGCAGCAGTTCGGGCGCAAAGCTGGGAATACCGGTCACGCGCAGCGCCTCGCCCTCGGTGCGCGTGTCGCCGATGCG
>CAZRUV010000178.1:0-3275 GCA_964603315.1 uncultured Rhodobacterales bacterium
GCGATCAAGCTTGCATTTGCCCTCTTCATCATCGCCTTTTTGGCATTTAACGTGCCCCGGCATTGACTGCATTCTGGCCGTGGCCTCGGGCAAGGGCGGTGTCGGCAAATCCACCGTGTCCGCCAACCTCGCCTGCGCGCTGGCGCAACAGGGGCGGCGCGTGGGCCTGCTCGACGCGGATGTCTACGGCCCGTCCCAGCCGCGCATGCTGGGCGTGTCGGGCCGACCCGCCTCACCCGATGGCAAGACGATCCTGCCCCTGCGCAACCACGGCGTCACGATGATGTCCGTCGGCTTGATGATGAACGATGATCAGGCGGTGGTCTGGCGCGGTCCGATGCTGATGGGCGCGCTGCAGCAGATGATGAACCAGGTGCAATGGGGCGCGCTGGATGTGCTGATCGTCGATCTGCCGCCGGGCACCGGGGATGTGCAGATGACTCTGGCACAGAAATTCATGGTGGATGGCGCCATTATCGTCTCTACACCGCAGGATGTGGCCCTGCTCGATGCGCGCAAGGGCGTGGACATGTTCCAGCAACTGAAGGTGCCCATCGTCGGCATGATCGAGAACATGAGCACACATATCTGTTCCAACTGCGGGCACGAAGAGCACGTCTTTGGCCATGGTGGCGTCAAGGCGGAAGCGGAAAAGCTGGGCGTGCCCCTGCTCGCCGAAGTGCCGCTGCACCTGCAGATCCGACTGGCCGCAGATGGTGGCGCGCCGATCACCGTCAGCCAGCCCGACAGCGCGCAGGCGCGCGCATTTCAGGATGTCGCCTCTGATCTCGTGGCGAAGGGCGTCGCATGAGCGACACCGCCGACATCATGTTTCCCCCGCTCATGTGGGGCGAGGAAGCGCCGGACAACGCCTTTGACCATGCGGTGATGCGGGCGACACTGGGGTGCGACGCGGGCCTGATCTCTTACAAATTGGGTGCAACCGAGATGGAGGCGGCGCTGGTCTTTGCGCCCGAAGTACCCTTGCGCACGGCGATTGCCATGTTGCCGCTCTGCGGGGTGGGATTTCAGAACGCCCTTGGCGCGCTCGCGCCACCGGAAGTGGCGGTGCATCTCGACTGGTGGGGCGGAATCCGGGTGAACGGCGCCCGGTGCGGCGCTTTCCGCGCGATGGCCTCGGGCGCGGAGCGGGACACCGTGCCCGACTGGCTGGTTGTCGGATTTTCCCTGCCGCTGGTGCCCGCCTCTGAAGATATGGGGCACACACCGGATGAAACCGCGCTCTTTGCCGAAGGCTGCGCCGAAGTCGCACCCCCGACCCTGCTCGAAGCCTGGGCGCGGCATACGCTGAACTGGCTGAACCGCTGGGAAGACGAAGGGTCGGCAGCCCTGCACTCCGAATGGCGCGGGTTGGCCCATGGCGTTGGCGAAGACGTCACAAATCAGTCTCTAACAGGGACTTTTCTGGGGGTGGACGAGGAATTTGGCATGTTGCTGCGTGATGACGCCACAACCCACCTGATCCCGTTGACGGATGTATTGGAGACACAGACATGAAGCTCGCCCGCGCGATCCATTTCGATGAAAGCGACATGAACGTCTTTGCCTCCCCTGCCCGCACCGGGGAATGGTGCATTTCGGGCGGGTTCGAGTTTTCCAACTGGGGCGAGGCGGACCTGACCGGCAAGGCGCGGCAGGCTTTTGCGAACGGTTGGTTCGGGCTGGAAACCGGCGGGCGCGTGACCTTTGTCGCGGTGACGCCGCTGGAAGAGGCGGAACTGGAGACGCTGACGGGCCTGCTGTCACAGCACTTCGTGACCTATTACGGCGCGCCGTCCGTCGAGGCCGCGCAACCCGTCGCGGCCGAGGAACTGGCACAGATGGTGGCGCTTTGCGAAGACCACGACCCCAACACCCTGCTCACCGTTGCGCGGGAACTGACCGAAGCCGGCGTGCGGGAGGCCTATCGGACGATCCAGCCGCAGGACGCCGGGCTCGATCAATTTGCGGTCCATGGGGACATGGATCACGGGCATTGACACTTATGGTTTCGAATGGGCTTTGCCCATCCGACAGAGGCGGGGGCAGCGCCCCCGCACCCCCGGAGTAATTCCTGCGAGAGAAAAGAAAACCGCTGCGTTAGAGACTATTCTGCATTGAAGACGAACAGGGTTTCGCCATCAATTGCGTATCCGTTGATCAGCGATTTTGCGCGGTCGGATGTCAACCAGCCTTCCAGCTTTTGCGCCAGGTCCGCCCGCACATGACCGTGGCGCGCCGGGTTGACGGGCAGATAGGCGTATTGGTTGAAAAGCACCGGGTCACCTGCAAAAAGCAGCGCCAGATCGCCCTTGTTGCCAAAGTTCAGCCAGCTTGCCCGGTCCGACAGCACATAGGCGTCGAGACCCGAGGCGGTGTTGAGGGCTGCACCCATACCAGCGCCAACCGCATTGTACCAAGGGCCAAAGGTGCCGGTGTCCTGGTCTGCGCTATCCCACAGGCTGAGCTCTTTCTTGTGGGTGCCGCTGTCGTCACCACGGCTGACAAACACGGCCTGCGCCGCGGCAATCGCCTGCAAGGCGTCACTTGCGCTATCCGCCGCCGCGATGCTGGCGGGATCCGCGCTCGGGCCGATGAGCACAAAATCGTTATACATGATTTCGCGGCGATGCGTGCCGTAACCCTCGGCGACAAACGCCTCTTCGGCCGCGCGGGAATGTACGAGGATCGCATCAACGTCCCCTGCCCGCCCGAGCCTCAGGGCCTGTCCGGTGCCCACGACCAGCAACTGAACCTCAAGATCCAGATCGCTTAAAACCTCCGGCAGCAGGATATCGGCCAGACCAGAGTTGTGAAACGATGTCGTCACCGCCAAACGCATCTGTTCTGCCGCGTGCGCGGCGCCGGCGAGAAACATCAAGAGCGCCAGAATTAGGGTCTGTTTCATTCGACTATGTCTCCCTTGAGAAAGGCCCGCGCCTCGGGCGTTTGGGGCGCGGCAAAGAAGCTGTCCGCCGGGCCCGTTTCATGCACCTTGCCGCCCAGCATGAACACGACCGTGTCGGCGATACGCCGGGCCTGCCCCATGTCGTGCGTCGACAGGATCAGCCGGGTTCCGTCGCCCTTGGCCTGCAGCAGGATCGCCTCGATCTCGCGCATCGCACGGCCATCCAGCGACGCCGTTGGCTCGTCCAGAAAAACGAGGGCGGGCTCGGTGATGAGCGCCCGCGCAATGGCGAGCTTTTGTTGTTCACCGCCCGACAGCACCATCGCGCGGCGGCTCAGATACGGGCCAAGACCGACACGCTCGGCCC
>CAZRUV010000179.1:0-3224 GCA_964603315.1 uncultured Rhodobacterales bacterium
GTCCTGACCGAAGCGGTACGACGCAGGCCGTATCAGGTTGTTCTGTTCGACGAGGTCGAAAAGGCGCATCCGGACGTGTTTAACGTGCTCTTGCAGGTCCTCGATGATGGCGTGCTGACGGATGGACAGGGGCGGACCGTTGACTTCAAGCAGACGCTGATCATCCTGACATCCAACTTGGGCGCTCAGGCGCTGTCACAGCTTCCCGAAGGCGCTGACGCCTCCGACGCACGGCGCGACGTGATGGATGCGGTGCGGGCGCATTTCCGGCCGGAGTTCCTCAACCGCCTCGATGAGACGATCATCTTTGATCGTTTGGCGCGTGCGGATATGGACGGCATCGTCGATATCCAGATGGCGCGCCTGCTGCGGCGGTTGGCGGCACGGAAGATCACGCTGGAGTTGGACGAAGGCGCCCATACATGGCTCGCCGACGAAGGGTACGACCCTGTGTTTGGCGCCCGTCCGCTCAAGCGGGTGATCCAGTCTGCACTGCAGAACCCGTTGGCGGAAATGCTGCTCGCGGGTGACATCGGCGACGGGCAGGTGATACACGTGTCGGCGGGGGCCGAAGGGCTGCTGATCGGCGACCGCGTGAGTGCCTCCAACAGACCGCGGCCGGATGACGCGGTCGTGCACTGACGCTTTGACACGCTCATTTGGCGCGCCCGGTTTCCGGGCGCGCCAACCAGAATTTTTACGGGGATTTTTGTAAAATCGCGGTGAAAAACTGCTGGCGCGATACGCCCGCGTTTACGGGACGTTTCCCCGAATTTTCTAACCGTTCACATGCCACGTAAGCCGTTGAATTGTGAATGGGTGCCTCATGTCCGCGTCTCGGTTTTTTCGATTCCCATCGGTGTCGGATGCAATCGGCCTTGCAGAGATTTCGACGCAGTGCCTATCCGTTGAGTCAGCGAACCGGTTGCGGCGTTTGCAGATCCGTGGCGCCATCGAACAGATGCGCGTGTTCGTTGCTGGCAATACGATGTTTGCGCCGGTTTTGGCCTTTCAGGCCTGGGGGGCGAATGTCAACGGACTGGTAGTGGCATGGACCATCGCGATGCTGGTGTTTTCCTGGTGGCTGTTCTGGCGATGGATCGGCAGTTACAAAACCGATGGACGCGCGTCGGATATGCGCAGGTTTGTCAATGAAACCAAGGTGAACGCCGCGTTATGGTGCCTTGGCATGGTCCTGTTCTACCCCTTTGTTGAGGGTGAGGCGAAGACAGTGTTCCTGGGCGTCATGGTCGGGAGCCTCGCGCTTGGTACCTTTGGCTTTTCGCAGGCGCCCCCGGCCGCATTCTGGTACCTGGCCATCCAGGCCTTCACGCTTGTAACGGTGCCAACGATCCATTGGTACCGGACCGGAACGCCGGAAGAGCTGTTGCTGGCCGTTCTTGCGGTTGTTGCGTCGGCGGCCATTCTGAACAGCGTGCTGGAACGCGCCAAGGCGCAGATGCGCGCGTTCAAAAATCACGAAGCGCTCGTGCAACAGACCGAAGTGGTCGACCTCCTGCTCAAGGATTACGAGGAGCAGGGTAGCGAGTGGATTTGGCGCACGGATGCTCGGGGGCGGCTTGTCAGCAGCCCGAGGCAGATCCTGCCCCTGCTGGGCATCGACGCGGGTGAACTTGAACAGGCGGACCTGCTGGGTGCCATTGCGCAAAGCGTCGACATGGAAGGGCAGGCGGATGTCGAACGGATCAGACATGCGTTTGAGGCGCGATCCGACCTCAACGACATGACGCTCCCGCTTCGACATGGCGGGGATGGCACGCTCAAATGGATTGTCATGAAAGGTCGCGCGCAATTCGAAGGGGGCGTCTTTTCCGGGTATCGCGGTATTTTTGCCGATGCGACCGCCACGGTCGAAGCCAAACGGCAGACGGAATATCTGGCCGCGCACGACCCGCTGACAGGCACGTTCAATCGCAACCGTATCCACGCCAAGCTGTCGCAACTGGATCCGTCACGGCATCATGCGGTGGTGTTTCTCATTGATCTGGACGGGTTCAAGCAGGTCAATGACGGGTACGGGCACGCCACGGGCGACAAGCTGCTGAAAGTCGTGGCAAAGCGCCTGCTGCAGGTGGTGGGCGACGATGGCATCGTGGCGCGTCTGGGCGGCGACGAATTTCTGGTGATGTGTTCGCCGGACGCAGGTCAGATGCATGGCCTGCAGGAAGATCTTGGCCAGCGGCTTTTGAATGCTCTGGCTGAGCCGGTGGTTATCGAGCAATTCGACATCGGACTGTCTGCCTCTATTGGTGTAGCGCGATTCCCGAAGGACACGGATCACGGGCCGAACCTGCTGAACCTGGCGGATCTGGCGCTTTACTCGGCCAAACGCGGCGGTCGCAACCGGTGTGTGGCTTTCATCCGCAAGATGCAGGAGGGCCTGCAGAAGCGGCTGCTGGTGACCGAGCGGTTGCGGCGCGCGGTACAGTTGGGTGAAGTGGTGTCGTTGTATCAGCCGCAGTATTGCGCAAAGTCGGGCCTGCTTGTCGGGGCGGAGGCGCTGGCGCGGTGGAATGATGCCGAGTTGGGGTTTGTCGGACCGGATGTCTTCATTCCGATTGCCGAAGAAACCGGTCTTATTCACGAACTTGGCGAACAACTCTTGCGGCGTGCCTGTCTGGATGCGCTGACCTGGGCGGACCAGAGCCATGGGAAACCGCCGGATCTGGCGGTGAACCTGTCGCCCGTTCAGGTGATGCGGGGCAACGTCGCAAAGATGATCAAGGGGGTGTTGGCGGAAACCGGTTTTCCCGCAACGCGGCTCGAGATCGAGATTACCGAAGGTGTGTTGATCGACGATGTGCAGGTGACGCGGTTCCTGCTCGAAGAACTGTCGGACGCTGGGATCAAGGTTGCGCTGGACGACTTCGGAACGGGATATTCCTCGCTCAGTTACGTGCGCGCACTGCCATTGAACCGGCTCAAGATTGACCGATCCTTCATATTCGAAATCGAAGAGAGTGAGTCCCAGTCCATCGTCTCGGCGATTGTGGGTTTGTGCGATCGGCTCAACCTCGAAGTGGTGGCTGAAGGCGTGGAAACCGAAGAGGCGATCGGCATCCTACAAAGGCTGGGCTGCGATGTGTTGCAGGGATATGTGTTGTCGCGGCCCTTGTCAGCAGACGACTTTCTGATCCTCACCGAAAGGGACGCTGTTCGAAAACTCGGATAGGTAGCCGGACTAGTGGCACATGAAACGCCGC
>CAZRUV010000180.1:0-3109 GCA_964603315.1 uncultured Rhodobacterales bacterium
TGCTCGGTCCCCGGAACCTGATGCCGAACCCCAAGGTCGGCACGGTGACCATGGACGTGGCCGACGCCGTCAAGGCGGCCAAGGGTGGCGAAGTGCAGTTCAAGGTCGAGAAGGCCGGTGTTGTGCACGCCGGTGTTGGCAAGGCGTCCTTTGACGAAGCCAAACTGGTCGAGAACGTGCGCGCATTCGTTGGCGCCGTGGCCAAGGCCAAACCTGCAGGGGCCAAAGGCACCTACATGAAGAAGATCGCGCTGAGCTCGACCATGGGTCCGGGCATCACCGTGAACATCGACAGCGCCAACGCTGACTGACGTTTATTCTGACAATTCTATTGGAAACGCGCCCCGACGAGGGCGCGTTTTCTGTTTTGGCTAACGGGTTGTTAGGGGCTGAGCGGCTACCCCTGTCTTGAATTCCGAAAGACGGACGAGGTTTTGCCATGAAAGTGTCCCGACGCCTGTTTGCGGGCTTGTTGTCTGTTGTCGCCCTGTTGCCGCTGGTCACATGGGCCGCGACCGGGCTGCCAAAACCACAAAGTGATGTCCTACTGAACGTCACGGGATCGATTTCGGTTCAGAACGGCGACACAGGTGCCGCGTTTGATCGCGCCATGCTGGAAAGGCTCGATTGGGTCGAGATCGAAACGTACACGTCGTTCACAACCGGTCCGCAGCGCTTTGCTGGCCCGACGCTGGTGTCTGTCCTTGAGGCGGTGGGCGCAACCGGAAGCACGCTGCACGCGAAGGCCATCAACGATTATGCGGTGACAATCCCCGTGTCGGACGCAGCCCGGCACAACGTCATTCTCGCAATCGACATGAATGGCAAACCGATGCGGGTGCGCGACAAGGGGCCAATCTGGGTGATCTACCCGTTGGATCAGGCGGATGCCGAGATGCGACCGTTTGACGGTCAAATGATCTGGCAGCTTGTCCAGATCCGGGTTGAATGAACCTGACGGATGTTTGGACTGAACGCCTTCAAGCGAAGTGTGCTGGCCATTGGCCTCTGCTTTGCCTTGCTGGTGTCAATGATGGTCCACCGCGCCAACCTGCAGAACCTTGAGCATGAAGTGGTTTTCTCGGTCAGCGTGACCATGTGGAAAGTCAGCGAATTGATCTTCGAGGCGCAGCGGTTTTCCACGACGCTTGCGGACCATGTGGCCGGACAGGCTGACCTGTCCGAGGTGCAGTTGCGATTCGAGGTTCTCTGGAGCCGGATCGATGTGGTCAACGAGTTGAAGTTTCAGGAAAAGCCAAAAATCGCGGATCCGCTTGCGGATATGCTGGTGTGGCGCGCGGATTGGGATACGCGCCTGTTTTCTGACGAAGCGTTCACCAATCAACAGATCGCCGACATGCGGCAAAGCCTCGAGCCGCTGGTCACGGCCATGCGGGCCGGGTGGGTGGCAGAATTTGATTCTGCCAACTATGGAACATGGGCGCAGGCGGCGAACATTACGCAATTCCGCGTGCTGCGGCAGGAATGGATGATTGCCGGGCTGCTGGCGCTGATCGTGGCGTATCTGTCTTGCGAGGTGTATTTCGGCAGCGTGGCCACACGCCGCGAACGCATGTTGCGCGCAGCGGCAGACAAGGCCAACCGCAGCAAGTCCGACTTCATCGCGAATGTCAGCCATGAAATTCGCACGCCGCTGAACGGGATCGTCAACATGGCGACCCACCTCGCTGATTTTCCGCTGACACGTGAACAACGCGACTGCCTTGCGGTGATTGAGGATGCGGGCGATCTGCTTTTGTCGACAATCAACGACGTGCTGGACCTTTCGAAAATCGAAGCGGGCCAATTGCAGGTCGAGCGTGCGGTCTTTGATCCGATGCGCGGCGTGCGGCTGGCCCGTGATCTTTACAACGATGCTGCCCGGGACAAGGGGTTGGCGCTGGAACTTGAACTGCCGTCCGGCCCGTTGCCGAAACTCGAAGGCGACGAACGGCGCGTTCGCCAGATCGTGCACAACCTCGTGTCCAATGCGGTCAAGTTCACCCATTCAGGGCGTGTCGTTTTGCGGGTCTGGTACGAGGCGGGCGATCGACCCGGCATGCACATTCACGTCGATGACACCGGTCCTGGCGTCCCGGCCGAGGCACAGGCGCGTATCTTCGAGCCGTTTGCGCAGGAGGTCGACCGCATGCAGCGCGGCACATCAGGAACGGGACTGGGTCTGCCGATCACGCGGGCTCTTTGCGAGGCGATGGGCGGGACGATCACGCTGCAAAGCGCCCGGGGTGACGGTGCGTGTTTCAAGGTATTTCTGCCCCTGGACCGGGTTGAGGTGACACCGTCCAACCGCCATACGCGCAAACCGCACGCCATCGCCGAGATGGAGACCGATCTGACTGTCCTGATAACGGATGACAACGACACCAACCGGTTTGTGCTGCGCAAGCTGCTTGAACAGCACTGCGCCACCATTTTCGAAGCGTCGAGCGGACAGGAAGCGCTGGAACTGTTGGCCGAAACCCGCGTCGATGTCGTCTTGATGGACGTGCAAATGCCCGGCATTGACGGCGTGGAGACGACAATCCGCTTTCTGGAGGCCGAAGCCCTCGCCGGGCGTGATCCGACCCCGGTGGTTGGCGTGACCGCGAATGCGCTCCCGGAACAGGCGCGTGAATACAAAGCCGCCGGCATGTCAGAGGTGCTGTCGAAGCCGGTGGTCAAGCAACAACTGCTCGACACCATCCGCGAGGTCATAAAGGAGACAGCAAAATCAGCCCCGTCTGGCGCGGAGTTTGGACAACGACGCGCCGCGGGTTGACGCCACGGCGTTGATTTTGGGCTTGGCACGGAGCGCATGACCGACTAACAGGCTGCGCGAAGGGTTGCTGCGCTGAGTCGCCAGTGGCCCTTTGCGCGTCCAAGACGGTGGGTGGCGGGTATGACCCCTCCATAATTCCTGCCTGAGACGGGAAGAGACATTCCAGCCTGGCAACAGACGTTCCGGGCTCTGGTCTGCGACGACCCGTACGGACTTGATTGCCGTGCCATATGGCGCGGTGAAACCGAGCCGGAGGGGTCTGCCCCTCCTAGTACTGGAGTGAAACTGTGGATAGAGCCCAGAAAGAGAAAGTGGTCGAGGAACTCGGCC
>CAZRUV010000181.1:0-3103 GCA_964603315.1 uncultured Rhodobacterales bacterium
TCCATCGCAATCAGGCACAAAAGCTGCATCAGGTGGTTCTGCACCATGTCGCGCATCGCGCCCGACTTGTCATAATACTCGCCACGGCCACCCACGCCGACCGTTTCGGCCACCGTGATCTGGATGTGGTCCACATATTGGCTGTTCCAGAGCGGCTCGAAGAGCATGTTGCCAAAACGAACCGCCATAAGATTCTGTACGGTTTCCTTGCCCAGATAGTGATCGATCCGGTAAATCTGACGCTCTTCGAAATAGGCCGCAAGATCGCGGTTCAGCGCCTGTGCCGACGGCAGGTCGCGGCCGAACGGCTTTTCAACGACGATCCGGCTGTCCTGGTCCGTTAGCCCGTGCTGGTTCAGGCGTTCCGCCAGATCGCCAAAAAGGCTCGGCCCGACGGAAAAGTAAAACGCCCGCACAACGTCCCGGCGCATCAGCGCCGCCAGTTCGCGCCAACCGTTTTCGCCCCGCGCATCAATGGTCACATAGTCGAGCCGTGCCAGAAATCCGTCCAGATCCGCTTGCGGCGCGGCCCCGACAAATTCCGCAATCGCTTCGGACACAAAACCGCGGTACCCGTCGGCATCCATCTCACCCCGCGCAGCGCCGATCACCCGCGCCTCTGGCGGCATCTGACCTGCACAAAAGCGGCGATAGAGACCCGGCAGGATCTTGCGTCGCGCCAGATCGCCCGTGCCGCCAAAGATCACAAGGTCAAAGGGCTCCACCGGGATAACGCGCGAGACCATGGGACACTCCTCAAAATGTTTGCGCTACCACTAGCAGATTCAACTTGCTATGCAACGTCGAAGGCACCACATCGCGCATTCGATGCACAACCTATCACAAAGCCGTCAAACGCCCCACCATGGCTTTCCTCTTGCCAGAGCGACCTCTACGTCTACTGTCACCCGAACCTGACAGCGGATCCGCACGATGAAAGACCTCGCCCTTGCCAATGTCGGCAAGTTCCAAGACCCTGAAATCACAGCCAAAGGCGAGGCCCGCGCGAAGGTATCCCTGACCCACCCGGAAACGCTGTGGTTCAACACAGGCACGCTGTGCAACATCACCTGTGCCAATTGCTATATCGAAAGCTCGCCAACAAATGACGCGCTGGTCTACATCAGCGCGGACGAGGTGTCGGGCTATCTCGATCAATTGGAAGACCGGAATTGGAACGTACGCGAGATTGCCTTTACCGGAGGCGAACCGTTCATGAACCCCGACATCATCGACATGCTGCGCCGCAGCCTCGCGCGCGGATATGAGGTGCTGGTGCTCACCAACGCCATGTCGCCGATGATGCGCCCCAAGGTGCAAGCCGGGATTGCGGCACTGGTGCAGGCGTTTGGTGACAAACTGACATTCCGGGTCAGTCTTGACCACCACCACCCCGCCATCCATGACGCAGAGCGCGGCACAGGGGCGTTCGAAAAGTCGCTCCGGGGCATGCGCTGGCTGCGCGATCAGGGGGCCCGCCTCGCCGTCGCGGGTCGCATCGAGATGGCCGAAAGCGAGGCCGAGGCCCGCGCCGGTTATGCCGGGCTCTTCGCGACCGAAGGCTTCGACATCGACGCGACCCATCCCGGCATGACCGTTCTTTTTCCCGAAATGGATGAAGCTGCCGAAGTGCCAGAGATTACAACCGCTTGCTGGACGATCCTCAACAAACATCCCGACGCGGTCATGTGTTCGTCATCGCGCATGGTGGTCAAACGCAAGGGTGCCGCAAGACCGGCCGTGCTCGCCTGCACACTCTTGCCCTATGACCCGCAATTCGAACTGGGCGAGACATTGGCGGCCGCAGAAACCGACGTGTCCCTCAACCACCCCCATTGCGCCAAGTTCTGCGTGCTCGGCGGCGCCAGCTGTTCTGCTTGACGCCCGCCAACCCGTGCCAAACCAACACTGACGTGCGCGCGTCAGCGCGCGCCTTTGGATCACGCCGACGTCAGTTTACGTAGAACTCACCCGTCACGTGCCGCCATTCACCCGAACGCACCAGCTTGCGGTGCGTAAAGCGCACCGAATGCAGCGGCCCGTCGATCTTGTTCTGCCAGAACTCGATGAATTCGAAGAGTTTCGGGTGATCCGGCGCGAGATCGTATTCCTGCCAGACAAAGCTGTTCAGAACGGATGTGTAATCCGGCATGCGGTAGAACATCTCCGCCGTTGTCAGCCCGTACCCCTGCAACATCAACTCGGTCTCGTTTTGCGCCATTTCGCACCTCTTTTTTTGGCCTGTATCGCCAGTGCAGCACAAAAGAACTTAATATCCAATAAAAACAATATGCTAGCACCGGCATCCCGCGGCTGCTAACAACTTCGCCCTTCCGCCATTGCACCTTATCTGTGGTTTCTGATAGACTGCACCGCAAGATATAGAGACGCGGCAGAACGGGCAAAAATACGTGAACGACACGCCACAACCCCCTGAGAACGATGATGAAATGATGCCAGAGCGTCCCGCATATGACGGCCCCTCTGTCTCGATCGAAGACGAAATGCGCACATCCTATCTGGACTATGCCATGTCGGTCATCGTCAGCCGCGCCATCCCCGACCTGCGGGACGGGTTGAAACCGGTACACCGGCGCATCCTCTACGCGATGCACGAAACCGGAAACACGCACGACAAGAGCTACCGCAAATCGGCGCGCCCCGTGGGCGACGTCATGGGGAAATACCACCCCCACGGCGACAGCGCGATCTATGATGCGCTCGTGCGCATGGCCCAGGATTTCTCCATGTCCCTGCCCCTGCTCGACGGTCAGGGCAACTTTGGCTCGATGGATGGCGATAACCCGGCCGCCATGCGCTACACCGAAGTGCGGATGGACAAGCCCGCCGCTTACGTTCTTGCGGATATCGACAAGGACACCGTTGATTTCCAGGACAATTACGACGGCAAGGACCGGGAACCGTCCGTCCTGCCGGCCCGCTTTCCCAACATGCTCGTCAATGGTGCAGGCGGCATCGCGGTCGGTATGGCCACCAACATCCCGCCCCACAACCCAGGCAGTGATCGGCCAGACGGCTCGCCCGCGAAGCGGTTCGTCGACGCATAGCCGGCGAGAACGGGACGAGTTGGGCCGGGTTGCGG
>CAZRUV010000182.1:0-3011 GCA_964603315.1 uncultured Rhodobacterales bacterium
ATCATCGCGCGCGGCACGCCGGGCTTCTCCGGCGCTGATCTGGCGAACCTCGTGAACGAGGCGGCGTTGATGGCCGCCCGTGTCGGCCGCCGCTTTGTCACGATGCTCGATTTCGAAAGCGCCAAGGACAAGGTCATGATGGGCCCCGAACGGCGCAGCATGGTCATGACGCAGGAACAAAAGGAAATGACCGCCTATCACGAGGCCGGTCACGCTCTGGTCGGTCACCTGCTGCCGAAATGCGATCCGGTCTACAAGGCCACGATCATCCCGCGTGGCGGCGCGCTTGGCATGGTGATGAGCCTGCCCGAGATGGACCGGCTCAACATGTTCAAGGACGAATGCCACCAGCGTCTGGCCATGACCATGGCAGGCAAGGCGGCCGAGATTTACAAATACGGCGAAGACTCCGTGTCGAATGGCCCGGCGGGCGATATCCAGCAAGCCTCGGCTCTGGCGCGCGCCATGGTCCTGCAATGGGGCATGTCGGACAAGGTCGGCAATATCGACTATTCCGAAGCCGCTCAGGGCTATCAAGGCAACACGGCGGGCTTTTCCGTTTCGGCAAACACCAAGGAACTGGTCGAACAGGAAGTGCAGCGGTTCATCCAGGACGGTTATGAACTTGCCTCGAAGATCATCGCGGACAACGAGGAACAGTTCGAGCGTCTGGCCCAGGGCCTGCTCGAATACGAGACCCTCACCGGCGAAGAGATCGAGCGCGTGATGCGCGGCGACCCGCCCCACAGCCCCGATGACGAAGATGGCGGCGCTGCGGTTGAAGACAAGAAACCCAGCCTCACAGCAATCCCCAAGGCCAAAAAGAAGTCTGGTCCGGAAGGCGATGGCGGCATGGAGCCGGAGCCCGTAGGGTAACTCATTCCGAGCGCTTTCGCTGACATAACAAAAAAGAATTTGCCCCGCCGCGTGCGGGGCTTTTTCTTGGCGGCAAGATAGTTTTCGAAAGGTCCGGTCATGCCCGCTCTCATCCCCACAGATCACTACGGCACCATCACATGGCTGGGGCATATGACCGAACGGCGCGAACCCGCGATCGACGGGGTTGCAGTCGACCGTCTTGATCTGGGGTTCGACGGGGTTGCGGGCGTGCCATATGGTGGGCGCACGCGGGCGTCCTGCGTGCGGGTCAAGGCGCAGCACCCGAAGGGGACCGAGATCGCCAATGTCCGCCAATTGTCCATCATCAGCGCCGAAGAACTGGCGCAGATCGCGGCCAAAATCGACGTCGACACGCTGGACCCGGCCTGGTTGGGGGCGAGCATCGTTGTCGAGGGGATTGCCGATTTCAGCCATGTGCCGCCCTCCGCACGGCTGCAGTCTGACAGCGGCACGACCCTCGTAGTGGACATGGAGAACCGCCCCTGCCACCAGCCCGGCCTCACAATCGCGCGCCACCACGGCGACGCAGGCAAGGGCTTCAAGGCGGCCGCAAAGGGGCGTCGGGGGGTGACGGCCTGGGTTGAACGACCCGGCGCACTGGTCGTCGGTGACAGGCTGCGGCTGCATATCCCGGATCAACCGGCCTGGGCGCCGGGCATGATCTGAGCGCAATCACCCTTGATTTGCCAAGCCCGCTTCGGGCAACCTGCCCCGCAGGGTGCCTGGGGGGGCGGATTGTGATTGACCTGTACCAGTTGGCAGGGTTTGCCGGCGTTGCGTTTTATCTGGGTTCGTACGGCCTGTTGCAGTTGGGGCTGGTGCGCGGCAATGGCTATCCATACGCGCTGATGAACCTCGCCGGGGCGTCGCTTGTGCTGGTGTCGCTTTTCGCGAGTTGGAACCTCTTTTCCGCCATCATCCAGATCAGCTGGATCACG
Organism: uncultured Rhodobacterales bacterium; assembly: GCA_964603315.1. Taxonomy (GTDB): domain Bacteria; phylum Pseudomonadota; class Alphaproteobacteria; order Rhodobacterales; family Rhodobacteraceae; genus Tateyamaria. The sequence continues at coordinate 1,839 of CAZRUV010000182.1, forward strand.
CTGTCGATCCTGGGCATAGCGCGGGTCTGGGTGCTGACCCGCGGCTTGCGGTTCCGCGAGGAAGAGCAGGCACTGCTCGACGCGCACTTTCCCACATTGCGGCGATTTGATGCGCGCAAACTGCTGCGCTCGGGCTCATGGGTCGATTGCGCGACTGGCGAGACACTGACCGTGCAGGACGCGCCGGTCACGCAGCTCAGCTATCTGCACACGGGCAGCGCCGATATCGAGATCGGCGGACAGGTGATTGCCCAAGTCGGGCCCGGCGGCTTTATCGGCGAGATGGGCTGCATGACCAGCGCGCCGGCCAGTGCCACGGTGCGCGTCAATGCGCCTGCCCGGATATTTGCCCTGTCATCCGATGCACTGCGCCGCCTCGTCAAGCGCAACCCCGACCTCGGACCCCATCTCGATTTCGCCTTTTCCGGCAACACGCGGGCCAAGTTGATGGCCACAAACGCGCTCTTGCAGCAATCGTTGAATGCACGCGCGCCGGTTTCCGAAACCGCCTGAACCGTTTCCGAAATGAAACCGGTGTCACGCTTTGGGCCGCAACATCCCTCCAAAATGTCGGAAATGCGCGCATAGACGCTGGGCATGCACCTGTATGCAGGCCAAGACAGCATAGCTGGACCTAAGACCTGCGGGGAGCATCATGGCCTACAAGACTGACATCGAAATTGCGCGTGAAGCGGACAAGAAACCGATCCAGGAGATCGGGGCCAAGCTGGGCATCGACAGCGCGGACCTGCTGCCTTACGGCCATGACAAGGCCAAGGTATCTCAAAGCTTCATCAACTCGGTGCAGGATCGTGCCGACGGCAAGCTGATCCTCGTGACGGCGATCAACCCCACCCCTGCGGGCGAAGGCAAGACCACAACGACAGTTGGGTTGGGTGACGGCCTGAACCGCATCGGCAAGAACGCGTGCGTGTGTATCCGCGAGGCGTCGCTGGGCCCGAACTTTGGCATGAAGGGCGGGGCCGCCGGGGGCGGCTATGCCCAGATCGTGCCGATGGAAGAGATGAACCTGCACTTCACCGGTGACTTCCACGCAATCACATCCGCGCATTCGCTGCTGAGCGCGATGATCGACAACCACTTCTACGGGGGCGCGGCCCTCGAGATCGACACCCGCCGTGTCGTGTGGCGCCGCGTGGTGGACATGAACGA
>CAZRUV010000183.1:0-2913 GCA_964603315.1 uncultured Rhodobacterales bacterium
TCCCGCGGACCGAGTCGCCCAGAGCCAAGCGCGTCGAGGCCCGCTTCCCCGACCCGTCGGCCAACCCCTACCTCTGCTTTGCTGCCCTGCTGATGGCCGGCCTCGACGGGATCAAGAACAAGATCCACCCCGGCGAGCCGTCGGACAAAGACCTTTACGATCTGCCGCCCGAAGAGCTGGCCGGCATCCCGACCGTCTGCGGCAGCTTGCGCGAAGCGATGGAAGAGCTGGAGGCAGACATGGACTTCCTGCTGGCCGGTGACGTGTTCACCAAGGACCAGATCGAAGGCTACATCGCGCTCAAGATGGAAGAGATCGAAACCTACGAACACACACCGCACCCGGTTGAGTTCGGCATGTATTACAGCTGCTAACTCCTCCCTTTCAGGCAGCTGAACTGACGGGCGTCCCTTTCGAGGGGCGCCCTTTTTTGCATGTCGCCGCAATGTCACCGCCGCGTCAAATTTCTTCCTTGGTTGGTGATCAATCTTGGCGCGGAACGCGACTGGGTGACAGATGCCACAAGACCAGACCAGCTTTGCCGAGCGGCTTGCCCGGATCGAAAAGGAACGCGGGGTGCCAGCACCGGCGCCGTCCATTGACGTGCAATCGTCGCCAAAACCGGTAGTTGCCCCGATGCGGCCAAAAGGGAATTTGGGGTTCTCCGTGATGGCAAGTGGTGCCGCCGTTGTGGTGGTGCTGTGCGGCGCTCTGGGCGCGGCGTTCATTTTTGGCAGTCAGGACATGAAATTGCAGATGTTGTCTGTCGTGACACCCGGATTGGGCGATGTGAAACAGGCTGAGGATAACCCAACAGATCGCTACGAATGGGACACCAAAACCACGCCCTTCAACGCCGCGCGGCTGGGGATGAAGCGCATGAACGCCTTTGCCGAGGACATGTCGGACATGGAGATGGATGCGCTGGTGCGGCAAGCGCAAAACCTGGGCCAGCCGTTTCTCTCCAACGAAATCAGGGCAAGGATGGGGGCGTGTGAAACGTTAAAGTGCCGCGCCGCCCTGCAGTCGGAATATGAGACCCAACTGGCCCAACTGCGCCGCTCGACCCCCAACTGGTAGGCCCAGCTGCGCGCCGATCCGCCGTTTGTTTTTGCCATGACACCTGCGCATCCGCTACGCTGGCCGTACGGGTAACGAAACGGAGCGACGTTATGCTGATCAGAACCGCGTTGGGCCTCACTTTGTCAATTGCCGTTGTCGGGGCGGTTCAGGCGGCGCCCTGCGGCAACACCAGCACCGGGTTCGAGGCGTGGAAGGCGGACTTTGCCCGCGACGCACGGCAGGCAGGGGTCCGGGAACCGGGATTGCGAGCCCTGCAAGGGGCACAATACGCAAACCGCACGATTGCGGCCGACAGAAACCAGAAATCCTTTCGCTATTCGCTTTCCAAGTTCATGCAGGTCCGTGGGGCTGACACGATTGTTGCGCAAGGCCGCAAGCGCAAGGCGCGCAACGCCGAATACTTTGCCGCGCTCGAGCGCAACTACGGCGTCCCGGCGGGTGTGCTGATTGCCATTCACGGGATGGAGACGGCCTTTGGCAATTTCATGGGGGACAGTTCCGTTGTGTCGGCCATCGTGACACTGACCTATGATTGCCGCCGGTCCGATTTTTTCAAACCGCACGCCATTGGCGCGCTCAAGCTGGTCGATCAGGGGTCCATCACCGGCGCGACCAAGGGGGCCAAACATGGTGAGTTGGGGCACACGCAATTCCTGCCCGGCAACGCGCTGACCTATGGTGTAGACGGCAATGGCGACGGGCGCGTCGATCTTTACAACCAGACGGACGCGCTGGCCTCGACCGCGAATTTCCTGCGCCAGAAGGGTTGGAAACCGGGCAAGGGCTATCAGAAAGGTCAGCCCAATTTCCAGGTGATCAAGCAGTGGAATGCGGCGACGGTCTATCAGCAGGCCATCGCGATCATGGGTGCGCGCATCGACGGCTAGGATGTTCCGCCCCAGGCCCGGCACCAAAGAGGACCCGGTCAAACGCTGGGCGCTTTCGGATTGCGCCTTCTTTGCCCATGGGGCTTGCCACATCCTTGCGGGTGTCTATCTGCAGGGTCCGCCGCGTCCGGGGTTTCGCGCTGAACGGATCGTGCCGCACAGCCCGTTTTCGGGCAATCACATCTATCTCACCGATGGCACGATGTGTTTTGACTATCGTGGCTACACGGACCGCGCCCGTTTGCTGAATTGGTTTGCGGCTGGTCAGGCCCGCTTTGCGCCCGGCTGGCGCGGCACAATCGAGGCTGTCCATTTTGACTTACTGGACACTGCGGCGCTCAATGCGCGCAAGATGCGCGGGCCGGACCAGTATCTGCATGATCCCATCCCTCGTGCGCGCGCCTTTGTTGCATCAAAGCGTCATGATCTGCCGATTTGCAGCCGCGACACGGACAACCCTACAGCCCCGCTTGCCAATGACCGCGTGAGTGCCTAACTAGCCGCGCATAGGGTTCAGGCCCCTGCCCTCCGCCACGTGGTGAAGTCCTGAGGATCCGACCCTGTTTCTACGGTCGCTGATGTCGGCAATGCGGAGCCCCGAACGTCCCACCCTTGCGGCCTCAGACAAGGAGACGGATATGGATATCCCCCTACCCTCGCGCGCGGCGCTCAAGGCGCAGGCGCAACGTATGCGGGCCTCGCTGCTGGCCGCGGGACGCCCCTGCACCCATGCGCAGGCGCTCGAAGCGGTGGCGCATCAATGGGGCGCGCGCGACTGGAACACGCTCAGCGCGCGGGCCCGCGACCACGGACAAGCGGCCTACCGGCCAGGCCAGCGCATCACCGGGCGTTACCTTGGCCACCGCTTTGCCGGGCGGATCAAGGCGGCGCGCAGCCTGTCGCGCGGGCACTATGCGCTGACGTTGCGCTTTGATCAGGCTGT
>CAZRUV010000184.1:0-2885 GCA_964603315.1 uncultured Rhodobacterales bacterium
CTGACCGTAGTGGACAGCGCGGTGTTGTGGCCTGCGCCAGATACCCCCATGGCCGAGACCGTTGCCACCGCCAGTCGGCACCGGCTGGTCTGGGTGGACCTTGCCATTTCGGCCCCGTCCAAGTAGGCGAGCGCCAAGCAATTCGAAGGAGCGCGCGCATGTCCACCCCTACCCTTTTGATCCTGCCCGGCGACGGGATCGGCCCCGAGGTCATGGATCAGGTCACCCGCATCATCGACTGGTTCGGCGACAAGCGCGACCTGCCCTTTGACGTCTCCACCGATCTTGTGGGCGGCGCTGCCTATGACGCGCATGGTGTGCCGCTACACGATGACACGATGGCACGCGCACAAGAGGTGGACGCCGTGCTGCTGGGGGCCGTGGGTGGCCCGGCATATGACGATCTGGACTTTTCGGTCAAACCCGAACGCGGGCTCTTGCGGCTGCGCAAGGAAATGGACCTTTTTGCCAACCTGCGCCCCGCGCAGTGCTTTGACGCCTTGGCGGATTTTTCGTCGCTGAAAAAGGACGTGGTCGCGGGCCTTGATATCATGATCGTGCGCGAACTGACCTCCGGTGTCTATTTTGGAGAGCCGCGCGGCATCATCGAAGAGGGCAACGAACGCGTCGGGATCAATACCCAACGCTACACCGAAAGCGAGATCGAACGCGCCGCCCGCGCAGCCTTTGAGCTTGCGATGCGCCGCAACAAGAAGGTCTGCTCGATGGAGAAGGCCAATGTCATGGAATCCGGCATTCTCTGGCGCGAAGTCGTGACCCGCGTGGGTGCCGATTACCCCGAGGTTGAACTGAGCCACATGTATGCCGACAACGGCGCCATGCAGCTGGTACGGGCACCCAAGCAATTCGACGTGATCGTGACCGACAACCTCTTTGGCGACATCCTGTCGGATTGCGCGGCGATGCTGACCGGGTCGCTTGGCATGTTGCCGTCCGCGTCTCTCGGGGCGCCGATGGCCAATGGGCGTCCCAAGGCGATGTACGAACCGGTCCACGGCTCCGCACCGGACATTGCGGGACAAGGCAAGGCCAACCCAATCGCCTGCATCCTCAGCTTTGCCATGGCGCTGCGCTATTCCTTTGATCAGGGTGACGAGGCAACGCGCCTCGAAAACGCCATCGAAGCGGTTCTGGCATCTGGTGCCCGCACGGGCGACCTGATGGGGCCCGAAGGTGGCACACCGATGTCCACAGCTGAAATGGGCGACGCAATCCTCGCCGCACTCGACGCAAGCCTCTGAGAACCGACCCGCGCGCCAGCACATCTGGCGCGCGCTGTCACGGCAGGTTTTCCCTACTTGTCCTGAACGTCGTTCAAACCAAACTTGAACTACGTTCAAAAGGACGAAAGGGAAACCGAAATGACTTATTTCCAAATCCGTGCCGCATTAGGCTGCCTCTGCCTGCTTGGTCTTGCGGCCTGCGACGTGGCCTATCCCGTGACGGTGATCGGTGCGGACGGCATGACGTTCCGTGGCTCGGCGACAGACACCTTCCTGCACGGCGGCAGCTTTCAGGCCACAAACGGAAATGCGGTTTGCACCGGCACATACGACAAGTACCAGGACATCAGCACAGTCAGCTTTCCCGTGGTGTGCAACAATGGGCTGCGCGGCATCGGCACCGCGTTTTTCCAATCGGCCACGACAGGCTCGGGAACGGTCACGATGACGGATGGCAGCCAGTGGCAATTCATCTTTGGCCAGGCCGCCCTGTCAATCTGACGCGTAGACATTTCTGACTGGCCCGCTAATCAAAGCGGGCCATAACAAACTAGGCCCATCGCCATGTCTTCCAATGCCAAGGGAGCGCTGCTTGCGCTCATCTCCTTTGGGCTGTTTTCAACGCATGATGTGTTCATCAAGACGTTGGGCGTGATCTATTCTCCCATCCAGATCGTGTTTTTCAGCGTGTTGCTCAGCTTTCCGCTGGCCACCATCATGTTGATGCGCGACGCCACACCCGGGACGTTGCTGCCGGTACACCCGTGGTGGATGGCACTGCGCACAGTGGGCGCGGTGGTCACGGGCGTGTCGGCGTTCTATGCGTTTTCGGCCCTGCCATTGACGCAGACCTATGCCATTCTCTTTGCCACCCCATTGCTGATCACCGTCCTGTCGATCCCCATTCTGGGCGAAAAGGTGCGATTGCCGCGCTGGCTTGCCGTGATGGTCGGCCTTGCAGGCGTCATGGTTGTGCTGCGCCCGGGGACAACAGACCTGACGCTGGGCCATATGGCAGCTATCGTCGCTGCATTCGCGGGCGCCTTTGCGTCCATTGTGGTGCGCAAGATCGGGGCGGAGGAGCGAACGGTGGTGATGCTGCTCTATCCCATGGTGGCCAACTTTGTGGTCATGGGGGCGGCACTGGTCTTTGTCTACAAACCAATGCCTGCGGAACATCTGGGCATGCTCGCGATCATCTCGGTGATGGCGTGGATCGCGGCACGGTTCATCATCGCCGCCTACCAGACCGGCGAAGCCGCGATCGTCGCCCCCATGCAGTATTCACAAATCCTCTGGGCCACCGGATATGGGTTGCTGTTCTTCGACGAAACGCCGGACATCTACACAGGCGTTGGCGCGGGCATCATCATCGCATCGGGCCTGTTCATCGTGTTCCGCGAAAGCCGCGGGGGCAATTCGGAAAATACGCCCGTGCTGCGCACGCGAAGCCGTGTGGGAACACCGTCGATCATGCGCATCGGAGATTTGATGTCATCCGACCGCCACCGCGACAAGCCTCTTGCCAAAGATGATCCGTCCGCGTAATCCGCAGCATCGGTCGGAGTGTAGCTCAGCCTGGTAGAGCACTGTCTTCGGGAGGCAGGGGCCGGAGGTTCGAATCCTCTCACTCCGACCAAT
>CAZRUV010000185.1:0-2875 GCA_964603315.1 uncultured Rhodobacterales bacterium
ATCAGGGAAAACAGGCCATATCAGCCTGCTTGAACAACACACTTGCCCGGGGGAGCCGCAGGCGGGGGCTGCTGTTGTATAACAAACAGTTTGATACCCCTATAACAGTCGGTTTGATACCGGAAGACACCTGAAGACTGCGGAAGTCTCCGGATGGGAATTTACTTCCGGTCGATCCGGCGATGCCACCATTCGTTGATTGTCGTACGCGCGACCCGGCGTTCCGGTGGAAAGTTCTCCGCCACCGCCCGTGCCAAACCTTCAAACGTCATGTGATCAAGTCGGGCTAAAATGAATGCCCGCAACTCTGGGTCACTGTCAATCTTGGACGGTCGACCGGGCCGATGCTCGCGAACGTGCGCATGTATGACCGAGCTTAAATGCCCATTTGAAGGGTTGTGCAACCCCCCTTCTTCAGCCTGTTGGCCTTCACCAGCAACAGTACTTTGAGCAACCTGAATGAGCGCTTTGGCCTGCTCAATCTTGGCAAGTGCAGCATCCAGTGAGGCATTGACCTTGGCGACGCACATAACTACGAGCCGTTTGGCAAGTGTGACACGGTGATATTCTGCCGGCCGTAGCACGGGTGATGACCCGGAGCGATTTGCGGGGTTTCCGGCGTGACCGGGTGGCAGGCCCCGCCACTTGCACCTTTCAGACGCCCTGTATCAACCATCGACGACTTCCATGCGTTGAATGATACGGCGGACGGTTTGATCTGAAACCCGTAGTCGGCGCGCGATGGCGTTCTTGGACATACCCTGCACGTAAAGGCACTGTGCCACCCATCCTGTCGCAAGTGGAATACGGAAGGAAGGCTCCAGCATAGCTGCGCGCAGCGCCAATGCACTTTGGTAACCAATAGTAGTCTCGACCATGCCGCGCCCGCGCGGTTGCTCGCCGATAAAGACTTCACTGCCCCCAAGTTCAAGGATCAATTTGAGCGCAGTATGTTCCCCGAGCACGTCGACAAACCGCGCTGCGGCCTTGCATGGTGGTGGCAACTTTTTCTGTAGGTCCAACATCGGTGTTCACCTGTTCTGCGACCTACCAACGCTCCGTGAGCAGACGTTGGTGGGCCGTGGAGGCGATGCCAGAGGTCAATGACATCGCCAGTCCTGCGCGATCCGACCAGGTCGCACGGGATCAGTCGTTGAGCGCCGTGTTGGAAAGACCGAGTTGGCCACAAATCGAAGCGGCGAGTTCGCTTTGTGCGGTGTCGTCATCACCGGCCCTTGGAGGAGGTGCGCTCATATGATTGTAGGCCCCATGCAAGTGCTCAAACTGAGGCGCTGCCTTTGCGATGAATGCGTCAAAGCTCGCCTCGTTTTGGGCACACAACGCGGTCGCCCAGTCCTTCATGCCCGGCGAAATATGTCCGGACGCAAGCGCTTGTCCGACCTTTTGCTCAATACGCGCTGCGGTGGATTTAATCAGATGTGCATTCCGATCATCCATGAGGTTGTTGAGCGCCGCAACGGGCACATATTTTTCCGGGTCTGGCTCGGCATTTAGACGGGTCTTCAAAGCCTCAAACAATTCTGCGTCCGTCGCGGACGTGTCCATGCCCAGAAGGTCTGCGATCATGTTCTTGAGGGCTGCTGTGTCCATCGGTTTCTCCTGTGATGCGAGGGCAGTCAAAAGCAGATTTGGGTGATGGACCAAACCTGCGCCGGAAAGCGCCGCGATTTGGCCTTGTTCTGTGTGCAGAAAGGCAGGGCTGAGGTAGCGATATGCCTTCGATGCGATCAGTTGCTGAGCGTGTTGTGTCCATTCGACCCGGCCCCAGATGCCGTTTGGCCGCACGTCCAATTCTTTGATCCAACCTGCGGCCGGAACTGGGCCAGTTTTGCTGGACTTGTCGCGCTCAGTCTGGTGTTCAAAGTCGATAGGCAGATCGACTTTGCCATCCAAGAATGCCGCAACAATTGCACGCGGGTCCGGCAATGACCACGTGCGGCCATCACGGCCTTTGACATCACCCAATGGCAGCAGGTGAACCCACTGCGGGGCAACACCTGCGGGGTCTTTGTCTTCGCAAAGAGCGGTGCCGAGGCTGTGTGCGATTTGCCTACGGGTCGTCATCGCCAATGCCTCCTTATGCGGCGCTCAGGTAGGGCGAGACTATCAACTGGGCGGTGCCGCTCCATGGGTTCGAACCACCCGCCTCATTCAGGTCGGCGTTCAGGATGTGCAGTGCCGCATCTTCGAGCTCCGGCGGAACCACCATGACGGTTGACTTCACGCCCAGAATGCGGCCTTCCGCACTCTTGTAATTCATCATTGCCGCACGCGCCGCCGCATAGGCGCCTTTGGTGAGTGCCGCCTTGCTTCCATAAGCCAATTGCCAAAGGCCGAAGCCAGCATTCACCCGTGCGTCGATCCCGTAGAGGAATTCCTTGTTGAAAAAGACGTTGTCATCGTCCGCATTCGTTTTGGTGACGAACTCATATGGCTTGCGTTCCTGCCAAACAATCGGACGCACTTCGCGCGAGGTGTCGAGCAAGAACCACGCAGGACCGGAACCCGCAACCATATTGCTTACTGTCGTTGTCTGCTCTGTCGTGTCACCCACTGGGTGATCCGTATCGAAGAAATTCTGTCCGTCGTAGCACTGCGTGTCGAACCCATTGGCGAGGAGATTGAAGATCAACTCCTCTGGATGCTGTCGCGTGATGTGACCGAGTTCAGCGAAGGTTGGTTTGAAGACGCCCAGTTTGTCGTCCATGATCGCATTGCGCGGGACCGAAACCGTGCTCTCGAAGTCGAGGTTTTCAATCGTAAACGAATGAACCGCGAGACTGCGTACGACGCGAGACCCTGTCTTAGCCCCGTAAAACTGTGCCACTATTTCAGTGTCACAGGAGATTTTGAC
>CAZRUV010000186.1:0-2725 GCA_964603315.1 uncultured Rhodobacterales bacterium
TAAGTCTTGGAGTGGCTCTTTGTCTTGTTGGAATAGTGTCAAGCCACTTGCAGATCCTGTCTGAGAACCACCTGATCTTGAGATCATCATCATCATCATCTTCAGTCATGAGAGAAGAGTGCTGGTGGTCATCTCTATCATCAATCATGTGGGTGGCTCTTCTGTTCCTTATGTACCTCTGGAAGTCTACCACTGACATTCCAAGTAGAGTAGTGACAAGCCTCATCCAACAGTTCTTTGTCTTCCACACTCTTTCCAATTGTAGTATTGACTGTCTCTGCTTATTGTGTTCATCAATTAAAGGCAGGAAATCATACAGGAAGTGAGCCAGGTGTGGTCTTTGCAGCTCTTTGTGGGTGACAACCCCATAGTCATCCACAAAGCTTGACCTGTATGGCTCTGGATGCGGATCTGTCCTACCACAGGTGGACAGGAAGAAGCTGGTACCTTTGGAAGACCAGGCATAGACCATTGCAATGAGTGGAACTCCACCAATAGTGGCAGTCATTGTCACCCAGTGGCCTGCAGCTCTTTCGGGATACCTTGCTTTCAACACTGCCAACAAAGGTCTCATGGGATACATGTCATCATTGTTCTTGATAATGAAAGTAGAGTGGACTTTGAACTTGGAGTACACTTCAACAGCAGTAGCCACGGAACCAAACCAGGCATCACCACCCACCCAGGCGCCTTCCTCCAGGCCTGCACCCTCCACTTGTCTGAGAACTTCAGCAGTATGACTGGAGATTGTCTTCTTCCTTGTTGCATTGGCGGGATTGGGCAAGACAGACTCTTCACCATGATACTTCTTTGCTGATTGATGCTCTGGTAGCTGAACAACATCCTGGAATACCAGCATTCCACAGATACACTCCACTCCATTCCTGAGCATTGTTCCAAGAGACACAGGCTTCCTTGGCTCATAGGTGTAGTTTGGCAATCCTCCAAGCTTGGAAGTCTTTGGCCGCCAACCAGACATACTCTCATCAAGCAGAAGCAGTACAGTCTTCACCAAGGAGCGCCTCTTATCATTGAATGATTGTAGACAAGGCTTGAAGATGTCCCAGGTGCCTTCATCCTGAGGCATATACCAGTGCTTCTCTTCACACCAACAGTAGGCTGCAGCAGAAAGGAAAGCTTTGAAGTAGTTCTTTGGGATGTACTTTCCAAAGTCAGGATAGTCATGGCGCCCACTGGACTGTCCAGCCTTCCAAAGGTTGTCAACTCCATGATGGACTTCTGTTGCTGCTGCAAGAAGAAGAGTGTAGCAGATCCTGATTAGGTGATCTGGATCTTCATTGTGCCAGGGAGCATTGGGCTGATAGAACTTGATGTTGTCTCTCTGGGCGGTAATGTGATAGGAAGATCTTGGATCATTCAGGTACTTGTCCATCTTAGCAGCATGCCCTTTGATACATGGAAAGAATTCTTCAAAGAACCAGTGATTGTAGTCAAAGTCGCCATCATTCTCAGGATCATATGGAAGATCCTTCTTATATTGAAGTTGTGTTGGAAACTCCAGGCGCTGTTGGTCCTCTCCAATATGCTCAGTGTCACCAAGGATCTTCCAATCAACAAAGTCACTGTCACCCTCTCCATAGTAGTGATGAAAATGCTTGGTATCCTTCAATGCCTCATGGTGTGTGTAGAGAAAGTTGACAACAGACTTGTTCTTGCGGCTTGTTCTTCCATCAGAAGGCGGAATGGCGGCGGAATCAACAACCTTGTCATATTCATACATCTTCTCCTCCTCATCCTCATGCACAACAGTGAGCACATTCCTCCTTGCCTTGATCTTGTTGTCATCCATTGGAAACTCATCAATTGCCACAATGTAGTGAGTTGATGCATTTCCAGAAGTAATAGTTCCATAATACAGTCTATTCTGCGCTTGAGAGGAGATCAGAGCGCGCTGTTGGTCACTTGTGCACAGCTGGAATAGGTTTCGCTTCTGGATTTTGACACGGCATCCATGTTTGATTTGTGGTTTCTTCTGCCTCTTTTTCTTTTTGCTGGAAGATCCTCTGGCGGTTGTAGACATTGGCAAACGGCGCTTCTTCGTAGGAGATGCGCGAGGAGTGGTGGCAGTAGCAGCAGCAGCATCAGGTGCAAGGATCTCGTTCACATTCACGGCAACACCGGCCGTCGACGCGTCGTCGTCTTCTGCCAACAATTCGGCCGCAATTCGCTCAATTTGACTTGGATTCGGAGCCTTCCGCGCCCTGATAGCATCCAGCTGCGTTCCAACATCTTCTGAGCTGTCGGAATCACTGTTCACCATGGTCAAAGTGCTAAAAACAGGGTAAAAACTGTCGAAGAAAAAAAAAAGAATGAATTTTTTTCGATGCGTCCACGCTACTATGGGGTTTTACACGGTAGGCCAAACTGACGTGAGTGGATGGAGTCTCGGCTCTTCCGGACCTCTAACGCCGGAGTTTCAACACCCTGGCACCCTTCTTCAATGTGTATCCTATGATATTGCCTAGAGAAGTTTTTCCGAAAGTGGCCGGGTTGTAACTTTCTGGCTCGGGCGAATCGGCCGTTGTATGACACCACGAAAGATACCATATAGTGTCACATATGGTATCCCAACGGGTAACCACTAGTGGAGAAGAGCTGAACTTTTCTTAGCCTCTAGAGTGGAGAAGAGCGGAGATTCACCCGGATGCTATGCTATGCTGGGAAACGAGGCGAGATTTCCTTTCTCACAGCCGGGGGATTCTTT
>CAZRUV010000187.1:0-2699 GCA_964603315.1 uncultured Rhodobacterales bacterium
GAATAGCTGTTGAGCCCGGGGTGCACCCACGGCAAATGGTAGCTTTCGCAATAATTCTCGACCGCCAGCTTCCAGTTGCACGCCACATCGAGCGTAAAGCAGCTGTCGGCACCGCCATGATGCAGCGGCACATCGAATTCGCGCCACCGCGACATCAGGTCTGCGTGGTGCTCTTCAAACGGGGCGGCATCGCCGCTCAGATTGATCCAGACGACACCCATCCAGACGTGGCTGCGTACCTCGATCAGTCCAAGAGACGCGCGTTCGATGCCGTCTGCGGTGTTGTGCCCCGGACCGCCCACATGCGGCGTGGACACCAGCCGCCCTTCGGTGCTGTAGCACCAGCTGTGATAGGGACAGCGCAGCGCGCCTTCGATCTTGCGCGGGGCATCCACCAAAATCATGCCGCGGTGACGGCAGATGTTGTGAAACACCCGGACAGTGCCCGATTTGTCCCGCAGCAACAAAAGCGGCATGCCCAGAAAGTCCAGCGGACGGGCGTCGCCCGGTTCCGGCACATCTGCCGCAACCCCCAGCCCGGACCATTCCGCAGCCAGCAGCGCGTCGCGTTCTTCGTCGAACACGGCTGCGTCGGTGTAATGTGCGTTGGGCAACCCGTGCGCTGATGATATCGGACGGCGGACAGGATCGAGATCGGAATGCGTCATGGCGGCCTCATTGGTTTGAGGCAAGCCTAGGGCGTCATTGACAGCCTGTGCATGTCAGATTTCGACCGGAGTTTCCCAATGCCGACATCATGCGGGCGTCAGCCGCGGCGCTGCACCGGTGGCTCGGACCGGGCCGCGCGCCGCTCCCGAGCTTGCAGGCGGAACGGGATGACCTCTGCCGTGTTGGAGACACGGAGCGCATTGTCACTGTTTGGTGCGGATTTCAGTTCCTGCACGAGCGGGGCCGCGCGGGCGCCGGACAGGATCTTCACGCTTTCCACCTGCCGCGTTTTGCGCGCCGCACGCAGTTCAAATTCGACCACGTCCCCGACATCCACAAACAGGTCGGGCAGGTGCACCGCGTCGGGACGGGACAGGAACGCGAGATCGCCATGGTCCTCGCACCAGATCACGGCCTTTTTCTCGGTTGGATCACTCCAAAGTACTACGCCAATCATACTTCTACCTTGAGTTGGGGCGCTCTCATAAAACTCAATTTGGAGGATTTTTAATATGCCCAACAAGGCAACGTACGCTTGCATTTTGTGTCGGCGCGATTATCGTGTGGTTGCATTTTGACGTCAGGTCTGATGCGGTTTGGCGTCAATTTCGGCGCGTCGCGTACCATATTGTGGGTGAAGCGCCGGTTTTGCGCCCGAAAGTCGACGAAAAGAGACACCTATGTCGAATTTGCGCAGATCCCCTGCTGAGTTGCGCAGCATGTTTGGAGCGAACCTGCGCCAACTGGCGCGCAGTTATCCGTCGATTTCCGAATTGTCGCGGCAACTGGGCATCAACCGCACGCAGTTCAACCGCTACCTGTCCGGGGAAAGCTTCCCGCGTCCTGACGTACTGTCGCGTATCTGCGAATTCTTTGGTGTAGACGCGCGCGTCTTGCTGGAGCCTGTCGACAAGATCGAAGCGGGCGAGGATGCGCTGAACAGTCCGTTTCTGCGCGCCTTCATGGGCCAGGATGTCAGCCACGTCCCCGAAGAGGTGTTTCCGTCGGGCTTTTATCGCTTTTCGCGGCGGAGTTTCCTCGATCAGTCGCGCTATGTGCTGGGGCTCGTCTGGGTCTTTCGTGACAAGGCATCGACTTACGTCCGAGGTTATGAGGCGCGTGCCGCGATGGAAGCGCAGGGTCTGCCCCTGTCGCGCGCCGCGCGCGAATTTCGCGGTGTAATGTTCCGACAGGAAGACGGCGTTGCCTCGATGATCTCACGCCAGAACGCGCGGACCGCATCCTTCAACTTCCTGACCCGCGTGTCGTCTTTCGAGCAGAACTACTGGGTCGGCTACGTGGCCCGCACCGTACGGGAAAGCCCGGACGGCGAGCGGGTTGTGCGCATGGTCTACGAACACCTTGGCGCATCCGTATCGAGCGCCAAGGCCGCAGCGCGCGAAGGCGGCTATTGCGCCATCGACGAGTTGTTGCCATTCCACAAGCGGCTGTTGCAGCCGGATGTCGCGTTTCGTTAGCCTGCGCTAGTCGCCGCGGGGCAGGGCGGCCACGCCTGTGCGCGCAACCTCGACAAGGCCAAGCGGCCGCATCAGGTCGGCAAAAGCGTCGATCTTTTCCGGCGCGCCTGTGATTTCGAAGATGAAACTTTCGAGCGTGCTGTCGACCACATTGGCACGAAAGATGTCCGCCAGCCGCAACGCCTCGACCCGCTTGTCACCTTTGCCGGCAACCTTGAACATGGCCAGTTCCCGTTCGACCGATGCCCCTTCGACAGTGAGGTCGTGCACCTCGTGTACCGGAACGATCCGGCCAAGCTGCGTCTTGATCTGTTCAATCACCTGAGGCGTGCCAGTGGTCACGATGGTGATGCGGCTCAGATGCCCCTGATGGTCGACTTCCGCGACGGTCAGGCTTTCGATGTTGTAACCACGCCCTGAAAAGAGGCCGATCACGCGCGCCAGCACGCCCGGTTCGTTTTCGACCAGCACGGCAAGCGTGTGTTTTTCGACCACGTCGCTGAACGTGGGCCGCAGGTTGTAGGCGGAATGGCTGGTGGCGCCTTTTTTGAT
>CAZRUV010000188.1:0-2616 GCA_964603315.1 uncultured Rhodobacterales bacterium
CGACCGTCCAGAACTGGTATCCGGGGGATGAGAACGGCAAGGGCGGCATCTACAACTTTGTGACCAAACGCGCCGATTGCCGGGGTGACCGGGCCAAGGTGATGTGGACGCAGGTGGAAACGGGCTCGGCCGTGACCTAGAAATACCCGTCTTGCATCCTGCGCGGCGATGACAGCCAGGGCGAGTTTTACTCGATCGCCATTGCCAACAACATGCAACAGGCCGACACGGGCACCAAGATGGTGCACCTGGGCAAGAACACCAAGTCACGGATCGTGTCCAAGGGGATCAGCGCCGGCAAGGCGCAGAACACCTATCGCGGGCTGGTGTCGATGCACCCCAAGGCCAAGGATTCGCGGAACTACACGCAATGCGACTCGCTCCTGATCGGGGACAAGTGCGGTGCGCATACGGTTCCGTATATCGAGGTCAAGAACAACTCGTCCCGTGTGGAGCACGAGGCGACCACGTCCAAGGTGGATGACGATCAGCTGTTTTATTGCCGGTCGCGCGGGATGGACGAGGAAGAGGCGGTGGCGCTGGTCGTCAACGGCTTCTGCAAGGATGTGCTGCAGGCGTTGCCCATGGAGTTTGCCATGGAAGCGCAACAGTTGGTCGCGATTTCGCTCGAAGGGTCTGTGGGCTGATCCATGGCCGAGACAGGTAAAAAAACAAAACGTTCCGTTGGCGTGGTCATGTTGCTGTCCGTTTTGATCGGCGGCGTGGTCGGGGCCATTCTATCGACGGTTATCGCGCCGGCGCTGATCCTTGCCTTTGTGATCGGCGGCGCGCTCACCGGGGCGTCCATCGGTGCAGCGGCGTTCCTGTTCTTTGGATCAGACCCATGACGGGTCTCACGTCGCCAGCACCGGAACAACCGAGGATCAAGCGGCACACCGTTTCGGACCTTGACGGGACGCAACAGGGTGGACTGGCCTTTGCGATTGCCGCAATCGCCGGGACAATTGCGGCCGCCGCACTGGCCCCGGGGGCGCTGACGTCCTTTTGGGTCTGGTTTGCGCTCTTGATGATGGCGGTGGCCGTTGCCCTGGGGGTGCAACGCCTGTTTGCCGTGGTAGAAGAGGATGAAGACACATGATCATGACAACCACATCGACGGTCGAAGGCCATAAGGTGACGGCATACAAGGGTGTTGTCGTAGGCGAGGCGATCATGGGCGCGAATGTGGTGCGCGATTTCTTTGCCGGGATCACGGACATCGTTGGCGGCCGGTCGGGCGCGTATGAGGCCAAGCTGCAGGACGCGCGCGACACGGCGATGTCCGAATTGCAGGACAGGGCGCGGGCGCAGGGTGCAAACGCGGTGATTGGAATTGACCTCGACTACGAAGTGGTCGGGGACAGCATGTTGATGGTCAGTGTTTCGGGCACGGCCGTCATATTGGAATGACGCGCGGGTCGCGACTGGTTGGAAATGATGCGCGCTTTGCGCAATGAGGAATGAGAAAATGCTGAAAATCAAAGACTTGCACGTATCCCTGGAAGAAGAGGACAAGCAGATCCTCAAAGGTGTCGACCTTGAGGTCGAAGCGGGCAAGGTGCATGCGATCATGGGGCCCAACGGATCGGGCAAGTCGACCTTGTCATATGTTCTGTCTGGGCGTGACGGCTATGAGGTGACAGGCGGCACTGCGACGCTCGAAGGCGAGGATTTGCTGGACATGGAACCCGAAGAGCGTGCCGCCGCGGGCCTGTTTCTGGCCTTCCAGTATCCGGTTGAAATTCCCGGAGTTGGCAACATGACCTTTTTGCGCACGGCTGTGAATGCGCAGCGCAAGGCGCGGGGCGAGGACGAAATCAGCGCGGCGGACTTCCTCAAGGAAATTCGCGCCCGGGCCAAGGATCTCAAGATTGACGCGGATATGCTCAAACGTCCGGTCAATGTAGGCTTTTCCGGCGGCGAGAAGAAGCGCAACGAAATCCTGCAGATGGCGATGCTGGAGCCAAAGATGTGTATCCTTGACGAGACGGACTCAGGGCTCGACGTCGACGCGATGAAACTGGTGTCCGAAGGCGTGAACGCCTTGCGCAGCGAGGGGCGCGGGTTCCTCGTGATCACCCATTATCAGCGGCTGCTCGACCACATCAAACCGGACGTGGTGCACATCATGGCCGACGGTCGCATCGTGAAAACCGGCGGACCCGAACTGGCGCTTGAAGTTGAAAACAACGGCTACGCCGACATTCTGGCAGAGGTGGCCTGACATGGCGGCCCCTGAATTGAAACAGGACGCAACCGCCGCGCGGATGCAGGCGATTGCAAAGCCCGACAGCGCGGCCTGGTCGCGCCCGGCCCGCGACGCGGCCGTCAAGCGCGTTCAGGAGATGCAATTGCCCGAGCGGCGGGACGAATACTGGAAATACACGCGCCCGGATTCGCTGGTTCAGCCGGATGCGCCAAGGGCCGCACTTTTTTACAACGACGAAGGGCCGCTGTTCGACGATATGGACCGCCTCAGGATCGTGTTCGTCGATGGTGTGTTTGATGCCGAAGCCTCCGATGATCTCGAGATGGCAGGCGTGCGCATCGACCGGCTTGCGCAGATGGCGGATATCCACTGGGCGGCTGATCTCTATGGCGCGCTTGAGGCGGATG
>CAZRUV010000189.1:0-2568 GCA_964603315.1 uncultured Rhodobacterales bacterium
CTCACCTGAGTGTGGCGCTGCTCATCACTATCGGGCTGATCTTGGGCCTGCTCAGCGTCGCGCCGATCATGCTGAGCAGGCCAAAGATCAGCCCGATATTGATGATCAGCGCCACATTGGCAAAGAGACCGAAGAGGCCGTAGCTCAGCCCCATGAACACCAGCACGGCGGCAAAGGCGACCATGGTCGCCACCTTGCCCGCGTCGATGCTGTCCTGCCCCAGCTCCGGGCCGATGGTCCGCTCTTCGAGAAAGGTCAGTTCGGCAGGCAGTGCCCCGGCCCGCAGGAGCACGGCGAGATTGGTCGATTCCTCGACCGAGAAATTGCCGGTGATGATGCCCGATCCGCCCGGAATATGGCTCTGGATCACCGGGGCCGACACCACTTCGTCATCCAGCACGATGGCAAAGGGCGAGCCGATATTGTCCGCCGTATAGTCTCCGAAGCGCCGCGCGCCCGAGGTATTGAACCGGAAATTGACCGCCGGGCTGCCGTTCTGGTCAAAGCTCGGCTGCGCATCCACAAGGTCTTCGCCCGTGACCACCGGCGCGCTTTCAATCACGTAGAACGTGCCGGGCTCGTCCAGCGATGGCACCAGCTTGTTGCCGATACCGGGGCTCGCATTTTCGTCCGACGTGCGGTTCACCACCGGGTTGAAGGTCAGTTGCGCCGTTGTCCCGATGATCTCTTTCAGCTCTGCGGCGGACCCGATGCCCGGCACCTGAATGAGGATCCTCTGCGTCCCCTGCCGCTGAATGGTCGGCTCGCGTGTGCCCACCTCGTCGATCCGGCGGCGCACGATCTCAAGGCTCTGCTGCACGGTCCGCTCATCAGACGCCAGTCGCTCTTCTTCGCTGAGCGTCACGACGATCACGTCCGCCCCGTCCGCCGACACCACGATGTCGTTTGCGCCGACGCCCGTCAGCGTCTGCACCGGGCGCGCCAGCGACCGCACCCGCTCCAGCGCGCGCGCCATGCCGGCAGGCTCACCAATGCGAATGCGCAGCTCGTCCGGTTCCGAGGGTTGCAGGCGGATCGTCCCGATGGTCGCCCGCTCTTGCCGCAGCAAATCGCGGATCTCGGGCCAGCTTGCCTCCATGCGCGAGGCATAGACGTCCTCAACCTGCACTTCGGCCAGCAGATGCGCCCCACCGCGCAGATCGAGGCCCAGATTGACGAGGCTCGACGGCATCCACTCCGGCCACTGCGCCCGCAGCGCCTGGTTTTGTGGCGTATCCGCCCCCAGCTCAATCGCCTGAACCGCATCATTGTGCTGCTCGACCCGGGTGTAGAACCCGTTCGGCAGCGCCAGCACCAAGCCAAGCGCCACCAGCGCCCAGATCAGAACCCGTTTCCAGCCCTCGATCTGGAGCATTATTTCGCGGGCTCAGTCTTTGTCAGCACCTGCGCGATGGTCGACTTGACCACGCGGACCTTCACGCCCTCGGCCAGTTCCACCTCGACCTCGTTGTCTTCCTTGACCTTCGACACCTTGCCGATCAGCCCACCTTGCGTGATCACCTGATCGCCGCGCCGCAGCGCCTCGACCATGGCGGCGTGTTCCTTGACCTTTTTCTGCTGCGGTCGGATCAGCAGGAAATACATGATCGCAAAGATCAGGATCAGGGGGATAAACTGGCCAAAGGTTTCCATGTGGCGCGCGTCCTGTCGTAGTGGTCTCGGTTCGGCTCTAACTAGGGTGTGCGCCAGACCGGCGCAAGGCGCAATAGACGTCGAGGCCATAGCGCACTAGCGTGCCGCGAATGAAGCGCCTGATCCTCTCGCTTTTCCTGATTGGGCCCGTGACCGGAGCGGCCGACACGCTGGCGCCCCTGCCGCCCCTGCCCGAGGCGGACGCGCGCCAGTGGCCCGCGATTGGCCGCATCTTTGACCCGAACAACCCCGATCGCGGGTTTTGCTCGGGCACGCTGGTGGCGCCCGATGTGGTGCTGACGGCGGGGCACTGCGCTGGCGGTACCGTGTCCGACCAGCCGGACGCGCAATCACTGTTCCTCGCCGGTGCCTTCAACGGCGAAACCGCCGCCACCCGCCGGATCACAGCCCGGCTGCGGCACCCGACCTACCTGAGCACAGGCGACCACACGCCCGAGTTCGACATCGGCCTCTGGCGCCTGTCCAGCCCGATCGAGAACATCACGCCCCTGCCCCTCGGCACCGCGCAAAGCGACACATTCGCCCTTCTGGGCTACCACCGCATGATACCCTTCCGCCTGTCCGGCCGCATGGACTGTCCGCTCAAGGAACTTCGACCGGGCCTGATCGAGGTGGGCTGCCGCGTGATTTCGGGCAATTCGGGCAGTCCCCTGTTGCAGACACGCGCCGATGGCGGCGTCGAGGTTGTGGCCGTCACCTCCAGCCAGAACGGCGCAAACGCCATCACCGTGCGCATCGGCACTTGGCTGCGCGAAACCTTGGCGGGCCTCACGTCGAACTGAGCCTTGTTCGCGCCAGTGTTGGACATATGGACCCAACCCACTCCGTTTTCGCCTTTTCCCGACCGACGCCACTTTAGCAAAGCACCCTGCTCGCCGATGTCTGCTTGGAGCC
>CAZRUV010000190.1:0-2566 GCA_964603315.1 uncultured Rhodobacterales bacterium
GCAGACGCTGCAACACGCAATCCACGCACTCAATCCGCGCTGATCCCTCTTCATCTTGCCAAATAAACTCCCGCCGGAGGCTCCCGCACTTTCCAGCAGCGTCAACATTGCTAAGTTCACGCGCATGGCAACCCTCCCGCAAACCTTTCATGACTGGTTCGCCACCCGCGGCTGGTCCATCCACCCCCACCAGCAGGCCATGCTGGACCGCGCCGACGATCCCGCCACGCTGCTCATCGCCCCCACGGGCGGCGGCAAGACCATGGCCGGGTTCCTGCCCTCGCTTGTCGATCTGGTCGACGGGGCCCATGACGGCATCCACACGCTTTACATCTCACCGCTCAAGGCGCTTGCGGCGGATATCAAACGCAACCTGCGCACCCCGGTCGAGGATATGGGCCTGCCCATCCGCATCGAGGACCGCACCGGTGACACTTCCGCCACACAGAAAAAACGCCAACGCGCAGACCCGCCGCATATCCTGCTGACCACTCCGGAAAGCCTCGCATTGCTTACCTCATACGAGGATGCGCCGCGCATGTTTGCGGGTCTCAAACGCGTTGTGGTCGATGAAATACATGCGCTGGCGGAATCCAAACGCGGAGACCAGATGTTTCTGGCGCTCGCCCGCCTGCAATCCATGTGCCCCGGCCTCAAACGCGTGGGCCTCTCCGCCACGGTCGAAGACCCGGATGCCATTGCACATCTGCTGGCCAAACACCCCGATCCTTGCGCCATTCTGCACGCCGATCCCGGCCCGCCGCCCGACATCCAGATGCTGGTCACCGAGGAGCCGCCCCCCTGGTCCGGTTCGGGGGGCAAATATGCGATCCCCGCCGTGCTGGAGCAGGTGAAGAAACACAAGACCACCCTCATCTTTCACAATACCCGCGCCCAGGCCGAGCTTTACTTTCACAACATCTGGCTCGCCAATGACGAAGGCCTGCCCATCGGGATCCACCACGGCTCTCTCGATCGCCAGCAACGCGAAAAGGTCGAAGCCGCGATGGTCGCCAGCGATCTCAAGGCCATTGTCTGCACCGGCACGCTCGATCTCGGCATCGACTGGGGCGACGTGGATCTGATCATACAGGTCGGCGCGCCGAAAAACGTCAAGCGGCTCGTGCAACGCATCGGGCGCGCCAACCACCGCTACAACGCCCCGTCCAAGGCGCTGCTGGTGCCCGCGAACCGGTTCGAGGTGGTCGAATGCGTGGCGGCACTCGAGGCCGTGCACGCAGGCGCGCTGGATGGCGATCCACGGGGCCCGGGCCCCCGCGACGTGCTTTGCCAACATATCCTGATCACCGCCGCGGCTGGTCCGTTTCACGCCGATGATCTTTATGCGGAAGTGATCACGACGGGCGCCTACAGCACCCTCACCCGGTCAGATTTCGACGCCTGTCTCGATTTCTGCGCGACCGGCGGCTATGCCTTGCGGGCCTACGACCAATGGCAACGCCTGAAGCAGGCGCAGGACGGACGCTGGCACCTGCGCGACCCGCGCGCCGCGCAGCGCATCCGCATGAACATCGGCACCATTCAGGACACCGACACGCTCAAGGTCCGCTACAAGGGGCGCGGCGGCAAACCCTTGGGCGAAATCGAGGAAGGCTTCGCCGCCACGCTCACCCCGGGTGACACGTTCCTCATCGGCGGCCAGATCGTCCGCTACGACAGTCTGCGCGAAATGACCGTTCAGGTAACCCGCGACGCCGCCAAAAAGCCCAAGATCGCCACCTTTCTGGGCACCAAGTTCGCAACGTCCACCCAGCTCAGCCATCGCATCATCGAGATGTTCCAGCAGGACACTTGGCCCGAGTTGCCGCCGCATACGGCGGAGTGGCTTGCCCTTCAGCGCGACGTCAGCCGCCTGCCCGAGCCGGGCCGCCTCCTGATCGAGAGCTTTCCCCATGATGGCCGGGTCCATACGGCTGTGTACGGATTTGCCGGGCGCAATGCGATGCAAACTCTAGGGCTTCTCCTCACCAAACGGATGGAGGAAACCGGCCTCAACCCCCTTGGGTTTCTCGCCACCGACTACGCCACGCTCATCTGGGGTCTGGACCCGATCACACATCCCCAGCCACTGTTCGACATCGCGGCACTGCGCGACGGCCTCGACCGCTGGCTTGCGGGCAATGCGGTGATGAAACGCACGTTCCGGGCCTCTGCCACCATTGCGGGGCTTATCGAACGCAACCTGCCGTCCAACCGCAAGACCGGTCGCCAGGCCACCTTCTCTTCCGACATCCTCTATGACACGCTCGCCAAATACGACCCGGACCACCTGATGCTGAACATCACGCGGGAAGAGGCGATGCGCGGCCTCGTCGACTTTGGCCGGATCGAAGAGATGTGCGCCCGCATCGGTGATCGCATCGATCTCATTGAACTCCAACGCGTCACTCCGCTGGCCGCGCCCCTGATGCTCGAAGTGGGCCGCGTCCCAATCAAGGGGCTGGCCGAGGAAAAGCTGCTGGCCGAAGAAGCGGCCCGCGTCATGTCCCTCGCCGGGGTCGCCGAACCGGAACCCAGACGCCGCGAATGGCGTGTCCCGTGGTAA
>CAZRUV010000191.1:0-2517 GCA_964603315.1 uncultured Rhodobacterales bacterium
AATCCAAACCCGCAAACTCTCGTTATGAATGAGGGAGCCTTGGGGGGCAGGTCAACGGCCTTGACCAGGAGGGGCACACCGTTGCTGTGGCCGCGGACGGTCGCAAGGGATTGCTTGCTGCACTTGATGAAGACTTTGACGTCCTCATCGTTGATCGGATGTTGCCCGAGATTGACGGACTGTCGTTGGTCAAGGCGGTACGACATGCCGGGTGCGACACGCCGGTCTTGTTTCTCAGCGCCATGGGATCGGTCGAACACCGGGTCGAAGGCCTCACCGAAGGCGGCAACGACTACCTCGCCAAACCGTTCGCATTCTCCGAGTTGTCCGCGCGCGTCGCGCTGCTGGGAGGCAAACGTACCGTTAATAAAGACAGCGATGTCAGAGAGCTGAACGTCTCGGACCTGCATGTCGACCTGCTCAGTCAAAAAGTGACCCGATCCGGCAGGCAAATTCTGCTGCAACCCCGTGAGTACCGGCTACTTTGCTATCTGATGGAAAACCAGGATAGGGTTGTGACCCGAACAATGCTTCTTGAGGCCGTCTGGGATGTGAATTTTGATCCGAAAACCAATGTCGTGGAAACTCAGATCAGCCGACTGAGGGAGAAGATCGACAAGCCTTTTGGTTCAACACTTATCCGCACGGTGCGCGGCGCCGGTTATCAGATCCATGAATGACCACCAGCAAAATCGCCCGCTGGTTTTCCGAACCAGCAACAAGCTGACTTTGCAATACTCGCTGCTCTATTCGTTGCTTGTCGTTGTTGTGTTCGTCTTTGCCTTTTTCCTGTCACGGTTCGAAATGACAGATTGGGCGCTGGACCTGATGCGGGACGATGCACCAGCCTTTCAGGAGATACTGGCACGTGACGGTGAAACGGGGCTTGTCCGGGCGGTAGACACCGCAGCAAAGATAAACCTCCATAGATCAAGGATCTATGGCCTCTTCGATGCTGACGGTACACACATTGCGGGCGGCCTTTCTTTGTTCCCTCCGCAAGACACGCCATTGGCGACGCATGATCAATTGGGCCTTGATCACACGGAATTCGATGAACCCATTTCCTATTGGCTGCGCATCGACGAGGTTGGCGATTATACGATCGTTCAGGGGACCAGCGATGAAGTGATCTCCGAACTGCTTGAGCCATTTGTGATAGCCTTGTTGAGCGGCTTTTTCCTCCTTATCGCACTTGGTCTTTATCTGGGCCGCCGTGTTGGGCGCATCACGGAAAAAAGGGTTTTGGCAATATCAGGTGCTCTTGATGCCGCCTCGACAGGCAACTTCGCCGCGCGGATCAAAGCAGAACCCCGCGGTGACGATCTTTGGCTGGTCGAGAACGAAATCGACCGCACGCTCTCCAAACTGTCAAACGCCGTCGCAGCTCAAAAGCAAGTCAGCATTGATATCGCGCATGATCTGCGTTCACCTCTGCAACGCGTCCGGCAGAACGTCGAGCGATTGGTCGAAGGTACCGATTTCGAAGAACGGAAGGTCAGGGCGCTTCAGAATATCGACGAACTCAGTGCGACGTTTCAATCGCTTCTCGACATTGCTGGTCTGTCGAACGGGACGCATCTCCAACTGGAACGCGTCCCGGTCGAAGACATGGTCCAAGTCATTGAAGAACTGTATCTGCCGGAATTCTCGGCCTCCGGCATCCAATTCAGCTCTTTTGTCGACCCGGAGGTGTCCGCCGTCTCCGGCGACAAAAACCTGTTGCTACAGATGATCGGCAACCTGATCGAAAACTGCCTGAAGTATTGCGCTGCTGGCGACGAAGTCACGCTACGCATTGTCAAAAGGTCGGGAAAAGTTGACATACGCGTCGAGGATGGCGGACCCGGAATACCCGCGGACCATCATGATCGGGTGTTCAACAGATTTCATCGTGTCGACAGCTCGCGAAACTCTCCAGGCGTCGGGCTTGGATTGTCATTGGTGCGTGCCATTGCCGAGGCACACGATGCAACAGCGCAACTGGTGCCCACGCGAAACGGGACGATCATCGAAATCGTCGGCCTCTCAAATGCGGATTGAGTGGTCCACCACACCCTGACGCGGCTCAGGTCCTTATTGGCGACACACATGACCGGGCGCCTCAAAACAGTCCACTGAGGTTTGGCAATCCGTCCAAGCAAAGGACAGACCATGACACGCAGGTCTGGTAACGACGGATCGTTCACAACGGGGCAAGACATTGTGCAGCAATGTCTCAAAAGAGCGGATGATCAAAGAGTATCAGGCTGGCGCGAAAGCACCGGTTATTCCCCCATTCGGCTCGCCAAACCCACAAGCGTCTCGATCCCTTTGACCCTCTCTGCTTTTCGGCCTTCAACGCAAGCCTTTGCAACTCACCAACTCATTGGATGGCCGCAAAGCCGTACGGACGTGCGAATTTTGCTCAGGTTTTGCACGAATTCCTGTCGTTTTCGGAGTATTTCGCAGGAAGCGTATCGGGACTTTCTGCAGCCTCGGACAGAACCCCTTGCAAATAAGCCATATTTTTCAGGC